>JARKQG010000122.1 GCA_029974035.1 Eubacteriales bacterium | reverse complement strand
TGGCGAAGGAGGGCACAAGGCTCACCAGGCCAAAAAGGAGGGGCGAATAATATGCCTCATAGCCGAACTTTGCTTCGGGATCTAGGCGCATCCCAAGGATGGCGATGGCCGCTGTCACACACGTCGTAATGATAAAGTACTCCATCAGGCAGCGTTTCAAAAAAGCTTTCAGGCTCATGCTTCTTCACCCAGCAATCGTTTTTTCAGTTCCGGCACATACTGCCGGGAAATGATGACTTCCTCCGCGTTGAACATGGTCGCCGAGAACCTGCCGTTGAGAATGGGGCGCACGTGATCCACCTTCATCAGGTTGATGATAAAGGATTTTGAGCACCGGAAAAACTTCCTGCCCTCATGCGCCGCTTCAAACTCATACAGCTTGCACTTGAGTTCGTATGTCTTTTTTGCGGTATAGGCG
Source organism: Eubacteriales bacterium (assembly GCA_029974035.1). The sequence continues at coordinate 78,502 of JARKQG010000122.1, read as the reverse complement.
AACACCCTGCTGTCGACAGCCTCCACATAGAGGATATCCTGCAGGGCGATCTGGCTCACGCGTTCCTCGATATACCCGGCCAGCGTCGCCCCGGCGGATTTCACAAACCGGACGATGCTCTTGACATCCTCGTTTACTTCGTAGCAATGGATGACGACCTGTTCGTCTGTCTCTCTGCCGATCTTCCTGATTGCAACTTTCAAAGCGCCACCTTCTAAACTTGCCGCGACCGATTGACGCTCAGGTTCCATGTAGTGGAGAAGCGCATCAATGGCCGCAGATGTGTTATGGATCATCCATCCATCACATTATTATAGCTTAAACGGGTAACGCCATCCAGCGCAATGACAATCATAAGTGAAATTTCTTAAGCCGTAGCAGCGAACCTGCGGATCATCTTCGAAAGAGGTATGAGACGGTGCGCTTTGATAAGCCCATCCCATACCTCATATCATATACTGCTCCTACCCTCAACAGCCGGATGCTGACAGTTTCAATATTCCGGTTCCAGATTCAGGTCTGCGCCGTCCTTTAACGCATGGTTGAAAAACTCCAGAACAATTTGGTTCATCGTCTCGATGCAGTACCGGCTGCCTACTTCACCGGTGCCGAGCATTCGAGCCAGCGCCGGGGAAAAGAGCGGGAGGTCGGTAAAATTCAGATGCCCGGAATCACGAATCACCACAGCATAGGCCTCCACGGCATGTGCACTGGCGGACAGATTGTCATAAGACAAACTCTGCTCATGTGCGTCGTCGTAATGGCTTTCGTTGTACAGATTCAAAAGGGGAATCGGGTATGGCTTATCGGTCAGGACTGCACTTCCATTCTCAAACGCGATTTCCTCGCCGAACATGGTGCCATCGAGCACGGCCACAGCGTCTACATCCGGGCGCTCTCTGCCCAATTTCGCAGCCGTCGCGCCGCCAAGGGAATGGCCGGACAGTCCAATTTTGTCCGGATCGATCAAAGAGGAGACGGTTTCCGGCATCTTCCCGCTCCCGTTGTGCAAGATCTCGTCCAGCACGATATTCATATCGGCGGCACGCAGCGCCAGCCATTCGTGGGTTTTGTCGTAAGACGTCTTTTCGTCATACACGCCATTGGTGATATTGACCGCATCGTTCAGAAAGTCCATATTGACCAACGTGCTGGTTCCATCCATATGCCGGGCGAAAAAGGAATGATAGCTGTGATCAATGCTGCATACAACATACCCGTTGCTGGCCAGGTTTTCATACGTTGAAAGATTGCTGCCACGAAAGCCAAACGCCCCGTGAGAAAAGACAACCAGTGGGAAAGCATCTGTGTCTCCCGCGACGGACGGATACCAGAACTGCACGGTCAGTTTTCGGTTTTCGCCCGTCTGAGAAAACGGATCGACCCGCGCTTCGTCCACAAGTGTTACGCTCTGGGTATTCACACCAAAGGAGCCGGTAGGCAAGACTTCCTTAAATTGCGGAAACAGGACGCCGGGCAAGATGCAAAACGAGACCAGCAAGCATCCGCTTATGAAGGAGAATACGGCACGGAACCCTCGATATTGCTTTTCCTTTTTCGTGCGCCGTGCAAAATACAAGACGCTAAAAACAGCCAGAACGGCCAGCAGCAGAAACAAACCCATCCAGCGGAATCCCCACCAATAAACCCTCGCGAGCATCAGCAGAGAAAACGCGGTGAATGCGGCGATTCGGGCAAAGTGCGTTGCCTTGGGTTGCCAGCTTTTGGTTGCCATCCGAAAAACAAGAAAGGCGACTTGCGCACCCAGCGCAACGATTAAGGTAATGATCCCAAGCATAAACGATACTCCCTTTCGTCTGTCCTCGAGGGCAGTATAGATCATTTATGCGCGCTACTCAATGGTTTCGCAGGCAAGTTGCGTTTATGGGATGTAAGTTGCGCAAAGGCTCGGTTAACCCCACGCGCAAGGGGTAAGAGCAAGAAGGTGTGGCAGCCACGGAGGATGAAAGCAATTAAGCGAAAGCATAAAATCCGGCATAGCGCCGGATTTTATGGTCGATCCATTTCTCCTATGGCAGTAATCTGCTGGGAGTATCCAACCGCCCTTTCAGGGATTGAATGTTATGATCAATCAGCCGGATCGCCTCAATGAACGCCTCGTCGCCCTTGCCAGAGGGATCGTCCAAGCCCCAATCCTCCCGATGCTTGCAAGGAAGATACGGGCACTCGACATTGCAACCCATCGTCACCACGATATCCACGGGCGGGATGTCCGACAGGAGCTTGCTATGCTGCGTGGCTTCCATGTCAATTCCATAAAGCTGCTTCATCAGCCGCACAGCATCTTGATTGATTTGCGGCTTGGTTTCTGTTCCCGCTGAATAGCTCTCGAACACATCTCCCGCAAGATGGTGGCCCAGCGCCTCTGCGATCTGGCTGCGGCAAGAATTGTGTACGCATATGAACGCGACCTTTGTCATCTTGACCTCCTTACAGCGCCAGTAGGCGCTCGCCCTTGATTTCCCCGGCGCTCCACGCGATCAGCGCGAATTTGCCGCCTGCGTGTTCATCGATACGGTTGAGCCATTCCACTTCACCCGCCGACTTTGCCGCCAGCGTTGGGTTGGTGGTGTTCAACCCATACAGGGACTGATTGACGATCCACCATTTTGCGGCGATGCCCGCCCGCTTCAAATCGTCCTCCAGCCGCAACGCCTCGTAGACGGGCGTCGCCTCCGGCAGCGTCACGATGAGCACTTCGGTTTCATCAGATTTCAGTCTCGGCAGCAGCCGCGCTACCGATTCGGGGATCTCGCCCTTGGTGCGCTGGATCTCGTGGTTATAGCTCCGCGTGGATTCTAGCAACAGCAGCGTGTGACCGGTGGGCGCGGTGTCGATTACCACCACCTGATCGTCGGCCCTTTCCACGATCTCCGCAAAGGCGCGGAACACGGCGATCTCCTGCGTGCAGGGGGAGCGCAGGTCTTCCTCCACATAGGCGATGTCCTCGTCGCTCATGCCCGACGCGCGGGCTTTGGAAAGCACCTCATTCTGGTACTTCTTCAATTCCTCGGCCTCGTCGATATGGCTCATGGAGATGACGCTGCTTTCGTCCAGCACGAATTTCAGGTGCGCGGCGGGATCGGTGGTAGTGAGGTGAACTTTCTTGCCGCGCTTGGCCAGGCCCAGCGCCACGGCGGCGGCGATGGTGGTCTTGCCCACGCCGCCCTTGCCCATTGTAAAGAGGACGCGCTTGCCCTCCGCCACCAGTTCGTCGATTACGTCGTTCAGCGTAGGGATGTGCATGGCGTTTAGCGCCTGCGCATGGGCGGTCACATGGTCGGTATTCAGCAGAGCGCGCACATTCTCCAGTCCCGTGACGTTGTAGGCACGCAGCGGAACCATGTAGCGAGCGAAGGCCCGCAGGCCCTCCGGCATCGCGTCAAGGGCGGCCTGCTGTTTCTCATACAGGCTGGAGGATAGAGTGTCGCTGTGCTCCGTCAGCACGCCGTTGACAACCAGCATCTGATTATCGATGCCCAGCGCGGAGAGTTCGCCGGAGGCCCGCTCCGCTTCCTTGAACGGTGCGGTTTCCGGGCGGGTGACGAGGATCAGCGTGGTGAGGCTGCCGTCCGCCAGCGTTACCACCGCATGCTTGTAGATGGCCTTCTTGCTCTCGAGGCCCGAGAGCTGGCCCAGGCAGGACGCGCCGTGGGTGCTCTCGCTGATGAAATTGCTCCATGCGGACGGAAGCTGGAGCATCCGAAGCGTGTGGCCCGTAGGGGCGGTGTCGAAGATAATGTGGTCGTATTCCCGCTGAACCGTCTCGTCGGTGATGAAGCCGGAAAACTCGTTGAACGCCGCAATCTCGATAGTGCAGGAGCCGGAAAGCTGTTCCTCCATGTTGGCGATGACCGACGCGGGCAGTTTGCCCCGATAGGGCGCGATCACGCTCTCCCGGTACTCGGCGGCGGCCTGGATGGGGTCGAGGTTCGCCACCGCCAGATTCGGCACGCCGGGGATGGGCGTCCCTTTGTTGGTCAACTCCATTGAGAATACGTCCTGCAGGTTGGAGGCGGGGTCGGTGCTGATCAGCAGCACCTTCTTTCCGCCGTCCGCCAGCGATACTGCAGTGGCGCAGGCGACGCTGGTCTTGCCCACGCCGCCCTTGCCAGTATAGAAAAGGTATTTTGTCAGTTTAATGTTGCTTGGGTCGAACAATTCCATTTCAGCAGCAACTCCCTTTGCAGCAGCATCCGCCGCTTCCTTTTGCCTTCTCCGCGGGCTTCCCCAGCAGGTCGGCGGGCAGGTCGAGCAACGCCGTAAATTCCTCGTTGGTGGGGTATCTGCCCTCGATCACGATCTTGCCATCAACCATCACGGCCGGCAAACCTTCCGTACCCTTGGCGTTGATGTAGGCGTTGATGACCGGGTCGGTGATGAATTCCGCTGGGGCGCTGCTGAGGTTGAAGCGATCCACGGCCACGCCGTTCTTTTTCAATGTGTCCAGCACCGTAGAGATACGAAGCAGTTCCGGGTCTACGCCCACGCCACACAGACCGGTCGGGCAGCACATGGCGGGTTCAAATATCTTCATCTTTTTCATCGTGGACAACTCCTTCAATCTATTTATTTGTTGTCAGCTATCGGTTGGGGAAACCAATGCTTGGTCTTGTTGATGAACCGAACGAGCAGCAGCATCACGGGAACCTCTGTAAGCACGCCCACTGTGCAGGCGAGAACGACCGGGGATTCGGGGCCGAACAGTGCGATGGCCACCGCCACCGACAATTCAAAGAAGTCCGATGCAGCAATCAGCGAGGCGGGAGCCGCAATGTTGTGCGGCTGCTTCGTCCAGCGGCAGACTTGATAGGTGAGGTTGGCAGAGATCACGTTTTGCAAGATCAGCGGTATCGCGATCAGCAAGACATAGAATGGCTGCTCCAAGATGATGTTCCCTTGGAAGGAGAAGATGATAATCAGGGTCAGCAGTAGCCCCATCGTCGTGATGCCGTCGAACCTGGGGACGAACTTTTCGTTGAAGTATTGCTCGCCCTTTTTGCGGATCATCAGGAAGCGCGTGAGCGCGCCGCCTGCCAGCGGAATCACGACGAACAGGATGATGGAAAAGACGAGCATATCCCACGGAATGCTGACGCCATTTACCCCCAGCAGGAATTGCACCAGCGGCACAAACAGCACGAGGATCAGAAGGTCGTTGACCGAAACCTGCACGAGCGTGTGCGCCGGGTCGCCTTTCGTGAGGTTGCTCCACACGAACACCATCGCAGTACAGGGCGCAACACCCAGCAATACAGCCCCTGTTACAAAGTCCTGCGCGAGCCCTTCCGGGATGAAGGCGCGGAAGATGACCTTGAAAAACAAGGCCGCCAGCCCAAACATGAGGAAGGGCTTGATAATCCAACTGCTGCCGCTGGAGATCAGGATGCCGGAGGGATGCTTCCCCACGTTCTTGATGGATTGAAAATCGATCTTCATCATCATGGGGTAGATCATGATCCAGATGAGCACGGCGATGGGCAGGTTTTGGCCCGCGTATTGCAGCCTCTCCAAAATCGCCGGAATGCCGGGCAGGAATTTCCCGATCAGAATTCCCGCCGCCATGCAGAGAATGACCCACACCGTCAGATACTTCTCGAAGAAACCGATGCCCTGCGCTTTTTGCTCGCTCACTTTGTGTCACCCGCCGCATCTTTGCGCGCCTTGGCGATGAAGTAGGTTTCCAGGTTCTTGGGAAGCTGATAGGGCTCGCGTTTCAGCTCGCCTTGCGTGGGGCTATACACCTCCCGCAGGATGGCGTTCACGATCAGTTCCTTGGGCGGAGCCGTATATTCGACGCCGTTGTAAACCCATACGCGGCAGTCCACGGTATCGCCGCAAAGCTCCCCGCAGTCCTCGCAAACCGACTCTTTCAACTCCACGGCAATGTCGTTCCCGTTCACGCGGATGGTGGGCGAACTGACAAACCGATGCTGGATGGCCAGCTCCCGCGTCACGATGTTCACCTTGTTGACCGTGACCGCAAACCCGGCAGCGTCCAGCACGACGGCAACGCTGGAAACCGCTTCGCCCAGGGCCGCTTCCGTGTCTTGGCACCTGCCGCAAACCGTCGTGTCCAGATACAGGAAGTCAATGACAATCGGTTTCTTCGGCTGGGGCGTCCCGCAGCAATTCTCGGTGGGGCAACAGCATTTAGACATTCTGATCACACCCTTCACATTGAATAGGTTTCTTTTCCTTACAGATGCAGCCATCTTTGTCTGAGGTGATTGCGTGTAAGAACCCCTTTGCCTTATCAATGGCTTCCTCGTTCAGCGAGTAGTACGTCCATTTGCCTTCCTCTCTACCTTTGACAAGCCCGCATTCGCACAGAATCTTCATGTGGTGGGACAGCGTGGATTGCGACATGTCAAACTTCTCCAGGATCATGCAAGCGCACAGCTCGCCGCAGGAGAGCATATCCACGATCATGGCCCGCTTTGGATCGCCCAGCGCTTTGAACACCTTCGTGTTCTCCAAGTAATACTCCATACCGATACCTTCACCTCAAATCTAGGAACTTCGATATGAGCATTATATGCGCCAAATCGAAAAACGTCAATATAAAATGCGATTTTTACAAAGAAAATTTGGAGGGCGCGGATACCTTCAAATAGCCGTGGGAGGGGTATGGCGGCCACGAGGGGGAGCACTAAGTAAGCCAAACCTAGAAATTCAGCTACGCACCGGACTTTTCACTCCGCAGAGGTGGGTGCATCATTGCACGATTACACGGGAGCCTTTGGAGATCGTGTATTTTTGAGTGCCCGCAAGGCGCATTTTTCTGCCGCCCGCGAACGTCAAATTCCCGCCTGCGTGCCCATCCGTGTACTCCTGCAAAAAAGGCGCTGAAAGCCGGTACTTCAAGGGAGATTTGCAGGCAAACAAAAAAGCCCACCGCAACCGGTGAGCTTTTTTGCACCAACTAATGTCGGTATACATGGTGGGGTTAAATGGGCTCGAACCATCGACCTTTACGATGTCAACGTAACGCTCTAACCAACTGAGCTATAACCCCGAATGCCTGACTATTATATCGTATCGAATGCTTCTTGTCAAGCCATTTTCGCGGCAGAAAATTCAAATCGCACGGTCTGCCGCGCCGCTTTTCCGCATCGGGCGTTTTTGTGCCTGCGGCGCCGAACGGCCCGCGGGCGCAGTCCGTCAGGACAGCTCGTACTGCCCGGTGTACAGCTGGTAGTACCGCCCCTTGAGGTGCACCAGTTCCTCGTGGCTGCCGCGCTCTAGGATCTCGCCGTTCTCCATCACGATGATCGCCTTGGCGTTGCGGACCGTGGAGAGCCTGTGGGCGATTACAAACACGGTCCGATTCTCCATCAGCCGGTCCATACCCGTTTCGATCAGCTTTTCGGTGTGGGTGTCCACGGAGCTGGTAGCCTCGTCCAGGATCAGCACCGGCGGGTCGGAAACCGCGGCCCGGGCGATGGCGAGCAGCTGCCGCTGCCCCTGGCTCAGGTTGGCTCCGTTGCCGGTGAGCATCGTATCGTAGCCGTCCGGCAGGCGCCGGATGAAGGAATCCGCGTTGGCCAGCCGCGCCGCTTCCTCGATGGCGGCCCGGTCGGCGCAGGGGTTGCCGTAGGCGATGTTCTCGGCGATCGTACCGGTGAACAGGTTCGTATCCTGCAGCACCACGGCGACGGAGCGCCGGAGGTCGTCCTTTTTGATGTCGCGGATGTCGATGCCGTCGTAGATGATGCTGCCGCCGGTCACATCGTAGAAGCGGTTGATCAGGTTGGCGACGGTGGTCTTGCCCGCCCCGGTGGAACCCACGAAGGCGATCTTCTGGCCGGGCTTGGCGTACAGGTCCACCCCCTTCAGGACGGGGCGGCCCGGCTTGTAGCCAAACGTCACGTGATGAAAGCGCACGTCGCCCCGGAGCGGCACCAGCGCTGCTTCCCCGCCGGGCGCGCTCCGCCGCCACGCCCAGCCGCCGCAGGGCGCGTCGCAGGGGCGCAGCGCGCCGTCCGGCCCCGGCTCGGCGCGGGTCAGGGTCACGGTGCCCCTGTCCAGTTCCTCCGGCTCTTCCATGATTTCGTAGATCCGCTCCGCGCCGGACAGCGCCGCCATGATAAAGTTCACCTGTTGCGAGAACTGGTTGACGGGCATGGCCGTCTGGCGCACGTACACCAGAAAGGACGTCAGGCCGCCCAGGTCCACCATGCCGGCGATGGCGAAAAACGCGCCGACGCAGGCGGCGAGGGCGTAGTTGAAGTAGGAGATGCTGACCACCACCGGGATCAGCGTGCCCGAATAGGTCATCGCGCTGGCGGCGGCGTCCCTCAGCCGTTCGTTGCGGCGCTCGAATTCCTCAAAGTCCTTTCCCTCGTGGCCAAAGACCTTGACCACCTTCTGGCCCTCCACCATCTCCTCCAGAAATCCGTTGAGGCTGCCCATGTGCTGCTGCTGCCGGGCAAAGTAGACGCGGCTCTTCCGGCCGCTGGCGCGGATGAACAGGTACATGCCCACAAAGGTGACCATCACCACCGCGGTCAGCCGGATATTGAGCAGCAGCATCGCCAACACCGTGCCGGTGATGACCACGAAGCTCTGGATCAGCACGGTGAAGCTGTTGTTGAAGGCCTCGGCGATGGTATCGATGTCGTTTGTGAAGCGGCTCATCAGCTCGCCGTGGGTTCTCTCGTCAAAAAAGCGGATGGGCAGCTTCTGCAGCTTGCCGAAGAGATCGTCCCGGATCTCCCGGATAATCCGCTGCGCCACCTTCACCATCATCTGGGTGTAGCCATAGGAGGCGACCACGCCGACCAGGTACACCGCGCCCATGAACGCGAGGAACCGCGCCAGCCCGGGGATGTCCCCCGGCAGGATGTAATCGTTCACCGCGGGCTTCAGAAGATACGTGCCGAACACGTTGGCCCCCGCGCTGACAACCACCATCAGCGCGATGACCGAAAGCGCGGGCAGGTGCCCCCGCGTGTACCGCCACATGAGCCGCAGCGGCTTTCGGATATCCCGGGGCCGCTCGCGCGATGCGCCCCTGGCGCGCCCCATCATGCCATCGCCCCCTTCCGCTGCAGCGCGCAGATGTCCCGGTAGACGTCGCTCTTCCCCAGCAGCTCCCGGTGGGTCCCCGTGGCGGTAATCCTGCCGCCCTCCAGCACGATGATCTTATCGGCGTGCTCGATGGCGCTGATCCGCTGAGTGATGATGATCTTGGTCACATCCCCGAGCTCGGCCTGAAGGCGGGCGCGGATCGTCGATTCGGTGGCGGTGTCCACCGCGCTGGTGGAATCGTCCAGGATCAGCACCCGGGGGCGCTTGAGAAGCGCCCGGGCGATGCACAGCCGCTGCTTCTGCCCGCCGGACACATTCACGCCGCCCTGGCCCAGGTCCGTATCGTAGCCCTCCGGCAGCTTCGAGAGGAATTCGTCCGCGCAGGCGATGCGGCAGGCCCAGTCCAGCTCGTCCTGGGTGGCGTGCTCGTTGCCCCACAAAAGGTTTTCGCGGATGGTGCCGGAAAAGAGCGTGTTCTTCTGCAGCACCATGCCCACGGCGTCCCGCAGATGGGCGACGGCGTAATCGCGCACGTCGCGGCCGTCCACCTTGAGGCTGCCCCGCGATACATCGTACAGCCGGGGAATCAGCTGCACCAGAGAGGACTTGGCCGCCCCCGTGCCGCCGATGATACCCACCGTTTCGCCCGCGCGGATCTCAAGACAGATGTCCGACAGCACGAACGCCCGTGCCGTCTCCCGGTACTTGAAGAAGACGTGCTCAAAGGCAATGTCCCCCCGCGCCACGCGGCCGCCCCAGGGGCCGTCCACGATGGTCTCCGGCTCGTCCAGCACCTCCAGGATGCGGCCGGCGGACGTCATGGACCGGCTGAGCATCAGAAACACGCTGGAGATCATCATCAGCGAATTCAAAATCTGCAGCACATAGCTGAGAAACCCGGTCAGCTGGCCCACCTGCATGGTGCCGGTCTGGATAAAGCCGCCGCCAAACCACAGGATCAGCAGGATCGTGGCGTACATGACCAGCTGGAAGGCCGGCATATTCATCACCGCGTAGTGGAACGCGCCCTCGGAGGACGCCCGGAACGCCTCGTTGACCTCGCCGAACTTCTGCCGCTCGCTGTCCCCCTTGACGTAGGACTTCACCGTGCGGATGGCGATCAGGTTTTCCTGGACGACGGCGTTGACCCGGTCCAGCGCCCTTTGCATGCCGCCGTACATGGGGCGCAGCTTCAGAAGGATGGCGACAAGCGCCGCCGCCAGCACCGGGATGGCCACCAGAAACACCACCGCCAGCCGGGGGCTGATGATCAGCGTCATCATAAGCGCCAACGCCAGCATCACCGGGCCGCGCACCAGCGGGCGGATGCCGTTGACGATGGCGTTTTGCAGGATGGTGACATCGCCGGTGAGCCGGGTGATGAGGGAGGGCGTGCCAAAATGATCCAGGCCGGCAAAGGACAGCGCCTGCACCTTTTTGTACTCCGCCTTGCGCAGCTCCGCGCCAAAGCCCTGCCCCGCCAGCGCCGCGAACCGGGCGTACATCAGCCCCAGGACAAGGCTCACCAGCGCGCAGGCCACCATGAAAAGGCTATGCGTCAGCACGTACCGCCCGTCCCGGCTGGTCACGCCCACATCGATGATGGACGCCATGATCATGGGGATCACCAGCTCGAAGGCCGTCTCCAGCACGACGCAGACGACGCTGCCGTAGAGGTATTTCCGGTACCGGTCAAAGTAGACAAAAAAGCGCCTGAACATCCATTCCCCTCCGGGCGCCCGGCACTCGGCCCTTCCGCCGCAAAAAGCGCCCCCATAGTCCTTCCAGTATACCATACTGTCGAACTTTGGGGACGCCGAGCACGCGAGGGGCGGATTTTTTTACGTCCGCGCCGCTTATCCGGCGGCGCGCGCGGGGCGCGCCGCGGCCGACGCCACCGCCACCACCAGGGCCGCGATGGCGACGCACAGCAGAAGCGTCGTCCGGGCGTCGCCCACCCAGGCGCCGATCAGCGAGGGAAACACCGCGCCGCCGGCGGTGGAAAACAGCATCGTCACGCCGCAGGCCGCGCCGCTGCGGTCCGGAAATACCCGGGAGGCCAGTACGAAGATCATCGTCCACACCGGACCGCAGCCAAAGCCGAAGATCACCACCCCCGCGATGCGAAGGGCGCTATTGGGCGCCAGCAGCGTTACAAGGACGCCGGCGATCACAAACAGCGTAAAAAAACGGATGGAGAACAGCTCCCGTCCGCCCAGAAACGCGCCGATCAGCCGGCTCACCAGCATCGACGCCCAGAAAAGCGAAATCGTCAGCGTCGCCAGCGCCTCGTCCGCGCCCCTGTCCAGGAAGAACTGCTTCAGGTACGCCGGGGCCACGGACTCGTACCCCATGTACAGGAAAATGAGCAGCACGTAGCGCAGAAACGTCCGGTTTTTGAGCAGCGCAAAGCTGTTGATCCCGCTCTCCGGGTTCACGCGCGCGCTTTGGCCCCGGCCACCCAGCCAGATCGCCAGAAACAGCGCGAAGGACAGGGCGGCGCAGAGGGCGAACACGCCGCGGTACCCGCCGCCGCCCGAAAGATGCCGCGCAATCAGCGCCGGCGCGACGATGGCGCCGATGCCAAAGCCGATCTGCGAGAGGTTCATCCACAGGGTGGCGCGCGTGCCGTTTTCGTCGGCGAGAAGCGCGCTGCCCATCGACTCCGCCGGGCCAAAGCCCACGCCCAGTACAAAAAGCCCGACAAAAGTGGCCGCCGCGCCCAGCGGGGCCGCGACGCCGGAGAGGCCCAGCGCCATTAGCAGCGCGCCGCAAGCCACGATCCGCCGCTTGCCCAGACGGTCCGCCAGCGGGCCCGCGAAGAACACGCTCACGCCGGAGCCCACCATGTAGACCGATACAAACACGCCCACGCCGGAGGGCGGAAGCCCCACCGCCTCGGCCATGCGGGCAAACAGGCTGGACAGCGACGTGGCCGTCGCCCCCAGCATGGCGATCAGGGTGCACATCAAGAGGTTCTGGGACAGCACGCGCTTTTCCATTGGTCCCCTCCGGTTCATCCGGTATTTTCAGGCGCACCAGCGGCGGATGAAATCCGCCAGCGTCTGCGCCACGGTTTCGAGGCTGTCCACATCCACCCATTCGTCCGGGCCGTGGAGGCGCCCGCCCACCGGGCCGAACACCGCCGACGGGATGCCGCCCAGCTCGGTCAGCGCAAACATGTCGCAGGAGAACATCGCGCCGCACACCTTCGGCGGCGCGTAGGCCGCCAGCGCGCCGGCAAGCGCCGCGACGCCGGGGTGGTCCGGGTCCGTGGCCGCCGGCCGGCAGTAGTGGTACTTGGGCTCAATTTTGAGAATCTCCGGGTCGCGGAAGCGCGCGCGCAGAAAACCGTTCAGTTCCCGCTCCAGCTTTTCGGCTTCCTCGCCGGGGTAGGATTGCACCACCAGCTCCACCCAGGCGTCGATCGGCGCGGACAGCTGCCCGCTTTCGTAGGCCTCGCCCGCCTTGACCTTGGTGATCACCACCTGCGCGCCTTGCACCGTGCCCGCCCAGAGGGGCGGCTTGGGCGCGGTGGCCATGCGGTGGTTGCTGAAATCGCGGATCAGGCCGATCAGGTCGCCCAGATCGTAGGCGAGGTTCGGGATCTCCTCGCCGGTATAGGGCATACCCGCCACGCCCCGCATCGAGATCGTAAACACCATGCCCCCCACCGAGGCAGGGCATATATCCAGCCCGCTGGCCTCCGGCACGATGGCGAAATCCGCGTTGATCCCCTTGAGGCGCGACGCGATGGTGCCGTTGGCGCCGGCGTACTCCTCGTCCACCACGCTTTCGAGGATCACGTCGCCGCGGGGGGAAAAGCCCTCGTCCTTCAGCATGCGCACCGCCACCGCGGCGGCGGCGAGTCCGCCCTTCATGTCGGCGCTGCCGCGCCCGTAGAGCCTGCCGTCCAGAAGCTTTGGCTCAAAGGGCTGCGTGACCGTCCAGGGCAGCGGCTCGATGGGCACCACGTCCATGTGGCCGGTGATGAGCACCGACTTCCCGCCGCCACTGCCGCGCCAGGTGCCCACCAGGTTCTCCCGGCCCGCAAGGTTTCTCGGCAGAAACGCCGGGTGCGCGGGGTATTCCGGCAGATCCGCCGGCGAAAAGCGGTCGATCTCAAGGCCCATGGCCCCGTAAAATCCCATCAGATGCGCCTGGCCCGGCCCTTCGTCGCCGTCGGGCGGGAAGTTGACCGTAGGAATGCGGATCAGCTCCGACGCCAGGCGAACGAGCATCGCCCGGTAGTCCTCCATCGCGGTTCCCTCCCTTCAGGCGATGACAATCGGCTCCCTGCGCCAGGTGGTCAGCTGTTCGAGGCCGCTTTCGGTGACCAGCACGCAGTCCTCGATGCGCACGCCATAGGTGTGGTCGGCGATCCAGATGTCGATGTTGAACACCATGTCGGGCGCGAGAATCCGGCCGGTGCGGTTGTCCACCCAGGGGTCCTCACACTCCTGAAGCCCGGTGGAGTGGGCGGGGCCGTACAGCGACGTGCCGGAAAGGCCGTGCTTTTCCAGCCGCGCCTGGAACGCATCGTACACCCGGGCGAAGGGCACGCCGGGGCCCATGATGCCGATGGTTTCCTCCATGCAGTCGTGGGCAATCCGGATCATGTCCATGTGGCGGTCGGGAAGCTTGCCGAGGATCAGCGCGCGGCCGATGTTGCCGCAGTAGCCGCTGTACTTGGCGCCCAGCGACAGCTGCACCATGGAATCCATCGCCAGCGGCCGATCGGTGGACTTGCAGAGGCTCTGATAGGTGCTGGGCCCCGACGTGACCCACACCGGATATCCGGTGCCCTCCGCGCCCATTTCGTAGATCTTGCTGCGCCAGAGGGCCTCCAGCTCCCACTCCCGCATGCCGGGCCGGGCGGCATCCACCGCGGACCGGACGGCCTCCTCGGTGATGCGGCAGGCCTCCCGGATGAGGCGGATTTCATTTTTGCTCTTGACGGCGCGCAGGTCCATGATGATGTCCTCCGCGGGCACGATGGCCGCGCCGTCCGCGCCGGCCTCGATGTCGGCGTAGACCACGTGGGGCAGCGTGTTGACGTTGGCGATGCCGATGGTTTTGATGGGCATGCGCGCCCGCAGCTCGTCCAGAATCATGCGGAAGTTCCAGGGATTCACGGGCTTATCCCACTCCGGCGCGCTGGTTTCCACATAGAGGGGGTGCACCCGCACGTCGTCGATCCGGGCAAACTGCACCGCAAAATCGAAGGACTCCGGGCCGCCGGTCAGCAGGATGGGCTTGCCCTCGGCGGGCACCAGCACGCCGACAAAGTCAAACACCGCCCAGAAGTCGGTCAGATACCGGACGGTGGCGGATTCGCAGCCGCAGGCGTGGGTCACCAAGAGGTCTATGCCCTTTTCGCGCATCGATTTCTGGACGCTTGCGATGCGCAGGTCGTATTCCTCCCTCGGAATCTTCAGGATGGACTGGCTCATGATCGCATACCTCCGTTTTCACGCGCAATGGGGCGGCGGCACCCGGCCGCCGCCCCCTGCGAAAGTCATTAGCCGACGTACTTCATGTAGTCCGCAATGTTGCTGCCGTCGATGACGGACAGCTCGATATTCTGGGTCTTGGGCACTTCCTTGCCCTCGAAGTAGGCCTGCACGGATTCCAGCGACAGCTTGACGATGTTGGCGGGAGACACGCCCACGCACATCTTGTAGTAGGGGTTGCCCTCGTTGATCATGTTGAACGGCTCGGCGCCCCACGCGCCCGCGGACACCACGATGGTGCCGGTGTTGCCGGCCAGCTCCAGCGCGGTCACGGCGCCCTGGGCGGCGTTGTCCACCGCGCCCCAGATCACGTCGATGGGCTTGGCGATGTTGTTGGTGACGATGTTGGCGGCGGATTCACGGGTTTCGCCGAAGTCCTGGTTGAACACCCACTCGATGTTCTCGGCGCCCATGAGCTCCTCCAGCTTGGCCACAAACGCCTCGGAGCGAACCTTGGTGTGCACGGCGTTGAGCATCGCCAGCACGCCGATCCGGACTTTGCCGTCCAGGTTTTCCTTGGCGTAGTCGGCGATCCACTCGGCCGTCAGCACGCCGGTCTGGGCATGGTCCCAGGCGACGTGGGTGACCAGCTTGTCGTAGCTGGAGCCGCTGTCAAAGGCAAACACCGGGATGTTGGCGGCGCCGGCCTGCTCCAGGGCGGGCACGATGCCGTCGGAGTTGACCGGATCGATCAGGATGGCGTCGTAGCCCTGGGTGATGAAGTCCTCCACCTGCTTTTGCTGGGTTTCGGCGTTCAGGTTGCCGTCCTGGATGTTGATCTCGCCAAAGCCCATCTCGGGGGCCTGCGCCATGAACTCGTCGTAGACGGCCTTGCACCACTCGTCGTACATGGTGATGTGCGCCACACCCAGCTTCTTGCCCGCCCAGGGCTTGTCGCCGGAGTCGGCCAGGGCGACGGAGAAGACGCCCAGCGCCAGGATCAGCACCAGAAAGAGGGATACCAGTTTCCTGAGCTTCATGGATCCTACCTCCCAATATAGTTTGCCGCGTCCGCGCGGCGGGGTCGCGTGTGGGGGGGCTACACGCAAAGCGCCATGATGGCCTCCTGGGAGGCTTCCTCGCGGTTCATCATGCCAACTTCGCGGCCCTCGTGGATGACGAGAATTCGGTCGCTCATGCCCACCACCTCGGGCAGCTCCGACGAGATCATGATCACCGACTTGCCCTCGCGCACCAGACGGGTGATGAGGTTGTAGATTTCGCTCTTGGCGCCCACGTCAATGCCCCGGGTGGGCTCGTCCAGCACGATGATCTGACTGTTGGCCAGAAGCCACTTGGCGATGACCACCTTCTGCTGGTTGCCGCCGGAGAGGTACTGGGTTTCGGTGGTAATGGAAGGCGTGGAGATTTTGAGCTTTTCCACGTACTCGCGGCTGAAGCGCCGCTCGAGCTTTCTGTCCATCACGCCCCGGCGGGACACCGAGTCCATGTTGACCATGCAGATGTTGTTCTGCACGGTGGCAATCTGCACCAGGCCCTGCTTTTTGCGGTCCTCCGGCACCAGGCCCAGCCCCTTGGCGATGGCCTGGCGGAAGCTCTGGATTTTGACGGGCTTGCCCTCCAGCAGCACCTCGCCGGAATCGGGCCTGTCAATGCCCAGCACGGCCCGCACCAGCTCGGTGCGCCCGGCGCCCACCAGCCCCGCGATGCCCAGAATTTCGCCCCGGCGCAGCGTGAAGCTGATGCCCTTGAGCACGTTCTTGCGCCGGATGTCCCGGGCCTCCAGTACCACCGGCCCCGGCTCGACGCCCGAGCGCGGGTATTCCGTCTTGACCTCGCGGCCCACCATCATGGACACCAGCTTCGTGCGGTCCACGGTGGATACCGGCACCGTCGCGATGTGGTGCCCGTCCCGGAGCACGGTCACGTTGTCGGCCAGGTCAAAGATCTCCTCCATCCGGTGGGAGATGTAGATGATGGTCACGCCCTGGCTGCGCAGCTGCCGGACCGTCTGGAACATGATGGTCTGCTCCTTGTCGGTCAGCGTGGCGGAGGGCTCGTCCATGATCAGCACTTTGCAGTTGCGGTTGATGGCCTTGCAGATCTCCACCATCTGTTTTTGCGCCACGGACAGGGCGGAAACCGGCGCGTTGACGTCCAGCGGAATGCCCAGCTTGCGCAATAGCTCCGCCGCGCGCAGGCGCATGCCCTTCCAATCCACCAGGTGGTTTTTGTACAAGAGGTTCCCCAGGAACACGTTTTCGGCCACCGTCAGCGTTTCGGAGAGCTTCAGCTCCTGGTGGACGACGCTGATGCCCTTCATCTGGGAATCGATGGGGGCCTTGAACGTTTCGAGCTTTCCGTCCAGCAGCACCTCGCCCGCCTCCGGGTGGTAGATGCCCGCCAGAATCTTGATCAGCGTGGACTTGCCCGCGCCGTTTTCGCCCACCAGCGCGTGCACGGTGCCGCGCTCAATGGCGAAGGACACGTCGTCCAGCGCCTTGACGCCCGGGAAGCTCTTGGAGATGTTTTTCAGTTCCAGAATGATATCGCCCAAGGATAACGCCTCCCTACGCGCCTATTTGGTCCGGTTGCGGATCACGTCCAGCGCCACCGCGCCGATCATGACCACGCCCTTGAGCACGTCCTGCACGAAGGGGTTGACGTTGAGCATGGTCATGCCGTTGAAGAACAGCATCAGGAAGATCGCGCCGAACAGCGCCTGGATAATCTTGCCGCGGCCGCCGGCCAGGCTGATGCCGCCCAGGATGCAGGAGATCATCGCGTCGAACTCGTAGAGGTTGCCGTTGGTGAGGGCCGCGCTGTCCAGCCGGGTGACCAGAATCACGCTGCTGACGCCGCACAGAAGCCCCGCAATGGTGTATACCAGCATGCGGTACATCTTCACGTCGATGCCCGCGAAGTAGGCGGCTTCCTGGCTGCCGCCCATCGCGTAGAGGCTGCGACCGAACTTGGTCTTCTGGGTGAGGAACATGAACAGCAGGTACAGCGCCAGCATGATTACCACGCTGACAGGCACGCCCCAGGCCGTGCCGCCGATGAAGCCGCGGCCGATGAACTGGATCTCCTTGGGCATGCCGGGAATCGGCGAGGCGTTGGTGATGATCTTGGAAAGGCCCTTGGCGATCATCTGGAAGCCCAGCGTCACGATGAAGCAGGGGATGCGCGCGTAGGCGATCAGTACGCCGTTTGACATGCCCACCGCCGTGCCCACCAAAATCGCGCAGAAGATCGCGATCCACGGGTTGAAGCCCGCGAACTTGATCAGGTACGCCATCACGCAGGAGGTAAGGCACACGTTCTGGCCCAGCGACAGGTCAAATTCCCCGGTGGTGACGATCAGCGCCTGGCCGATGCACACCACGGCGATGGGCACCGTCTGCGCCAGGATGTTGCGCAGGTTGCTGTAGGTGAGAAAGTAGGGCGACGTCAGCGTGAAGATGATCATCAGAAGCACGATCGCGACCACGATGGCGTATTCCTTGGTGAATCTGGAGAGCTTCGCGCCGATGGAATCGTTCCGCTCAAGGGCAATGTCGTTCATACTCGTTTCTCCTTCCCGGATTTCATCAGGGCAAAAGCCGTTTCGTGGTCATGCGCAGGTAGTTGTGGTTGGGACGGAAGCCCTCCGCATAGTCCACGCCGGATTGGAAGCCCCGCACGCGGGAGCAGGTGCGGGTGAACTCCAGAAAGTCGATGTGGTCGTGCTCCAGCATCCAGCGGATCTGGCTCTCGTGGCAGGAAAGCGCCTCCAGCTTGAGGTCAATGACGTCGGAGATGTCCACGTACTCGGTGGGGATAAAGCCGGTGCCCGCCACGGTGTCCATGTGGTAGATCGGGGTCACGCCCGCGACCGCCTTGCCGGACGCCATGTCGTAGTGGGGAATGCTGGCGCCGAAGGAGGCGCGCAGCGTCGCCTGATAGGCCTGCATGTGGTCGTTCATGTAGTCATGGTCGTTGTGGGTGATGATCAGATCCGGCTGCACGTCCCGGATCACCCCGGCCAGTTTCCGGACCAGTTCATCATTCTCGGCCGTGACATAGAGGTCGGGAATGTCGATGGCGTAGTGCGCGGCGCCGATCACCCTGGCCGCGTCGTCCGCCTCCTTCCAGCGGATCTCCCTGAGCTCTTCCGGCATGATCTGGACATGGCCCAGATTCCCGTTGGCGATGTGGCATACCGCGACCTCATGGCCCAGCTTCACGTACTTCGCCAGGGTGCCGTAGCACGCGATCTCCAAATCATCCGGATGACATCCAATTCCCAATACCTTCATGTCCCAAACGATCTCCTTCCTTGGTGTTGTCAGTAGACCACGCGGCCCACCATGTGCTGCAGGTTGACCGGCAGGCGGTTGAGCACTTCCACTTCCGCGCCCATCTTGGCCAGCGTCTTTTCCACCAGCACGTAGTCCAGCCCCGGGATGACCACGTCGTTCCAATGGTTGCCGATGCCGCGGATGGCCACGTCCAGCATGGTGACGATCTGGACGCCCAGCGGCTCGTCGCTCGCCAGCGTAATGGCGCCGTAAAACTCCTGGCACTCGGTGTAGCCGCCGTTGTGGGTGCCGGTGTAGGGCTTCTGGCGCGTGAGGTCAATCTTTTTGCCCAGCCGCTGGCACACGGCCTCCTCGCGGTTTTTGAAGTAGCTCACCAGCGCCTGCTCCTGGAACCGGGCGGGCAGGTTTTCCCAGGCGACGCGGCGGTAGGCCTCGAGCCCCACGTGGTAGGCGCCCTCCACAAAGTCAATCCAGTACTTCTGATCCTCCGTGATCCGGGCCGGGTCCAGCGTGGCGACCACGGTGCAGCGCTCGCAGGCGGTCAGCCCGTCGCACTTGGGCGCGACGCCCAGGTGCACGTAGTCGCCCTCCTGAATGACCCGGTTGAGCGCCTTGCCGATCAGCGTGCGGTTGGCCTCGCCGCTGGTCACCATCACGTCAAAGCCAAAGCCCTCGGACCCCAGCGCCTGGCCGATCAGGTAGCCCCACTGGGACACCTGCGTTTCCAGCATGCCGGGTTCCAGCACCGCCAGCATGCCCTCGATCATCGCGTCGGCGATCCAGGCGGCCTGCCGGGTGAGCTCGATCTCCCGGTCGGACTTTTCGTACTTGGCCTTGAAGTAGACCTCCTGGCAGTCCACCACGTTCTCCTCGCCCACCAGGCCGCAGAAGTACTCGTACACGCTGACGGGCAGCACCTCCCGCGGGGTGAGAAGGCCGATGGTTTTGGGCATGCGCCCCACCGCCTGGACGAGCACATCCTCCACGCGCTCGGCGTCGATGGGGTACTCCTCGTCCGCCAGCTTGAGCATCTCCACCTTGTGGATGGCCGCGCCGGAGCGGTAGCCCAGCTGCTCCGCCACATAGCCGCCCTCGAGCCCCGCCAGAATGTGGAAGCCCCCGGGCCCCAAAATGCCGGCAATGGGTTCGATGGAAAGGTTGGTGCAGCCCCCCAGGTAGGGCACATCGCCGCAGTAGTGTTCGTCGGAATAGACGATGCCGCAGTCCGCGCCCAGCTTCGCGAGGCCGTCCATCACGGTCTTCTGCCGGGCGAGAAATTCCGCCTTCTCGACGCGCAGCGCCTTGTCCATCTTGGGCGCGCGGGCGAGGATTGTGTCCACCTTGGCCGCCTTGGTCATAAAGGATTCCATGTGCATCCCTCCGTTGCGTGTGTTAGCCCAGGGCGGCGCCGGTCATCGCCAGGTAGTTCTCGTCCGGCACATAGGCGGGGATCGAGTTTCCGGAACCCAGCGCGTAGCCCCTGCTTCCCGTGAGTGATAAGAGATTCTCCGCCCGGGCCCGGATTTCCTCCGGGGTTTTCCGGCAAAGATAGTCCACGTCGATGCCGCCCAGCACCGCGATGCGCCCGGCGTACTCGCGGTACGCCTCCTCCACCGGCACGATCTTGTCCTCGTAGGAGTGGCGCGCGTCAAAGCCCATGCCGACGATGTCCTCGAGAATCTCCCGGTACGCGCCGCAGGAATGGAGAATGGCGTACTGCCCGCCGGCGTGGGCCAGGCGGCAGCATTCTTTGTACCAGGGGAATACGTACGTCCTCAGCTGCGCGGGCGCGATCAGCGTCTGCGAATGGAAGCCCCAGTCGTCGTTGCACAGAATCGCCCGCACGCCCTTCAGCGTCAGCGCTTTTTTATAGAAAGAAAGAATGATGTCCCCGATGCGCGCAAAGATATCCCCTATGAGTTCTTCATCATCGTAGAACATCAAACACAGGTTGTCATATCCGATGAGGGCGGTGGCCGTTTCCAGAATGCCGTCGGGCGCGGCCATCACGATGCCCATGCCGCCGGGCAATTCCTCCGCCAGGCGGTCCACGTAGGAAAAGTCCATGCCGGCGAGATCCGGCCACGGGTAGCGGTCAAAGGACGCGCGGTCCGCGATCACCGCCGGGTGATTGAGCGAGCGCGACGAGAGCAGTTCGTCCGGCTGGGACGAGGGAAAGACCCAGGGGCAGGAGAGCGTCACGTAATCGTAGCCCGCGGCCATGAAGGCTCTGGCCAGCCGCGCGGAGGCGGCGTAGTGGCCGGAGGCGGCGCGCTCCTCGATGCCGCTGAAGCGGGTGTAGAGCCGCTCGTTCAGAAAGTACTCGAACAGCGTGGGGCGGCCGGGCGCGCGGCGCTCCAGCACCGCCGCCAGATTGGAAAAGTCGGGCCGACGCTTTTTGTCCATGCACATTCACCTCGCGGATGAATTCAAACAAAGAAGTGTTTTCCGGGCTCAGCCGCAGAGCATGACCGTCTTGATCGCGCCCGCGTCCCGGCCGTAGAGCGCCTCGAGCCGCCCGGCCTCGTGAAGCGCCAGCCGGTGGGTGATGATGGCCGCGACGTCGATCCTGCCCTGCCCGATCAGCCGGAGCGACAGCGGAAAGTTGACCGCCGGCTCCGCGAGGGAGGTGATCAGCGATTTCTTGTTCATGACCATGTGGTTGACATCAATGCTGGAAAGGGCGCCCCCGGAAAGGGTAATGCCTGCCACCAGCGCGCTCGCGCCGTACCGCACGCGCGCCAGCGCGTCGGCCGCCAGGGCGGGCGACGCGGCCACCAGGGCGGCGTCGTAGATCCCTTCGCCGGGCATCGGACCGCCGCCTTGGGTGTAGAAGATCCCGTCCGCGCCCAGCGCACGGGCCGCCTCGGCCGCGCGTGCGTTGCGCAGGCTCGACGGGTCCCGGGCCACCATGTCCACCCGCGCCGCGCCGCGCACCTTGGCGTAGGCGGCGCTGAGAAGGCCAATGGCCCCCATGCCGTAGATCAAAAGCGAGCCCATGGGCGGCAGGTTCAGCTTTTCCACACAGCTGATCGCCACGGCCAGCGGCTCCGTCATGGACGCGGTCACCCAATCGATGCCCTCAAAGCGGTTCAGCATGTTTTCGTGGACGACCATCTGGTCCGCCATGCCGCCCTGCCCGTCCAGCCGGTAGGGGTTGCGGCACAGGTCGTAGCGGCCGGTTTTGCAGGCCTCGCAGGCGCCGCACATGGTCACATCCTCAACGATCACCCGGTCGCCCGGACGGACGCGGGTGACCTCCGGGCCGACCTCCGCCACCTCGGCGGCAATCTCGTGGCCCAGCGCGATCCAGTCGGCGCTGTCCCGGAGAAAGTGCAGGTCCGTGCCGCACACGCCGCAGGCGTGAACGCGCACACGCACCCTATGACCGGAAACCGGGCGATCCGGCACGTCCTGGAGCCGGGTATCGAAAAAGGCTTTGCCGATCAGGCTCTTCATGGCGCTTCCTCCGCCCTAAGATAATGAACCGGCCGCCCCCATCCCAGGGCGAGAGCGGCCGGCGCGGCGCGTTAGCCCTGGGAAATGACATCCTTCCAGTTGTCGATGGTGGCAACCTGCACGCCCGTGTTGATGAAGGGGCCGCCGATGGCCTCGTCGTAGGGCGCGTCGATGGTTTCGCCCTTGATCAGCTTGTAGAGATTCATGACGGACTGATAGCCCATCTCGTAGAAGCTCTGGCCCACCGCGACATCCAGAACGCCCATTTCGAAGAAGGCGGGGGTGGTTTCGGCAAAGATGTCCACGGTCACGATCTTGCGGGCCGGGTCCGCCAGCTTCCAGGCGTTGGTCTCCGGCATGGCGCTGGGCGACACGGTGTAGGGCCAGCCGCCGGCCATGAACCAGGCGTTGATGTTGTCGCCCTCGGCGCGGGTGTAGGCCTCCACGCCCTCGATGGCCTGGTCCACGTTGTCGTCGCAGGCGTAGGAGTAGACCACTTCGATGTTGGTGCCCGCGATGGCATCGGCAAAGCCCTGCTTGCGGGCCTCGATGTCGTTGGCGCCGGGGATGCCCTCCAGCTGCGCCACGCGCACCTTTTCAAGCCCGGAATCCTTGAACAGGTCAATGATATACTCGCCGCAGGTGTAGCCGGCCTTGTAGTTTTCGGTGCCGGCGTAGAACAGGCGATCAGAGTTGGGGGAGTCCACATCGTAGCAGGACACCTTGATGCCCGCGGCGATGGCGCGGTCGATGACGTCTTTGAGGGCGTCGCCGGTGGTGCAGGAGATGGCGATGCCGTCCACGCCCAGATCGATCAGGTTGTTCATGATCTCGTTCTGGAGTTCGGCTTCGGCACGCAGCGGGGACTGCCACTGGGTGGTAATGCCCAGCTCCTCGCCGGCGGCCTTGATGCCCTTTTCGGCATCGAGGAATACCACGTTGCCAAGCTGTTGGCCGATGCCTACGATCGTGATGTCCTCGTCGGCCAGGGCGGGAAGCACGGTCAGTGCAAGTAGCAGCGCGAGCAGAATGGATAGGGTCCTCCTCATGGTTGCATCCTCCTTATCTTCTCCTCCGGCCTTGACCGGAAGGGGTTTCGGGGTCACTTCCTCCCTTTGCGCAGCTGATCGATGGTGACGGCCAGGATGATCACGCAGCCGATGATCAGCGTCTGCCAGTAGGAATCGACGGAGAGCAGCACCAGCGCGTTTCGCAGTACGCCGATGATCGCCGCGCCGATGATGGTGCCGGTGACGGTGCCCTCGCCGCCGGAGAGCGACGCGCCGCCGATGACCACCGCCGCGATGGCGTCCATCTCAAAGCCGATGCCGGCGGTGGGCTGCCCCACGCCCAGCTTAGAGGCGGTGATGATGCCCGCCACGCCGGCCAGCGCCGCGCCCAGCGTGTACACCAGCACCTTCAGCCGCCGCGTGTTGATGCCCGAAATGCGGGTGGCCTCCTCGTTGCCGCCCAGCGCGAAGATCCTGCGGCCGGTGGTGGTCATGTTGAGAAACACCGCGAACACCGCCGCCATCAGCACCATGATCCAGATCGGCACCGGGATGCCCAGAATGTAGCCCTGGCCCAGCACGGTGAACTCCGTCGGCAGGCCGGTCACGGGATACCCCTGGGTGAGAATGTAGCAGACGCCGCGGGCAATCTGCATGGTGCCCATGGTGGCGATAAAGGGCGGCAGCTTGAGGTACACCACCATCAGGCCGTTGACCAGGCCCACCACGGCGCCCATCAGGACGCCCCCGGCGATGCCCAGCGGCAGCGGCGCGCCGGACACCACCATCATGGCCGCGATCACGCCCGCCAGGCCGTAGGCCGAGCCGATGGAAAGGTCGATGCCGCCGGTGATGATGATCATGCTGACGCCGATGCCGGCGACGGCAATGGCGGAAAACGAGCGCGCGGTGGAGAGGATGTTGGTGATCTTGATGAACGCGGGCGACACGGCCGCCATGATCGCGCACATCACCACCAGAATCAGAAAAATCGAGACCGTCGAGGACTGCTTGACCAGCTTTTTGCCCGGATTAAGACTCGCCTTTTGCGTCATGTCCTTCCACCCTCCCGTTAGGATACCGCCATCTTCATGATGGCTGTCTGACTCGCGTCCCCGCGGTCGAGCACGCCCTTGATCCTGCCCTCATGCATCACGACGATGCGGTCGCTCATGCCCAGGATCTCGGGCAGTTCCGAAGAGATCATAATGATGGCGACACCCTGCCCCGCCAGTTCGCTCATCAGCGCGTGGATTTCCTTCTTCGCGCCCACGTCGATGCCGCGGGTGGGCTCGTCCAGAATCAGAATCTTGGGGTTCGTCGCCATCCATTTGGCGATGACCACCTTTTGCTGGTTGCCGCCCGACAGGTTGACCACCCGCTGCTCGCGGGAAGGGGTCTTGACGCGCAGCGATTCAATGTACCGGTCCGTCAGGCGGTCCTCCGAGCCGCGGTCGATCAGCCAGCCCCGGGCCACCTTTTTCAGCGCCGCCAGCGTCACGTTGCGCTTGACGGACATGCCCAGCACCAGGCCCTGCTCCTTGCGGTCCTCCGGCACAAAGCCGATGCCGCACCGAAGCGCGTCCACCGTGGAGCGGATGGCCACCCTGCGGCCGTCCACAAGGATCTCGCCCGCCTCCCGCGGGTCAATGCCCACGAGCGCCCGCATGACCTCGCTGCGCCCCGCGCCCACCAGGCCCGCAAACCCCAGGATCTCGCCGGAATGCACGGAAAAGGAGATGTCCGACAGGAAGTTCCGGGTGGAAAGGTTCTTGACTTCCAGCGCCACGGGGCCGATGGGCACGGTCTCCTTCACGAAGAGGTTCCTGACCTCCCGGCCCACCATGGCGGCGATCACATCCTGCTCGGTGACCTGGCCGGTGGCCATCTTTTCCATCATTTCCCCGTCGCGCATGACGGCGATCTCATCGGAGATCTCGAAGATTTCGTTCATTCTGTGGGAGATGAATACGATCGCCACGCCCCTGTCCCGCAGCTTGCGGATGATGCCCAGAAGCGTGTCCGTCTCGCGGTCGGTCAGCGAGGAGGTGGGCTCGTCCATGATGATGATGCGCGCGTTGAAGGAGAGCGCCTTGGCCACCTCGATCATCTGCTTTTGGGCGGTGGACAGCCTTTGCACCCGGGTGTCCGGGTCAATGGCAAGGCCCACTTCTTCGAGCAGCCTGCGCGCCTCGGCGCGCTGGGCGCGCTTGTCCACAAACCCGGCGCGGGTTTTCGGCTCGCGGCCCACAAAGATGTTTTCAGCCACGGACATATTGTTGAGAAGGTTGAATTCCTGATAGATAATGGAGATGCCCAGGTGCTGAGAGGCGAGGGGGCTTTCGACCTCGACGGGCTTGCCGTCCAGGAAGATCTGCCCCTCGTCCATCCGGTACACACCGGAGAGGACCTTCATCAGCGTGGACTTTCCCGCGCCGTTCTCCCCCACCAGCGCGAGCACGGTGCCCGCGCGGATGGCGAGATCGACTTTGTTGAGCGCCAGTACGCCCGGGAACGCCTTGGTGATGCCTCTCATTTCCAAAAGGGCGGGACGCTGTTCACTCACGGACGCCTCATCCTTTCCACAGGCGGTTGAAATGTCAGTTGGTGTCGGCGCAGAGGGGGCCGGCCAGCGCCCGGAGGAAGAAGAGCTTTCCGGGCAGCGTGGGGATGTAGCTGGAGGTCACGAAGCGGGTCGGGCCGTAGCGCAGCGTCATCCAGAAGCTCATGCCCTGCCACTGCATGCCGCGGTCAAACACGCCGTCGGCGCCGCCGATGGCGTAATCCGATGAAAACAGAAGCGCCGGGCCCACGGTGTTGGCGTAACACGGGATCAGCGGCCACGCGCTGCGGAAGCTGGTGATGGCGTTCTGTTCGATGGTGAAGGGGTGCAGCCGCGCGCCCAGGCGGTGGGTGGCCTTTTTCCATTCCTCGTCGGAGGCGTACTCCAGCGCGAAGTGGGGTTCCCAGAACGCGATGTGGCACATGCGGCCGATGCCGTAGACCAATACCTGCCGGGCGCCCTCGGCCTTGAGCGCGGCGATCTTGCCGGCGTAGGTGGGCAGGTTGTCCTTTGTGGCGAAGTTGCGCTGGCTCTCCGGCACCGTCAGCGCGCCCAGGGGCTTGAAAAATGCCTCGATCATCGCGTTCTGGAACGCGGCCGGGTCCTGCGCCGGCAGCGTGCTGCCGGTTTCGTCGCTCCATTCATCCATATTAAAGGTATGTACGTGGGCGCAATCGACATTCCATTCCCGAAGGAAATATACCGTCCACTTATACATGCCCATCGGCCCCACCGGGAGGATCATGATGAGCTTGCGCCCCGCCTCCTTCGTCAGCCGGATCTGCATCGCCATCTCGTGGCCCATATACGCGCCAAACGCCTCCGCGCTTTCGCACACGACGGGCTTAAAACCCTCGTTCCAGAAGGGCTGCGCCTCGGCATAGCGCTCCGGCGGATTGGAGACGCAGGACTTGATGCGCTCGATGTCCCATCCCTTCGGGAACACCTCTTCAAAATAGGAGCCCCTGAGCGTGGATACCATGTCCATAATCGATCCCCCCACATCGCATTTTCGGGAATTGTGCATATTAATACGACCGTCGAACGAATACGGGTATATTATGGCACCATCCGGCGCGCTTGTCAATCGGGCGTGCAAAAAAAACGCGGCCGTTGAGAAAAAATTGTTTCTCTGCAAAGTCTATGGCATTCTTGGGCGCCGTGTACTATAATGTCTTTGATTCCCTGCCGAACAGATCTGTGCGGTTGCACCGATCCGAGAGAGGATTGACGACACCCATGAAGTATCTACCGGGCGGTCTGATGAGCGGCGAAAAGCCGCCGGCCCAGTTGGCGATCAAGGAAGAAAATATGAAGCGCATCTTTCTGGATCTGCACCGCAGACGCGAGATGACCCGGGTGCAGCTCTCCCGCTCGACCGGGCTGAGCACCGCGACGGTTTCAGCGCTGGTGGACGAGCTGGTGCGGATGGGCCTGATCGTCGAAACCGGGCCCGCCAAGACGGACAGCATCGGCCGCAAGCCCATCAACCTGCGCGTCCGCCCGGAGAGCCGCCAGCTTCCGGTGATTTCGCTGAACCGCTGGGGCGCGCGCCTTTCGCTGTACGACCTGGACATCCGGCCGATGGAGGAGCTTTTTGTCCCCCACGCCTCCGACCAGTACGGCGGGTTTGAGGACACCGAATCCGACGGAAACCCGGACACCGGAGGCGATTACGCGGCGCTGATCCGCAACGCCCTTTCCCAGTCCCGCCTGTTTGACCCGGCCCGGGCGATCGCCCTTTGCGTGGTCTCGCCCGGCATCTTCGTGCAGGAGAAGGACGCCTACTCGCTGTCGGCGCTGCACGTATCGTTCTCCCGCGCGGTGATGGCGCAGCTGGAGCGCGAAATCAACGTGCCCATGTTCTTTGGCAATTCCTCCATGGCCCACGCCTACGCGGAAAAAAAGGCGCTGGACGCGCTGGGCGCGGATGTGGCGGACCTGATGTACATCTACGTCCGGGACGGCGTCGGCGCGGGCATCCTCTGCGGCGGGGACCTGTTTCTGGGCGCGGAGGAAACCGCGGGCGAGATCGGCCACGTGACCATCAACGCCCGGGGCCGGCGCTGCGTGTGCGGCAACCGGGGCTGCCTGGAGCAGTACGTCAACGTGGACACCATCATCGGCGAGGTGCGCGGCGTCCTGCCCGAGGGCGAGCGTACCGAACCGCTGACGCTGGAGTGGATCGGCAACGCCTACGAAAAAGGCCACCCGGCCGTCTCCGCCGTGCTGGACGATATCGCCGAAAAGCTGTTCCGCGGCATCTACAGCGCCATCTGCCTCACCGGCATCAAGCGCATCGTGATCGGCGGCGGCATCGAATGCCTGGGCAGCGCGTTCCTCCGCAAGCTGCGCTCCTTCCCCGAGGAAAACGGCGGCCGCATGCTGATGCGCAACGTCACCATCGACTTTACGCGCTCCGGCCCCTCCGGCGACGCCATGGGCATCGCCAACTACTTTCTGGACAAGGTGTTCACCATCGTCGCCTAGCGCGGCGGCCGGGCGTCCGTTTGCGCGTTCCCACTTCCCCGGCACCCGGCAACCGGGCGTGCGGTCTGACAGGGAAGAAAATTAACATCCTTTCCTTTGCACGTTTTTTCGGGTATGGTATAATTTTATAAGTATGACATCAGACCAAATGACCGTCGGGAAGCAGAGGATGAGCGATGGAACCAATCAAGCACGCGTCGGTGGTAAACCAGATCGTCGAGCGCATCCTCGATTTGATCCGCACGGAGGGGCTGGGCTTTGACAGCAAGCTCCCCACCGAGTACGAGCTTTGCAACCGGTTGGGCGTGGCCCGCTCGTCGCTGCGCGAGGCCTACCGGGTTTTGCAGGCGCGCGGCTACGTCACCATCAAGCCCGGGCGCGGCGCCTTCGTCTCCAGCCCCCTCGTCGCCGGCGACGGCGATATGGGCATGCGCTGGTTTGACGAGCAGAAGGTGCGCTACATGGACCTGGTGGACGTGCGCGCGTGCCTCGAGGTCCACGCCGTCGAGTCCATCGCGGCCACCATCAGCGACCGCGCGCTGGCCGTCCTCGCGCGCAACATCGAGGAATTCGCCTCCCTGATGGGCAACGCCGAAAACTTCCGCCGCCTGGCCGAGCTGGATCAGGAATTTCACCATGTGCTCTTTGCGGAAACCCACAACCGCTTCATGATCGAGATCAACGACTACATCCAAAAGCAGATGATGGTCTTTCGCTACGCCATCATGCGGCTGCCTTCGCTGCACAAAAACACCTACGGGCCCCACCAGGAGATCCTCCGGCAGCTGCGCGCCCACGACGTCCGGGCGGCCGCCCGCACCATGCGCGACCACCTGCGCACCGCCAGCAACGACATGGCCGAGCTCACCATGAAGCGGGACTAGCGAAACCTGATTTCCGCGCCATGGCTGGATCTTTCCCTGACAGGCTGGGGCGCTCTCCGCTTGACGCAGCGCTCCTGCGCCTGCGCTCCGGCTCCGTGCCGGGCAGAAAAATCTCTGCGCCCTATCATCGGTTCTCAGGCTTCGTGGACTACCAGGCCGTCCCGCGGCAAAGCCGGGCGCTTCCGAACATCGGAAGCGCCCGGCCATTTTTTTCGGATCGCCCGCGCCGTCAGACAAAGCCCAGCAGCCGCGGTATGAACAGCACCAGTTCCGGAATAAAGGTGACGACGGCCACCACCACAAAGCCGATGACGATAAAGGGCATGGTGGCCTTCACCACGTTTTCAAACTTCTCCTTGCCCACGGCGGCGGTGGCGTAGAGCACCACGCCCACCGGCGGGGTGATGAGCCCCACGGTCAGGTTGACCAGCATGACCACGGCGAAGTGCACCGGTTCGATGCCCATCTTGTAGGCGATGGGCGCCAGGATCGGCGCAAAGAGCATGATGGCCGCGCCCGTTTCCATCCACATGCCCACGATGATGAGGATGAAGTTGACGATCAGAAGCAGCACGTAGGGGTTGTCGGTGACGTTCATCAGCATGGCCGACAGGTGGTCGGGAATCTTTTCGATGCCGATGGCCCAGGCGAATACCGAGGACAGCGCGATGATCAGAAACAGGTTTCCCGCGTTCTGCGCGGTGGTCCAAAGCGCGCGGGTCAGCTTCGCGAAGTCGATGTTGCGGAACACCACCAGGCCGATGACCAGCGCGTAAAGCACCGCCAGCCCCGCCGCCTCGGTGGGTGTGCTCAGCCCCAGGGTGATGCTCAGCAGGATGATGACCGGCATGATCATGGCGATGAGGCCGTTGGTGATGTAGTCGCGCCGCTCCGCCTTGGTGTAGATCTTCTCGTGCTTGGGCAGGTTGAGCTTCTTGGCGTTGAGCTTGATGTAGGTCATCTGCGCCAGCGCGATCAGGATGCCGGGCACAAAGCCCGCGTACAGCACCGCGCCCACCGACAGGGACATGACGCCGGCGTAGAGGATGGCGATGTTGCTGGGCGGGATCAGCGGGCTCTGGATGGACGACCCCGCGGTGACCGCGCAGGCGAAGGACGATTCATAGCCGTCCTCCTTCATGGCCTCGATCTCCACCTGGCCCATGCCCGCGATGTCGGAAAGCGCCGCGCCGGACAGGCTGCCCATGATGGTGCTGGCCAGGATGTTTACGTAGGCCAGGCCGCCCCGGTACTTGCCCACGCCCAGCCGCACGAAGTCAAACAGCTTTGTGGAAATCTTGGAGGCGATCATGATCTCCGCCGCCAGCATGAAAAGCGGCAGCGCCATCAGCGTGAACGAGTTGACGCCGGAGAACATCCTGAGCGGGATCGCGGCCACGTTGATGGGGTTTGTCATCAGGATATAGAGCAGCGTGGTGCCGCCGATCGAAAAGGCGATGGGCATGCCCACCAGGATCAGAAAGATCAAAAGGGCGGTGGCGATCAGAAACTCAAACATCCTGCGTCCCCTCCTTCAGAAATCTGCGCAGGATGACGCCGATCATCTGCAGGCTCATCAGCGCGCTGCCCAAAATGATGGCAAACTGCGGCACAAACATCGGAAACCCCATGGTAGCGCTCTTCTGCCGCATGCTGACCTTGGGGAACACCGTGGCGCTCAGGTAGGTCAGGTACACCAAAAACACCAGCACCAGCACCTCAATGGCCACTTCCACAAAGTGCTTCACGCGGGGCGGCATGCGGTTGAGAAAAAAATCCACGCCGATGTTGTTCCAGCGCTTGATGCCTGCGCTGGCGGCGACAAAAGCCATGTACAGCATCAGGTAGCGGGCCAGTTCCTCCGTCCAGGGCGGGGTGGGAAACCAGGGCATCATCCGGGAGGCCACCTGAAGCACGACGACCGCGGCCATCGCAAACGCCATGAGGATGGAAAACCATTTGACGACGCGGTCCAGCGCGCCCATCAGCTTGAGATAGCCCTTGGCGATGGAATTCAACGCGTATCCCTCCTACTCGATTCGCCGCATGGAAGGCGGGACGTTCCCCGCGGCCTGTGCGGGGAACGTCCCGCCCTGCGGTTACTTGGCGGCGGGCGGCACGCCGGTGCCGACGCTGCCGGAGGCGACCAGTTCCAGCAGCTCGTCCACCAGGCCGGCGTCGATATTGGCCTTCAGCCAGGCGATGGCGGGCTCCTGCGCGATCTTGAAGGTTTCAAGCTCCTCGGCGGTGGGGGTGTAGACTTCCACACCCTCCTCGACCAGCTTGGCGATGGCGGTGGATTCGGCAAAGCGCACGGTGCCCCGCGCCGCGATGGAGGCCTCGCGCCCGGCCTTCAGGCAGGCTTCCTTATCCTCGTCGCTGAGGCCCTGGTACCATGCCTCGCTGACCGTGAGGAACGCCATGCCCAGCAGGTGGCCGTCCAGCGTCACGTACTTTTGCACTTCGTCCAGCGACGCGCCCAACATCGTGATGGCCGAATTCTCCTGGCCGTCCACCACCTTGGTCTGCAGCGCGCTGTACAGCTCCAGAAACGCCACCGGCGTGGGCGTGGCGCCCAGCGCCTTGACAATTTCCATGTGCACGGGGATGTCCATCGTGCGGATCTTGAGGCCTGCCATGTCCGCGGCGGTCTTGACCGTGCGCACGCTGTTGGAGAAGTTGCGGTAGCCGCCGTTGTCGTAGGAGCCGATGACGCGCAGGCCGGAAACCTCGGCCATGTCGTCAAAGAGCTTCTGACCGAAGGCGCCGTCCAGCACGTCGTAGGCGGTCAGCGCGCTGTCAAACAGGTACGGGATGGAGAACACCTGAATGTTGCCGTAGAAGGGCGCCAGCGCGCCGTCGGCGGGCGTCGCGCCCTCGAGGGTGCCGGTGAGCATCTGCTCCAGGTTGGACGCCGCGTCGCCCAGCGTGCCGAAGGGGTACAGCTCCACGGCGTAGCGCCCGGCGGTGTACTTCTCGAAGCTGCCCTTAAAGGCCAGCATCGCGGCGTACGAGGGATGGTAGATGGTCATGTCGCCGATGGAAAGCGTCGGGGCATCCGTGAAGGCAATCTTGACGACTTCCTGCGCCGACGCGCCGAACGTGAGCGCGAGCGCGAGGACGATGGCCAGGGCGATGGACGCAATTCGCTTCATGGGGGTACCTCCTTTTGACTGTCAACTCTCCCAGCGCGCACTGCGCGCAGAAAACCTGCGGCATGATGGCAGATTACAGCTTGCCGATATCCTTGAGCACCGCCTTGAGCACCTCCGTCTCCTCGGGGGTGATCGGAGCCAGCGGCCCGCGGGCCGGGCCCACCTTGACGCCGGTGACCAGCTCGATCGCGGGACGCATGATGGAGTTGGGCAGCAGGCGGCCGTTCTGGCCGCAGGCCTTGCAAAACCTGTACAGCGGGATGAACAGATCCCGGGCCCTTTCGTTTTCGCCGGCGGCGAAGGCGTCAAAGATCGCGCGGATCTCGTGGCCGAACACGTGGGCGCCGCCGCTGACGATGCCGATGGCGCCCTGCACGATGGTGGGCAGCAGCATCACGTCGTCGCCGTTGTAGATCAAAAAGTCCGGATCGGCCGCCTGGGCGGCCAGACAGTAGTCGGTGACCTGGGTGGGATTGACGCCGGCCTCGTCCTTGATGCCGATGATATTCCGGATCGGGGCCAGCCGCCCCACCGTTTCCGGCTCCAGGTTGACGCCCACGAAGATGGGAATGTTGTACAGGATGATGTCCGCGTCCGTGGACTCGGCCACAGCCTTGTAGTGGTTGAAGATGCCCTCCTGGGTGGGCTTATTGTAGAAGGGCACCACGATCAGCATCGTGTCGATGCCCGCGTCCGCCGCGCGCTTTGTCAGCGCGATGGTCTCCTTGGTGGAGGCGCAGCCCGTGCCCGCGATGACGGGCTTTCGGCCGGCCACCGCCCTGACCGCCGTTTCATACAGCTTCGCGCGCTCCTCAAACGTCAGAAGCGATGCCTCGCCGGTGGTGCCGGTCACGATGAAGGTGTCGCAAAGGTCCTTTTCGATCAGGTACTCAATCAGCTCCGCGTAGCGGTCGTAGTCCACTTCCTCGTTCGCCTTGTAGGGCGTCACCAGCGGCAAAAGGATGCGTCCGAATTTTTCCTTTTTCGTCATGGAATTCAGCCTCCCAAGCATAATTGTCTGACGTCATAGTGAATATATCATACTCAATTCCGCCTGTCAACCGAAATAAACAATTTATCAACGTCTTAAAACGCGCATTGTCCGCTTATCGCTGCAATTCATACGTATATATTTATGCTTTTCGCCCCCTGATTGAATATAAAATGTTGATCGGCGCGCTATTGACAAGGCCGAAGGATTGGCATATCATATAAATTGTCTGACGCCCTACAATCGTTTCCGGCCATGTCCGATCAATTCAGGAGGGATTCATTATGGCGAAGTGTACGCTCGGCGGCATCATCGCGCCGCTGATCACGCCGTTTACCCAGGATGACCAGATGGACGAGGCGCTTCTGATCCGGGAGATCAAACTGCTCGCGAGGGCGGGCGTGGACGGCATCAGCCCCGGCGGCAGCACCGGCGAGGGCGCCGCGCTGACCGACGACGAGCTGGGCCGCGCGGTGGAACTGGTGAAAAAGCACGCGCCCGGCGTGGCGGTGGTGGCCGGCGTCATCCGCAACAGCGGCCTGGCGGCGGTTTCCGCGGCCCAAAGGGCGCGGGCGGCGGGCGCCGACGCGCTGATGGTGACCCCCGTTTCCTATAATGTGCTGGTGCCCGACGACGAGGGCAACCTGAACTACTACCGCACCATCGCAAACGCGGTGGATCTGCCCATTGTGATCTACAACGTGGTGCCGCAGAACACCATCACCCCCGCCCTCTTCAAGCGGATGCTGGCGGAGATCCCGGGCGTGGTGGGCATCAAGCAGAGCTGCGGCGGCATCGCGGCCTTCTACGCCATGAAGATGGAGTGCGGCCGGGAGGGCCTTATCTTCAGCGCCACCGACGACATGCTGTACTCCACCTACGAGCTGGGCGCCGACGGCGCGATCTCCGCCATCCTCACCGTGTTCCCGGAAATCTGCGTGGACATGTGGCAGGCCGTCCGATCGGGCGACAATACCCGCGCCCTCGTGCTGCAAAACCGGATGTACAAGACGTGGCAGGCCATCGGCGGGCCCCAGTTCCCCATCCGCATCAAGTACGCGCTGAAGCTGCTGGGCCGCGACGGCGGCTACCCGAGAAACCCCATCTGCCACATCTCGGAGCCCGAAAAGGAGCGCATCCGCATGGCGCTGGCCGAGGGCGGCTTCATTAACTGATCCACCTTCCCAAAGGAGGAATGCGACATGACCGAACACAGGCGTTACCGCTACGAGCCGGTGCGCCGGATGACCGAGGAGGTCTTCCGCCGCTTCGGCTATACCGACGAGGAGAGCTGGATCATCGCGGACGTGCTGCTCACCAGCGACCTGATGGGCATCGAATCCCACGGCGTGCAGCGGCTGGTATTGTACCCCTACGGCATCAGCATCGGACGCATTAAACTAAAGGCGCCCCTCACCGTGGTCAAGGAAACCCCGCTGAGCGTGGTGATGGACGCGGGCGCCGGCATGGGCCAGATTGCCGCCTACCGTGCGATGACCGCCGCCATCGAAAAGGCCAAAAAAACCGGGTACGGCATGGCACTGGTGCGCAATTCCAACCACTACGGCATCGCGGGCTACTATTCGATGATGGCCGCGAAGCAGGGCCTTCTGGGCATGTCCATGACCAACACCCAGGCGCTGGTGGTGCCCACCTTCGGCCGGCAGCCCCTGCTGGGCACCAACCCCATCGCCGTCACCATGCCGGCCAGCCCCACCTTCTTCCACCTGGACATGTCCACCAGCGTAGTCACCGCCGGCAAGATGGAGGTCTACGCCAAGAACGGCGAGCCCCTTCCCCCCGGCTGGGCGGTGGACGAAAACGGCAACGTCAACACCAGCGCCCAGGGATTCGTGAAAAACCGGGGCACGGGCCGGGGCGGGCTTTTGCCGCTGGGCGGCGCGGGCGAGAAGATGAGCGGGCACAAGGGCTACGGGCTTTCCGTGCTGGTGGAGCTGATGACGGGCATCCTGTCCGGCGGCGTGACCAGCAACTTCGTGCGCGCGAAAAACGACGTGGAGGATTGCTGCCACGTGTTCACCGCCGTGGACTACGGCATGCTGACCGACGACAAGGCCGCGCTGGAGAAGCGCTTCTCCGAATACCTGGAAACGCTGCGCGCCTCGCAAAGGCAGGACGGCCAGATGCGCATCTACACCCACGGCGAAAAGGAAGCCGAACACATGGCGCGCGCCCTCCGGGAGGGCATCCCCATCGGCGAGGCCACCCTCGCGGAGATCCGGCGCGTGTGCCGGGAGCGCGGCATGAACGCCGACGAATACCTGATCGAGGCCTGAGCCCGACCCAGCCATTTTATGATCCGGAGGGCATCCATGAGCATCTTTGACACGCTCCTTCGGGATGTGGAAATCCCGGTCTTCGCCAGCGTGCGCTATGCGATCCGGCGGGGCAAAATCACGCGGACGGACGTGCCGGACGCCGTGGCGGATACCATCGCCCGCCGCCGCGCGGCGGACCGGGTGCGTCCGGGCGACGTGGTGGCCATCGCGGCGGGCAGCCGCGGCATTTCCAACCACGATGAAATTGTGCGCTCGGTGGCACGGGAATTGCTGGCCCGCGGCGCAAAACCCTTTATCTTCCCCGCCATGGGCAGCCATGGCGGCGCCACCGCCGAAGGCCAGCGGGACCTCCTGGCCGGCTACGGCATCACCGAGGAGGCGATGGGCGTGCCCGTCGTCTCCTCGATGGAAACGGTGCAGGTGGGCGTCACGCCCCACGGCCTGCCGGTGCGCATCGACGCCCACGCCGCCGCGGCCGACTGGATCGTGCCGGTGGGGCGCGTCAAGCCCCACACGGACTTTCGCGGGCGGCACGAGAGCGGCCTTATCAAAATGCTGGCCATCGGCTGCGGCAAACAGTACGGCGCCAACATCTGCCATATGCAGGGTTTTCCCCACATGGCCCGCAACATCTGGGAAATCGCGGAGGCGGTGCTGGCCACCGGCAAGGTGCTCTTTGGCCTCGCGATCCTCGAGGACGCCTCCCACGGCACCTGGAGCCTGACGGCGGTACCCGGCGAGCACTTTGACGAGGAGGACGCGCTGCTCCTGGAGGAAGCCAAGGCCCTCGTCCCCCGCATCCCCTTTGAAAAGATCGACCTTTTGGTGCTCAGCGAGATCGGCAAGGACATTTCCGGCGCCAGTATGGACCCCAATGTCACCGGCCGCTCCGCGGTGATGGGGGCCTCGCGCCCCTTTGCCGAGCGCATCGTGGCACTGGATCTGACCGACGCCTCCCACCACAACGCCACCGGCGTGGGCAACGCCGACATCACCACCCGCAGGCTCTTTGACAAGATGCGCTTTGAGGACACCTACCCCAACGGCATCACCAGCCACGAGGTGGCCAGCATGAAGATTCCGCCGGTGCTGCCCGACGACCGCAGCGCGCTGCGCATGGCCATCCACACCATCGTCGAGGGCGATCCCTCGCTGGGCATCCGCGCCGTGTGGCTGAAGAACACCCTGTGCATGGGCGGCTTTCTGATCTCGGAAAACCTGATCGGCCAGGCGGAGCGCATCCCCGGCCTCACCGTCGAAGCGCGGGGCATCCAGGTCGCCTTTGACGACCGGGGCGACGTGGCCCCGGGCCTTGAGCGGTACTTCCGCTAGCGGTCCGCGTTTTTTCAAAAGAACAGGAGGTTTACCATGCGCTATGTTCGCGTGCGGGACGGCGGCCGCATCGTCCACGCAATCCTGTCCCGCGGGGGCGTGCTGAATGTCCTGCCGGGCGACCCGTTTCTCCATCCGGACGGCGCCCTCGCAGGCATGGCCCGGA
Source organism: Eubacteriales bacterium (assembly GCA_029974035.1). Next base: position 41,323 of record JARKQG010000122.1, on the reverse strand, counting down.
CCACCGGCGAACAGCTCGGCTTCGATCCCGCCGTCCTCGTGCCGCCGGTCAGCCCGGGCAAGATATTGTGCGCCGGGCTGAACTACGTGGACCACATCCGCGAATCAAACGCCCGGACGCCGGAATCCCCGGTGATCTTCATGAAGCCGCCCACGGCTCTCGTCGCCCACGGCGCGCCGATCGCCTGCCCGCTGATCTCCCGGCACGTGGAGTATGAAGGGGAGCTGGCCGTCGTCATCGGCCTGCCCGCCCGGCACGTGCCCCGGAACCAGGCGCTCCGGCACGTGGCGGGCCTGTGCTGCGCCAACGACGTGTCCGCGCGGGACCATCAGCCGCCTGACGGGCAGTGGACCATCGGCAAGGGCTTTGACACCTTTCTGCCGCTGGGGCCCTGGATCGAAACCGGCCTGCACCCCGGTGCCCTCGCCATCGAAACGCGGCTCAACGGCCGGGTGCGGCAGCGCTCCAACACCCGGAACCTGCTCTTTGGCGTGGAGTACCTGATCGAATACCTGAGCGCCGTCATGACCCTGCTGCCCGGCGACGTGATCCTCACCGGCACCCCCTCCGGGGTGGGCCGCATCGCGCCGGGCGACGCGGTGGAGGTGGAGATCGAGGGCATCGGCACCCTTTCCAACCCCGTGAAGCTGGAGGCGTATCCGGATCCGGGCGGCAAAGGCGCCTTCGAGGGCTGATCCGGTTTTTTCCGGGCGCATTGACTTTGCCCCGCGCATGTGCGATAATGCGAGGGACAACCGAATAGACGGAGCATGGCTTTCGCCGGGGCTGCCCCGGCGGGCGAAGAGGGAAACCGGTCCGAATCCGGTACAACGGCCATTACTGTGTTTGACAAGCGCGGGGACGGATGCCATTGGGCGATGCGCCCGAGAAGGCGTCCCCCGGGGCGGCGCGCCGCCGGTCATCAGTCAGGAGACCTGCCTGCTCTCAAGTCGGATAGTTCTCGGGCAACGGAGAACGCCATGCCGAAGTCGCATCAGCGGCTACGCTCTTTGGCGTAGAGTGGAAGAATGTGAATCGATGGGCCTCCTTGCGCGCGCAGGGAGGCGTTTTTTTGTCGGAGGGCCATATGGAAAGGATCGCGGTGGTGGGCGCGGGGCCGGGCGCGCCGGAGGGGCTGACCGGCGAGGCGGTCCGTGCGATCGCCCGGGCGGACGTCGTCTATGCGGCGGACCGGCACGCCGCGCTGGCGGGGGAAAAGCGGGCGCCGCTCACGCCCCTTTCCGCGGCGCTTGCGGACATGCGCGCCCGGCGGGGCGCGGGGGCCAGGGTGGCCGTGCTGGTGTCGGGCGATCCGGCGCTGTTCAGCCTCCTGCCCGCCCTGGAGGCGGCCTTCGGCCGGGAGGCCCTCGAGGTGGTGCCGGGCGTGGGGGCCCTCGGGGCCTTCTGCGCCGCGCTGAAGGAGAGCTTTCAGGGCGCGGCGGTTTTGAGCGCCCACGGGCGGGACCTCTCCCCCAGCCGCCTGGCCCACGCCGTGCGCACCCATGAGCGCACCTTCCTGTTCTGCGACGCGCTGCGCGGCCCCGCCTGGCTGAGCGCCGTGCTCCGGGAGAGCGGCATCGCGGACGTGACGGTGGCGGTGGGCGAACGCCTCGGCTACCCGGAAGCGCGGCTCGTTTCGGGGACACCGGAGCAGATCGAGGGGGGATCCTTCGATCCGCTGTGCGTGGCGCGGGTGCGAAACCCCCGCCCCGCCCCCGGCCTGCCGCCGGTGGGCATCCCGGATGACGAATTCATCCGCGGCAAAACGCCCATGACCAAGCGGGAGATCCGCCGGCTCGCCGTGGCCGCCCTGGCGCTCCGGCCGGATTCGGTGGTGTGGGACGTGGGCGCGGGCACCGGCAGCGTGTCGGTGGAGTGCGCCCGCCAGTGCCCGGAGGGCGCGGTCTACGCCGTCGAGCGGGAAGCGGCGGCCCTCGGGCTCATCCGCGAAAACGCGGCCAGGTTCTTTGCCACCAACCTGACGCCCGTCTCCGGGGAGGCGCCAGAGGCGCTCTCGGGCCTTCCCGCCCCCACCCACGTGTTCCTGGGCGGCAGCGGCGGGGCGATGGAGGACATCATCGCCCATCTGGAGGGCCTGGGCCCGCCGCTGAGGCTGGTGGCCGCCGCGGTGACGCTGGAGAGCGCGGAGCGCCTGACGCGGCGCCTCTCCGGCTGGAAGAACCCGGAGGCGGCGCAGGTGGCGGTCAGCAACCTCACGCGCGCGGGGGCGTACCACCTGTTCCGCGCCCAGAACCCCGTGATCCTCTTTTCCGCCGACTGGGAGGGAACGCCATGATCTACTTTGTCGGGGCCGGGCCGGGGGCGGAGGATCTGATCACCGTCCGGGGCCAGGCGCTCCTTCAGCGGGCCGACCTGGTGGTCTACGCCGGCTCGCTGGTGAACCCCGCGCTGCTCAAAAGCTGCCCCGAAGGCTGCGAAATTCTGAACAGCGCCTCCATGACCCTTCCGGAGGTGATCCGCGCGATGGCCCGGCGAGACGGGGCCGATCGGGCGGTGGTGCGGCTGCACACGGGCGATCCGTCCCTCTACGGCGCGATCCGGGAGCAGATGGACGCGCTGGACGAACTGGGCCTTGCCTACCAGGTGGTGCCGGGCGTCAGCTCCTTTGCCGCGGCGGCGGCGGCCATTCCGGCGGAGTACACGCTGCCGGAGGTGTCCCAGACGGTGATCCTCACCCGCATGGCAGGGCGGACGCCGGTACCGGAGCGGGAGAGCCTCCGCGCGCTGGCCGTCCACCGGGCTACGATGGTGCTCTTCCTCAGCGCCGGCATGCTGCCGGATCTCGCGTCCGAGCTGATCCGGGGCGGCTATCCGCCCGAAACCCCCGCCGCCCTCGTGTACCGGGCCAGCTGGCCGGACCAGGCGGTGTTGCGCGGCACGCTGGCGAACCTGCCGGAAATCGGCCGGGGGATTACAAAGACCGCGCTGGTGCTGGTGGGGGATTTCCTGGGGAGCGAATACGCCCTTTCAAAGCTCTACGACCCGTCCTTTGCCCACGGCTGTCGAAAGGCGCGCCCGTGAGGCTGCGGGCGGCGGCCTTCACCGACCGGGGCGCGGCCTGGAGCGGGGCGCTGGGCGTGCCTGTGGAGCGGCCGGCGCGGGTGATGGACTGGGCGGCGGCGGCTTTTCACGAAAGCGACGCGCTGCTCTTCATCGGTGCGGCGGGCATCGCGGTGCGCGCCGTGGCCCCCCATGTCAAGTCCAAAATCACCGACCCTGCCGTGCTCGTGATGGACGATCTGGGCCGCCACGTGATCCCCCTCCTCTCCGGCCACATCGGCGGCGCCAACGCCCTGGCCCGCGCCATCGCGGAGAAGACCGGCGCGGAAGCGGTGATCACCACCGCGACGGACGCCCGCGGCCTTCCCGCCATCGACAGCTGGGCGGTGGCAAACGACTGCGCCATCGAGAACCCGGAGGCGATCCGGGCGGTGTCCGCCGCGGCCCTCGCCGGGCGGGAAGTGGGCGTGATGATCACCGAGCGCCTGCTCAAGCCGCCCTTTCCGGTGACCCTCACCCTCCGCCCCCGGACGCTGATCCTGGGCGCGGGCTGCCGAAGGGGTGTGGACAGCGCCCTTTTTGAAGCGCGGGCGCTGGAGTTTCTGCGGACCGCGGGGGTTTCGCTTCTCTCGGTGCGCGCGCTGGCCACCATTGACCGCAAGGCGGCGGAGCCGGCGTTTCTGGAATTTTGTGAAAAATACCGCCTGCCGCTTCTGACCTATCCGGCGGAGGCGCTTTGGGGCGCGCCGGGCCGCTTCGCCCGGTCCGAATTCGTGGCGGAGACCGTGGGCGTGGACAACGTGTGCGAGCGCGCGGCAATCCTCGCCGCCCGCGGGCGGCTCCTGGTGGGCAAGACGAAATACGAGGGCATTGCGCTGGCGCTGGCCGGCGAGGAGGACACATGATTTACGTGGTGGGGCTGGGCCCCGGCGGATGCGCGCACCGCACCGCCGCCGCGACGGAGGCGATTGCCCGGGCCGACGCGCTGGTGGGCTATTCGGCCTACGTCGACCTGATCCGGGCGGAGTTTCCAAATACGCCGGTCTTTGAAAACGGCATGACGGGCGAGGTCGAGCGCTGCCGCGAGGCGGTCCGCCTCGCCCGGGCGGGCAAGACCGTCGCGCTGGTGTGCTCGGGGGACGCATCGGTCTACGGCATGGCCAGCCTGGTTCTGGAACTGGCCGGCGCGGAGGACAAAGTGGAAATCGTGCCGGGGGTCACGGCGGCGCTGGCGGCCTCGGCGGCGCTGGGCGCGCCGCTCGCGGGCGATCTGGCCGTCGTCAGCCTGTCGGACCTTCTGACTCCCTGGGACGTCATCGAGCGGCGGCTCACCGCGGCGGCGGCGGGGGACTTTCCGCTGGCCATCTACAACCCCGCCAGCCGCGCCCGGACGGACCACCTTGCGCGGGCGGCGCACATCCTGCTTCGCCACCGCTCCGGGGACACCCCCTGCGGCTGGGTGCGAAACATCGCGCGGGCCGGCGAGACGCGGAAGATTTTGACCCTGGCGGCGCTTCCGGACGAGCGGGTGGACATGTTCACCACCGTGATCGTCGGCAGCAGCCAGACCGTCCTCCGGGACGGACGGCTCGTCACCCCTCGGGGGTACCATCTGTGAGAGAGGGTTTCACCACCGGCGCCTGCGCGGCCGCCGCGGCGCTGGCCAGCTGTGTGTGGCGGCAGGAAGGCGAATGCCCGCCCCGGGTGGAGATCCTGCTGCCGGACGGGCGCGCCTTCCGGCCGGAGGTTTGGCCCCGCGGCGACTTCTGGTGCGGCGTCATCAAGGACGCGGGGGACGACCCGGACATCACCGACGGCTGCGAGGTGCGCGCGCGGGTGGAGCCCGGCCCCGCCGACGGGCCGATCCGCTTTCTGGCCGGCGAGGGCGTGGGCACCATTTCCGGGCCGGGGCTGAAGCTGCCGCCCGGCGAGGCGGCGATCAACCCGGGGCCCCGGGCGATGATCGAGCGCGCGGTGCGCGGCGCCATCGGCGCGCGGGCCGCGCGGGTCACCGTATCGATCCCCGGAGGCGGATTGCTGGCGGAAAAGACCTTCAACCCCCGGCTCGGCATAACGGGCGGTCTTTCCGTTCTGGGCACCACGGGGGTGGTGCGCCCCATGAGCGAGGAAGCGCTGAAGGAAACGGTGGCGCTGGAGCTGTCCGTCCGCCGGGGCCGGGGCATTTCGGCGCTGGCGCTCGCCTTCGGCAGCCAGGGGGAGGCGGCGCTCGGCCGCTTTTTCCCGGGGGTGCCCACCGCGCAGATGAGCAATTTTGTGGGCTTCGCGCTGGACGAGGCCGCGCGCCTCGGGTTTTCCCGGCTGCTGGTGGCCGGGCATCCCGGCAAGCTGGTGAAGGTGGCGGCAGGGGTGATGCAGACCCACAACCGCTGCGCCGACGCCCGGCGGGAGGCGGTGATCTGCGCGCTGGCGCGGATGGGCGCGCCCCGCGGTCTGGTCGAAAAGGTATATGCCGGCCCCACCACCGACGCGATGGATCTTGCGATCCGCTCGGCGGGGTACGCCGCGGTGTGGGACCTGCTGGCCGACGCGGCGGCGGACTACTGCGAGGCGCGGGTTTTCGGCGCGGTGGAGATCGACACGGTATTTCTGAGCGAGGCCGGAACGGCGGGCGCGAGCCGCCGGCTCCGCGGCGACAAGCGACGGTGGCAAAAAGGAGGCGCAGCCCATGGAGCCGATGGAGATTGAGCGGCGGAGCATGGAGATCATCGAGGCGGAACTTCCCTTTCCGCTGCCGGAGGAGACCGCTCCCATCGTCAAGCGGGTGATCCACGCCACGGCGGACTTCTCCTTTGCCGAAAGCCTTCGGTTCACCCCGGGGGTGGTTTTGCAGATGCGGGACATGCTCCGGCGGGGCGCACTGGTGGTGACCGACACCAACATGGCGCTGGCGGGGATCAACAAGGCCGCCGCGGCGCGCCTTGGCATAAAGGCCGTGTGCTTTATGGCGGAGGCGGACGTGGCGGCGGAGGCCGCCGCGCGCCGCGTCACCCGGGCGACGGTTTCGATGGAGCGGGCGCTGGCGCTGACGGGGCCCCGGCTCTTCGTATGCGGCAACGCGCCCACGTTTCTCGCGCCGCTGGTGGCCACCGGCCCGCGGCCGGACGTGGCCGCCGTCGGCGTGCCGGTGGGGTTTGTAAACGTGGTGGAGGCCAAGGAGGCGCTGATGAAAAGCGGCATTCCCGCCATCGTCGCGGCGGGGCGGCGGGGCGGAAGCCCGGTGGCCGCGGCCATCGTCAACGCGCTGATGTACGGCATAAAGGGGGCACGCCCTTGAGGATTCTGATCGCGGGTACGATGAGCGGCTGCGGCAAGACCACCGTGACGCTGGCGGTGATGGCGGCGCTCCGGCAGCGGGGGCTTTCGGTCGCCCCCTTCAAGGTGGGGCCGGACTACATCGACCCCGGCTTTCACCGCCTCGCCTGCGGCCATCCGTCGGACAACCTGGACGCCCACCTTACGGATGCCGCCACGTTCCGGGCGATGCTCTGCGCCGGCGAGGAGCGCTCGGACATCGCCGTGATCGAGGGCGTGATGGGCTACTACGACGGCATGAATTCCGCCGATTTTGCCTGCTCCACCTGGCGCATGGCGGCGGACACCCAAACGAGCGCGGTCCTCGTGGTGGACGCGTCGGGCGGCGCGGCCAGCGCGGCGGCCACGGCGCTGGGGTTCCGGCGCTTTCGGCGGAACAGCCGCATCGCCGGGGTGCTGGTCAACCGGGTGTCCTCCCGCGCGCACTACGACCTGGTGCGCGCGGCGGTGGAGCGGTACGCGCTGCTTCCCTGCCTGGGCTATCTGCAAAAGGACGCGGCCCTCGCCCTCGCCAGCCGGCACCTTGGGCTGGTGCCCGCCGGAGAAACGCCCGAAATTGAGGGCCAGATCGAGCGCGCCGCGCGCCTGGCGCGGGAGACGGTGGACCTGGACGCGCTGACGCGCCTCGCGGCCGCCGCGCCGCCCGTTTCCGGCCGCCGCAAGGGCATCCCCGACCGGAGGGGCTACCGGCTGGGTGTGGCGCGGGACGAGGCCTTCAGCTTCTACTACGAGGAGAACCTCCGGATGCTGGCAAAAGCGGGCATGGACCTTGTGTACTTTTCGCCCCTTCACGACGAGCGCCTGCCGGAGGGGCTGGACGGCCTGTACCTGGGCGGCGGCTTTCCGGAGGTGTTTTCCGAGGGGCTCGAGGCCAACCGCACCATGCGCGGGAGCGTCCGCCGGGCGCTCGAGGGCGGCCTTCGCTGCTACGCCGAGTGCGGCGGGCTGATGTACCTGTGCCGGAATATCGACGGCCGGGCGATGGCGGGCTTTTTCCCCATCGCCTGCCGCATGACCGACCGGCTCCAGCGCTTCGGCTACGTCAACGTCACCGACCGGACGGGGCTCACCTTCCCCGCCCACGAGTTTCACCACGCGGTGGCCCAGCCCCTTGCCGAGGTCCCCTGCGCCTTCCGGGTGGTCAAGGCGGGCGCGCCGGACCGGGTCTGGTCCTGCGGGTACGAGCGGGAGAACACCCTTGCCGGGTTTCCGCACCTGCACTTCGCGTCCCATCCGGAGTTGATCGGGAGGCTGTGGCCATGATCCACGGCGGCAACGTGTGGCGGAGCGGGCCACCGGAGGCGTGGCTGGACTTTTCCGCCAACCTCCGGCCCGAAGGCCCGCCGGACTGGGTAAGGCGGGCGATGGCCGGGGCGCTGGACGAGGCGCGCTTTTATCCGGACCCCGATATGCGCGCCGCCCGGGCGGGGCTGGCGGCCTACGCCGGGGTGCCGCCGGAGTGCCTTTTGCCCACCGCGGGGGGCATCGAGGCCATCGACATCGCCTGCCGCGCCGGGTCCGGCCGGGTGCTGACGCGCTCGCCCGCCTTTGGCGAATACGCGCGCCGGGCGCGGGCCGCGGGCCGGGAAGCGGCGCCCTTTGATGCGCCGGAGGCCGTGCGCCCGGGCGATCTGGCCTTCCTCGGAAACCCCAACAACCCCACCGGAGAGGCGCTGCCCCGGGGCCGGGTGCTTTCGCTGGCGGCGGCCGTGGCGGACGCGGGCGGCGTTCTGGCGGTGGACGAGGCATTCATCGACTTCTGCCCCGAGGAGAGCGTGCGGGACCGGGCGGCCGAAATGCCCGGGCTGATGGCGCTGGGCTCCCTCACCAAGGCGCTGGCCGTTCCCGGCGTGCGGCTGGGCTACCTGATCGCCCCGCCCGAGGAAGTGGCGCGCCTTGCCACCCTGGCCGCGCCTTGGTCGCTGAACGCCTTCGCCGCGGCCGTAGCCCGGGTGCTGCCGGAGCACCTGGAGGCGATCCGTCAGGACCGGCGCACAAACGACGGGCGGCGCCGGGCCCTCACCGCGCGCCTTGCGGCGCTGGGCGCAAAGGTTGCACCCTCCCGGGCCAACTTTCTTTTATGCGACTTCGGCCGGCCCGCGGACAGCATCGCGGCGGCGCTCGAGGGCGAGGGCATCCTGGTGCGCCGGTGCGCCTCCTTTGGGCTGCCGGACCGCTTTTTGCGGCTGGCCGTGCGGACGGAAGCGGAAAACGCGCGGCTTCTTCGGGCGCTGGAAAGGGCGATGTCATGAAGGTTGTGATCTTCGGCGGCACGGCGGAGGGGCGCGCGCTGGCCGAGGCGCGCCTCGCCGCGGGGGACGACGTGGCCGTCTGCGTGACCGGCGAGTACGCCCTGCGGCTTCTGCCCCCCGGCGCCCGGGCGTACGCCCGGCCGATGGACGCGGCGGAAATGGGCGAAATGCTCCGACGCGAAGCGCCGGACCTGGTGATCGACGCCACCCACCCCTTCGCAATCCGGGCGACGGAGAACATCCGCGACGCCTGCCGGGCGGCAGGCGCGCGCCTCGTCCGCCACACCCGCCCCGGCGACGGCGGCGCGGACTGGGCGGATGCCGTGGAATGGGTGTCCGGCCCGGCCGAGGCGGCCGGAGCGCTCCGGGAAACGGCGGGCAACATCCTTTTGACCACCGGCAGCCACACGCTGGGGGCATACTGTTCGGCGCTGCCCGCCGAACGGCTCTACGCGCGGGTGCTGCCCGACGCGGCGGTCGTCGCCCAATGTCAGGCGCTGGGGCTGCCGCCGGGCCATGTGATCGCCATGCAGGGGCCGTTTCCCCGGGCGCTGAACGCGGCGCTGTACGACGCCTGGGCCATTCGCGCCCTGGTGTCCAAGGATTCCGGCGCGGCAGGCGGCGTGGCCGACAAGGTGATCCCCGCCCTCGAGCGGGGCATCCGCGTGATCATGATCCAAAGACCGAAGGAGTGACGGCATGCGCGGCAAGTGTCTGATGATCCAGGGAACCGGCTCCTCAGTGGGCAAGAGCCTTATCTGCGCGGCGCTGCTGCGCATCCTCCGGCAGGACGGGTACCGCGTCGCGCCCTTCAAGGCCCAGAACATGGCGCTCAACTCCTTTGCCACCCGGGAGGGGCTGGAGATGGGCCGGGCGCAGGTGCTGCAGGCCCAGGCGGCGGGCATCGAGCCCAGCGTGCTGATGAACCCCGTGCTTTTAAAGCCCACCTCCGACCGCCGAAGCCAGGTGATTGTGGGCGGCCGCCCCGCGGGCAACATGACGGCGATGGAGTACCACCACTTTAAGCCGAAGCTCGCGCGATTGGTGCGCGAGCACTACGCGGCGCTGGAGGCCTCGGTGGACTTTGTCATCCTCGAGGGCGCGGGCAGCCCGGCGGAGATCAACCTCCGGGCGGGCGACATCGTCAACATGGCGATGGCCGAGGCGGCGGACGCGCCGGTATTGCTGGTGGGGGACATCAACCTGGGGGGCGTGTTCGCGTCGCTCTACGGGACGATTCTGCTTTTGACGGACGCCGAGCGCGCCCGGGTGAAGGGCACCATCATCAACAAGTTCCGCGGCGACCGCGAGATCCTCGCGCCGGGGCTTCGGATGCTGGAGGACCTGACCGGCGTGCCGGTGGCGGGCGTCGTGCCCTGGGTGGACCTGGACCTGGAGGATGAGGACAGCGTCACCGAACGGTTCGGCAGGGTGTCCGGTGCGGGCGAGGTGGACGTGGCGGTGGTGCGTCTGCCCCACATTTCCAATTTCACCGACTTTCAGGCGCTGTCGCTGCAGGAGGGCGTGCGGGTGCGCTACGCTGGGCGCGCGGGCGAGCTTGCGGGCGCGGACATCATCATCCTTCCGGGCACCAAAAACACCATCGAGGACCTGATGGCGCTCAAGGCCCGGGGCATCGACGGGGCCATCGTGCGCCACGCCCGGACGGGCGGGCTGGTGGTGGGGGTGTGCGGCGGCTACCAGATGCTGGCGGGCGCGCTGCGCGACCCGACGGGCGTGGAATCCCGGGTGCGGGAAGCCGCGGGGCTGGGCCTTCTGGATATGGACGTCACCTTCCTCCCGGAAAAGACCACGGTGCAGGCGTCGGGCGCGGTGGCGGGCGGCGGGTGCTGGCTGGACGCCGTCGACGGCGCGGCGGTGGACGGCTACGAGATTCACGCCGGCATCAACGCGCCGGGTCCGGAGGCGGTGCCCTGGCTGCGCCTGACCACCCGGCCGGGCGTCGACGGCCTGCGCAACCCCGGAGGCAACGTGCTGGGCAGCTACCTGCACGGGCTGTTTGACAACGGCCACCTCACCCGGGCGCTGGTGGACCATGTCCGGCGGCAAAAGGGCCTCGCCGCTTCCGGCGGCCCGGCGCTGACGATGGACGAATTCCGCGAGCGGGAGCTTGACCGGCTGGCCGCCGTGGTGCGCGCCGGCCTCGACATGGACCTCATCCACAAAATCCTGCGGGGGGATGCGTGATGCCGGATCACCTGCTGGCGCTGGCGGCGGGCTTCTTTCTGGACCTTCTGATCGGCGACCCGGAGTGGTTCCCCCACCCGGTGCGCCTCATCGGGCGGTTTATCGCATGGCTGGAAGATCGGCTTCGCGCCCGGGGCGGCAACCTGCGCGCCTCGGCGGTGGTCCTCGCCGCCGCCACGGTGCTGCTGACGATGGCGGTCACGGCCTTTGCCCTCTGGGGGCTCTCCCGGCTGGGGCGGTGGCCCCTTTTCTGCGGCATGGCGGTGATCGACTGGCTGGGCCTTTCGGCGCGGAACCTGGCGGACGAAGCCCGGGGCGTGGAAAGGGCGCTGGAAAAGGGGCTTGAGGCCGGGCGAAGGCGCGTTTCACGCATCGTCGGGCGGGATACGGCGGAGCTTTCCGAGCCCGATATCATCCGCGCCGCGGTGGAAACCGTGGCGGAGAACACCACCGACGGCGTGATTTCGCCCATTGTCTACGCGGCGCTGGGCGGGCCGGTGCTCCTGATGGGCTTCAAGGCCGCCTCCACGCTGGACTCGATGGTGGGCTACCTGAACGAAAAGTACCGGGACATCGGCTGGGCCGGCGCGAGGCTGGATGATCTTCTGAACTACGTTCCCGCGCGGCTGACGGCGCTTCTGCTCTCGGCGGCGGCGCTTCTGACCGGGCTTGACGGCCGGCGCGCGCTGAAGACCGTCCGGCGCGACCACAAAAACCACTTGAGCCCCAACTGCGCCTGGAGCGAGGCCGCGGCGGCGGGCGCGCTGGGCATCCGATTGGGGGGCACCCACCTGTACTTTGGCACACCGGTGGAAAAGCCTGCCATCGGCGACGACCTCCGTTCGCCCGAAAGGCGCGATATTGCCCGGACGGTGCGGATGATGTACGTCGCCGCGTTTCTGGCGCTGGCCGCGGTACTGGCCCTTGCGGCGGCGCTGTAAAAAGGCGCCCGCTTTCGCAGGCGCCCCACAAATCCGTTCCCCGCTTACGCCGCCTTCAGCATCTTCATGAAGGTCTCGCCGGAGATGGTTTCCTTTTCGATCAGGTACCCGGCGATGCGGTCCAGCGCATCGCGGTTGGCCTTGAGCAGCGCCTCGGCGCTTTCGAAGCACGCCCCGATGATGCCGCGCACCTCCTCGTCGATGGCGGCGCCGGTGGCCTCGGAGCAGGTGGGCACGTTGCGCCCGTCCAGGTAGCGGTTTTCGACGCTCTCCAGCCCCATCATGCCGAACTTTTCCGACATGCCGTACTGGGTCACCATGCTGCGGGCCAGGCGCGTGGCGCGCTCGATGTCGTTGGAGGCGCCGGTAGACGCCTCGCCGAACACCACGATCTCGGCGGCGCGGCCGCCCAGCATGGTGGTGATCTGCGCCAGCAGCTCGCTCCTGGTCAGCAGATAGCGCTCCTCCTCGGGCATCTGCATGGTGTAGCCCAAAGAGCCCATGGTGCGGGGTACGATGGTGATCTTCTGCACCGGCTGGCTGTCCTTTTGCAGCGCGCTGGTCAGCGCGTGGCCCACCTCGTGGAAGGCCACCATGCGCTTTTCCTTGGCGTTCATGATGCGGTCCTTCTTTTCCTTGCCCGCGATCACAACCTCCACGGCCTCCATCAGGTCCTCCTGGGCCACGGCGTCGCGGCCCATGCGCACCGCGCGGAGCGCGCCCTCGTTGATCATGTTGGCCAGGTCCGCGCCGGTGGCGCCACTGGTGGCCAGCGCGATCTCGTGCAGGTCGACGTTCGGCCCCATCTGGACCTTCGCGGCGTGCACCTTGAGAATCGCCTCCCGGCCAATCAGGTCGGGCTTCTCCACGATCACCCGGCGGTCAAAGCGGCCGGGGCGCAGAAGCGCCTTATCCAGCGTTTCCGGGCGGTTGGTGGCCGCCAGCACCACCACGCCCTTGGAGCCGTCAAAACCGTCCATCTCGGCCAGGAGCTGGTTCAGGGTCTGCTCGCGCTCGTCGTTTCCGCCCACCTGATTGTCGCGGGACTTGCCGATGGCGTCGATTTCATCGATGAAGATGATGGCCGGCGCCGCCTTCTTCGCCTGGTCGAACAGATCGCGCACGCGGCTGGCGCCGACGCCCACGAACATTTCCACGAATTCCGAGCCGCTGAGGGAGAAAAACGGCACCTTCGCCTCGCCGGCCACAGCCTTGGCCAGAAGCGTCTTGCCGGTGCCCGGCGGGCCCACCAGCAGCGCGCCCCGGGGCTGCTTGGCGCCGATGCGCTGGTACTTCTGCGGATCGTGCAAAAAGTCCACGATCTCCATCAGGCTCTCCTTGGCCTCGTCCTGCCCCGCCACGTCGGCAAAGGTGACGCCCGTGGCGGTCTGCATGTCGTACATCTTGGCCCGGGATTTGCCCACGCCCAGGATGCCGCCCCCCGCGCGCCCCGCCATGCCCTTGCCCAGGAAATGGAACAGAAAGTACAGAAGCACCACCGGCATCACCCAGGTGCCGATGAAGTCCACGATGGGCGTGGAGCGGTCGATGGGCTTGTAGAAGGACACGCCGTTGTCCAGCAGCAGCTGCGTGAGGGACGGATCGTCCACCAGCCCCGCATAATAGACGCTGTCCGGCTGATCCCCGGAGGCGACGGCGCTTCCTTCGGCCCCGGTATCCAGGATCTTTCGGACCTCGCTCATGTCCACGCCGTCCTTGAGCGTCAACAGCAGCTGATCGTCGTCGATCTGCACGGTCTTGACGCTGCCGCTCTTCACCAGCTCCACGAACTGGCTGTACTCGATCTGCACCTTGTTGCCGGACATCAGAAACGTCGTCAGCACGTTAAAAAGAAACGTCAGCACAAAAAACGCCGCGATCCAGCGCCAGCTGCTGTCGGGCCTGCCGTTTGCGGGCGCGCCGCCCGGGGCGGGTTTGGGCGGCGGGCCGCTTCGGCGCTCGCCGGTATTCACTTCGGTGATGTTGTCCTCAGGCCGCTTGTCCTTCGTATCCGTCTCGCTCATGCGCGCGCCTCCGTCCCCATGGCTTTCATGATTTCCCTACAGTTTATTAGTATAAACACCTTTCGCCTCCCTCACGCACCGCCGGACGCCAAATCCCAAGCGCGCCGCAAAAAAGGCCCCCCGCCGACACATCCGAAGGGGCGTGTGCCGCCGCATATTTTTGACTGTGCGGGGCGACAACCTTGATTGACAAGCAAAATCCGTTTTGATATAATTTGACGTAGAATAAATTCGTCGGGTTAACAAACTCCTTCCACCTGGTTTTGTCCGAATCACATCATCAAACGGGGAGGGCATTATGAAGAACATCGTCGCGGTCAGCACCAACACCTATCACGGCTTTTCGGTGGACGAGGCGCTCGAGGGCATTGCCGGGGCGGGCTTCCGGTACGTGGAACTGACGGCCGTCCGCGGCTGGACGGAGCACATCATGCCCGATCACGACGAAGCGCAGCTCCGGCGCGTCGAGGACAAGCTGAAGGCGCTGGGCCTGACCTGCATCGCGGTCAGCGGCCACTGCAACCTGACGGACGCCGAACGGCTGAACGACTTCCGCGCCAACATGGCGCTGGCGCACCGCTTCGGCGCGAAGTGGATCATCTCCTCCACGGGCGAGGCCCACTTCGGCAAGGACGAGAAGTTTACCGACGACGTGCTGATCGCAAACATCCGGGCGCTGGTGCCGGACCTCGAAAAGTACGATCTGAAGCTGGGCATAGAGGTGCACGGCGAATACGGCACCGGGGAGAAGCTGCTGGCCGTCGTGAAGGGCGTGGGTTCCGACCGGGTGGGCATCAACTACGACACCGCCAACGTGGTGTTCTACGGCGGCAAGGTGCCCAACGACGAGATCAAGACCTGCCTTTCGGGCGTCAACTACGTGCACCTGAAGGACAAGGTGGGCCTGGACGACAAATGGAACTTCCCCGCCGTCGGCTCCGGCGATCTGGACCTGACCGGCTTCATCGGCTACATGAACGACAGCGGCTTTTTCGGCCCCTTCTCCATCGAGGTCGAGTTTACCGCGGACTACACCATGAACCCCAAGAAGCCGGGCGACCTGGCCACCGCGAACCAGGCGGTCAAGGATTCCTTTGATTTTCTGCACGCCAAGGGCATCGTCTGAGGCGCGCGAAGGTTTCTCCCCGGGCGTGGGCCCGGACCCGCACGGTCCATAAAAATGAGGAGGGGATTCCATGGCCAAGAAGTTTCTGTCCATCCTGATCGCGCTGATGCTCATTTTGGCGGCATTCACCGTCGCGTCCGCCGAGAAGCAGCTCACCTTCGGCTACATCGCCTATCAGATGAGCGACATCTGGAACGAGTATTCCTCCAAGTCCTTTGAGTACGCGGCCCAGCAGTTCGGCGTGGACGTGGTGGTGCTGGACTCCCAGAACGACATCGCCAAGTCCGTCTCCGCAATGGAATCGCTGATCCAGCAGGGCGTGGACGGCATCTCCATCTTCCCCATTTCGCCGGAGCAGGGCGCGCAACTGGTCACCATGGCCAACGAGGCGGGCATTCCCATCACCGTGGAGAACATCGATGTGGCCGGCGTCTGCCAGCCGGAGCAGTACGTGGCCTCCGTGGGCTGCCTGTACGGCGACATCGGCTACGCAGCCATCGAGTGGCTGTCGAGCAACGTGGAGAACCCCAAGGTGTTCTACTGCGCGGGCGCCGTGGGCGGCGGCGTGTTTGAAGCCTACAAGGTGGGCGTGGACAAGGCCCTCGAGGACTTTGCGGGCAAGATCGAGATGGTGGGCCTTTCCAACTCCGACGCCTGGTCCACCGAGGACGGCCTGAACCTGACCCAGAACTTCATCAACTCGGGCACCGAGTTCAACTGCATCTTCGCCAACAACGACCAGATTGCCCAGGGCTGCTACCAGGCGCTGCAGATGGCCGGGCTGACGGACATCCCCGTCGTGTCCACCGGCGGCTCGCCGGACGCCTACAAGTTCCTGGAGGACGGCATTGAGGCCGCCAACATGACGGCGCCCGTGTCCATCCAGGGCATCCAGACCTTCAAGAACCTCTACGAGTACGTGGTGGACGGCAAGACCCCGGATCCCAAGTTCCAGAGCCTGCCGATCATCCCCGTGGCGGGCAACGATCTCTCCAAGTGGATCGACTGGTCCGACTTTGCGGGCGCCTACGAATACGTCTACGGCGCGTAAGCGCCATTCGCCTGCCGGGCCCCGCTCGGGCGGGGCACGGCGGTTTCTATCTCGAGATGAATGGGGTATGTGCGATGAGCATTGAGGCGCCTGCCCGCGGCGACAGGCCGGTCATTGAGATGCGGGGCATCGTGAAGGAATTCCCCGGCGTGCGCGCGCTGAACAGCATGAGTTTTGACGTGTTCGAGGGCGAGGTGCATTGCCTGGTCGGCGAAAACGGCGCGGGCAAGTCCACGCTGATGAAGATCCTCTCCGGCGCCCACGCGCCCACTTCCGGCTCGATCCTGATCGACGGACGGGAGTACAAGGCCCTGACGCCGGCGCTCTCCAGCCGACTGGGGATCGAGATCGTCTACCAGGAAAACGACCTGGTGCCCACAATGAACGCGGTGGAGAACATCTTCGTCGGCAAGGAGCGCACCCGCTTTGGCTTCGTGTCCGACTTTTCGGGCATGCTGCGCGAGGTGCGCAGTCTGATGGACCAGTACCACATCGACATCGACCCGCTGGAAACCATCGAAAACATGTCCGTTTCCAACCAGCAGTTTGTCAAGATCCTGAAGGCGCTGATGAACCGCTCCCGCATCCTGATCATGGACGAGCCCACCTCGATGTTTAACGTCGAGGACGCGGGCAAGGTGCTGGACCTGGTGGGCGCCATGAGCCGCCGGGGCATCAGCATCATCTACATATCCCATTTCCTGAAGGAGGTCGTGCGCATCGCGGACCGGATCACCGTCATCCGGGACGGCTCGGTGATCCGCACCTACGCCAACGCCGCGCGCGACTGCTCGCTGGACGACATTACCTCCGACATGGTGGGACGCCCGGTGGACATGTTCTACCAGCGGGAGAGATGCCCCATCGGCGAGGCGATGATCGAGGTCCGGGATCTGAAACTGACAAAGGACGCCCATCCGGTCAGCTTCGACGTGCGCCGCGGCGAGATCCTGGGCATGTTTGGCATGGTGGGCTCCGGGCGCACCGAGATCGCCCGGGCGATCTCCGGGGCGGACGGCTTCCATTCCGGCCGGGTTGCGGCCGAGGGCCGGCCCCTGCGCCTGCGCTCCCCCAAGGACGGCATCCGGGCGGGCTTTGCCCACATCACCGAGGACCGGCAGCGCCTGGGGCTGAACCTGAACGCCAGCGTGCTGGAAAATACGCTGATGGTGGGCCTGGGGGCCATGCGGCCCCGCCCCTACTACAACTTCCGGACCCTGGCGCCCCAGGTGAAGCCCGTGGTGGAAAGCCTCCGGATCAAGACGCCCTCGCTGATGCAGGCGGCGGTGAACCTCTCCGGCGGCAACCAGCAGAAGGTGGTGCTGGGCAAATGGCTCTACGCCCGGCAGTCCTTCTACATCTTCGACGAGCCCACCCGGGGCATCGACGTCAACGCCAAGGCCGAGTTCTACAAGCAGATGACCGAGCTGGCCAAGGCGGGCAACGCGATTCTGATGATCTCGTCGGACCTGCCGGAGCTCATCTCCATGAGCGACCGGGTGCTGGTGGTGCGGGACGGGGCGATCAAGCGGGAGCTTTCGGGCGCGGACATCAACGAGCAAACCATCATCAAAGAGGCGCTGGGGGTAAAGGGCAATGAGTAAGGCGTGGAAACTGGACCAACGGCTTCTGCTGGGCATCGTCATCATCCTGCTGGTGGCGGTGGTGGGCATCATCAACCCAAAATTCATCACGCTGAACAACGTCATCGCCATCTTTCAGCAGATCGCGGTGCTGGGCGTATTGACCATGGCCATGTCCATGCTGCTCATCAGCGGCGGCATTGACCTGTCCATCGGCAGCATGATGACCCTCTCCGCCGTGGTGGTGGCCACGGTTCTGATGAAGGGCGGCAACATGCTTACGGCGCTTCTGGCGGGCGTAGGCATCGCCGTGGCCTGCGGCCTGTTTAACGGCATCATCATCGCCAAATCCCGCTGCATGCCGCTGATCATCACCCTGGGCACCAGCCAGGTGTTCTACGGCATATCGCTTCTGATCGCGGGCGGGTCGTTCCTCCAGTTCCAGAACCGGCTGGATTTCATGCGCACCATCAAGCTGGGCGGCTTTCTGCCGCTGATGGTCATCTTCATGATCATCGTTTGCTTCATGGTGTACTTCCTGCTGGAGCGCACCCGGTTCGGCCGCAGGATCGTCGCCATCGGCGGCAACGAGAAAAACGCCTACCTGTCGGGCATCAACGTGGACCTTTACAAGGTCGTCACCTACGGCATCTCCGGCGCGATTGTATCCATCGCGGGGCTGATCTTCGCGGCGCGGCTCAACGCCATCACCGCCAACGCCGGATCGGGCTACGAGCTGAACGCGCTGGTGGCGGCGGTCATCGGCGGCGTCACCTTCGAGGGCGGGCGCGGCACGGTGCTGGGCGCGTTCCTCGGCTGCCTTTTGATCGGCATTATCTCCAACGCGCTGGACATTCTGGGCGTGGACGCCTACATCAAGATCGTCATCACGGGCCTTATCATCGTGGTGGCGGTGGTGCTCAGCAACATTCAGAATCTGACCCGGCGCAAGTAAGACGGGAGGGTACATCCATGAAGACGGGCGTCAGCTTCTTCAGCTTCGCGCAGGACGTGGACATCCGCCAGGCCGCGTCACAGGCCAAAAAGGCCGGCTACGACGGCATCGAGCCGGTGCTGACCGACGCGGGCTCCCTTTCCATGGCGTCCACCGACCGGGATCTGGCCGAAATCCGCCGCACCGCGGAGGACCTGGGCCTCGAAATCCCCTCCGTAGGCGCCTGGAACCTGTGGAGCCACAACCTGGCCGGGGACGACCCGGCGGAGACCCGATCCGCCATGGACATCGTCAAAAAGCAGATTGACTGCGCCGCCGCCCTGGGCGCGGACACCATTTTGGTGGTGCCCGGCTGGGTGGGCGCGCCCTTTGCCCAGGGCGTGGTGCGCTATGACCGCGCCTACGAAAACGCCCAGCGCGCCCTTTCGGCGCTGGCGCCCCTGGCCCGGGCCGCGGGCGTGGCCATCGCGGTGGAGAACGTGTGGAACAAGTTCCTGCTGTCGCCCCTCGAGATGCGCCGCTTCCTGGACGAGATCGGCTCTCCCGCCGTGGGCGCCTACTTTGACGTGGGCAACATCGTCTACATCGGCTACCCGGACCAGTGGATCGAGATCCTCGGTCCGCGCATCAAAAAAGTACACTTCTGCGACTACCGGGCCGACCAGGCGGGTCTTGGCGCCTTTGTGGACCTCTTGGCCGGCGACGTGGACTACCGCGCCGTGATGGGGGCCCTCGGCTCCGTCGGCTATGACGACTACGTGACCGTGGAATTTCTGCCCAACTACCGGGCGTTCCCCTACCAGTCGATCACAAACGCCCGGCTGTCCCTCGACACGATTCTATCCATCCAATAAGGAGTCAGCTAAGGAGGTTGCAAGATGAACATTGCCGTCGTCGGATCCGGCTACATCGGCCTTGCGCACATCGCGGCCATCAAAGGCCTCAAGGACGCGAAGGTGGTGGCGGTGATCAACCGCAGCGTTGCCTCGAACGAAAAGGGTCTCGCGGCCGCGGGCGAGGGCTGCCGCGCCTACACCACGCTCAAGGACGCGTTGGCCCATGAGAAGATCGACGTGGTGGACGTGTGCACGCCCACCGACACCCACGAGGCCTTTGCCATCGAGGCGGCGGAAGCCGGCTGCCACGTGCTGTGCGAAAAGCCGGTCACCTTTGACCTTCCCTCGCTGGAGCGCATGCTGGCCGCGGCGGAGAAAGGCGGCGTGCGCTTCATGGTGGCCCAGGTGGCGCGCTGGTGGCCGGAGTTCATGGAAATCAAGAAAATGGTGGACGCGGGCAAGTTGGGCCCCGTGCGCATGATCTACGAAAAGCGCCTGGCCCAGGCGCCGGGCTGGTCCGCCTGGCGCGACGATCCCGCCGTCAGCGGCGGCGGCCTGTACGATATGAACATCCACGACATCGATTTTCTCTACACCCTCTTCGGCATGCCCGAAACGGTGTACGCCACCGGCTGGAAGAGCCCCTCCGGCTGCTGGGACCACGTGGCTACCTGCCTCACATGGGCCTCCGGCCAGAAGGCGGTGGTGGAAACCTCCGTCGCCATGAGCGGCAACTTCCCCTTCTCCATCGAGTTCCGCGGCTCCGGCGACAAGGGCACGCTCAGCTATCAGCTGACCGCGGGCCACAACATCAAGGACGGCGAGCGGGGCTTTGACTTCAACTTCTACCCCGCCGGCAGCGAGGCGGTCGAGCCCCTCTCGGCGGAGCAGAAGGACATGTTCGCCGGGGAGATCGAGGGCTTCCTCGAAGCCATCCGCACCGGCGCGAGCGCCCCGGTCACGCCCCAGGAGAGCCGCGATGTACTGCGGATCACCCTGGCCATTTTGAAATCCCTGGAGGAGGGCGCCGTCCAGCGGCTGTGACGCCTCCCCCCGCGAAAAGGCGCCGCCCGGATCGCCCGATCCGGGCGGCGCCTTTTCGCCCTACGCGGGCGGAATCCGGGCGTCCCGCGCCCGGAGCAGTTCGTCCGTCATCTCCGCCGCGGAGGCCACCAGGTCCGCGCAGGGCCGCGCCGCGTAATAGCCCGGCGTGCGCGCCGCGGGGACGGGGTCGTCCGCCCCAGCCGGAAGATCCAGAAGCTCCCGGCAGATGATCGAGCCGTTTTTCTCCGCAAAGGCCTTCCCCAGCGACTGGATCAGCCGGTAGTGCTCCGCCTTGGCCTCGCCGTCCTCCGGGTCGGCGTAGCCGCAGGCCAGCCCCGCCACCATGAACATGGCGCTCACCGCGCCGCACACCTCCCGCAGCCGGCCCATGCCGCCGCCAAAGGAGGAGGAAAGGCGCAGCGCCGTCTCCATATCCATGCCGGTCTCGTCGCAGAAGGCGGCGAACACCGCCTGGGCGCAGTTGTAGCCCTGCCCGAAAAGGGCGCGGGCCGCTTCCGAATGATCCATCCTGCCATCCTCCCGCCGTTGTATACACCGTTCCGATCTCATTATACGGCATCTGTCAACGGCCTCCGGCGCCGGCTATTGTCATCTGCGGCCGGCGGGTGCTATAATGCACCTGGCCCCAGCGAAAGGAAGATGTCCATGCCAAAGCCCGGCACGCGCCGCCTCGCGGCCGATTATCTGATCCTCGCGGTCCTGGCGGCGCTGATGGCGCTGAACTATCAGGTTTTTATCCTGCACAATGCCTTCGCGCCCGCGGGCATCAACGGCCTGGCGACGATGGTGCAGTACCTTTTCCACTTCAGCATCGGCTACATGTCGCTGATCATCAACCTGCCGCTGGCGGTGTTCTGCTTTTTCGCGGTCGGCCGCCGCTTCACGCTGAAGACGCTGGTGTTCGTGGTGGTGTTCTCCGGCGCGATGCTCGCGCTTCAGACGGTGGTGGACGTATCCCGGTTCATCTACTTCACCGGCGACGGCCGCAGCACGCTGCTGGCCCCCGTCGCCTCCGGCGCGGTGAACGGCCTGATCTACGGCGCGGCCATCCGCCGGGGCGGCTCCACCGGCGGCACGGACTTTGTCGCCGCCTACGTGCACAAGAAGCGGCCGGAGTATTCCATGGTGCGCATCATCTTTGTGCTGAATACCGCCGTGGCGCTGATCTCCTACTTCGTGTACAATTTCAACATTGAGGCGGTCATCCTGTCAATCCTGTACAGCTTCATCACCTCCAGGGTCAGCGACAGCATCTTGAAGGGCGGCGAGGCGGCGCTGAGGGTGGAGATCGTCACCGCCCACCCGGAGGAGATCGCGCGGGTGCTGATCGAAAAACTGAAGCACAGCGTGACCATCGTCAGCGCCGAGGGCGGCTATTCCCACCAGAAGAAGGCGCTTCTGATCTGCGTGGTCAACAAGCACCAGATCACCCGCATGACCGAGATCCTCTCCGGGTTCCCCGACACCTTCGCCTGCGTGTCCGACGTGACGAAGACGCTGGGCAACTTTCTGCACATCAGCCGATGAGGCGGGGCTTCGCGGCGGCCTACAGGTCGTCCACCATTGCGGTGCTCTTGGCGTAGGCGCTGCTGCGGGCCTCGAAAAAGTCGGTCTTGACCAGGTTGGCGTTGGCGTACTGGCTGACCCAGGCCATGCTCTCCGGCTCCCGGTCGTAGCCTTCAAAGAGGGGTTCAAAGCCCAGCCCCTGGCAGCGCAGGTTGCCCAGGTACTTGATGTAGTCGCTCACCATGCCCCCCGTCAGCCCCTGGATGCGGTCGCCGATCACATACTCGCCCCAGGCGATCTCCTGGCGCACGCCCTCGGCGATCATCTCCCGGAGGATCTCCACCCGCTCCGGGGTGAAGAGCTCCGGCCTTTCCCGCTGCAGCTCCTTGAGGATGTTGCGGAACAGCCACAGGTGGGTATTCTCATCCCGGTTGATGTAGCGGATCTCCTGCACGCTGCCGGGCATTTTGCCGTTGCGGCCCAGGTTGTAAAAGAACATGAACCCGCTGTAGAAGTAAATGCCCTCCAGGATGTAGTTGGCCACCAGCACTTTGAGGAAGGTGAATTCATCCCGATCCCGCTGGAAGGCGTTGTACAGATCCCCGATGAAGGTGTTGCGCTTGAGGAGGTGCCCGTCGGTCTTCCACTGGTAGAGGATTTGGTCCCGCTCCTCGGGGCTGCAGATGGTGTCCAGCATGTAGCTGTAGCTCTGGCTGTGCACGCACTCCTGAAAGCTCTGGATGGTGAGGCACAGGTTGACCTCGTTGGCGGTCACGTATTCGCCCACGGCGGGCAGGTTGGCGGTCTGAATGGAATCGAGGAACACCAGGAAGCTCAGAATCTTGTCGTAGGCCTGGCGCTCCGCCGGGGGCAGCTTGGGGTAGTCCTTGACGTCCGGGTTCAGGTTGATCTCCTCGGGGATCCAGAAGTTGTTCATCGCCTGGCGGTACCAGTCGCTGACCCAGGGATAGCGGAGGTTGTTGAAGTCGTTGAGATTGGTGGTGTTGCCGCCGATCATGCGGCGGGCCACCACCGAAGGGTCGCCCTCGGGGTTGAACAGGGGTTTTTTCGTGAGCGTCGCCATGCCGTTGCCTCCTCAGGATGCGCAGCTGTCGCAGGCTTCCACTTCCAAAGCCTTGCCGCGGATGTAGTAGACCGTCTTGACCCCCGCCGCCCAGGCGGCGATGTACAGCTCCAGCACCTGCCGGAAGGTGTGCTCGCTGGTGACGTAGAGGTTCAGGCTCTGGGCCTGGTCGATGTGGCGCTGCCGGACGCCCGCGGCCCGGACCGACCAGCTCTGGTCGATGGTGTGGGCGCCCTTATAGTACCAGTAGGTTTCCATGGACAGTTCCGGCGCGACCCGGGGCAGGATCGTGCCCTTTTTCTCCTCCAGGTAGAAGCGGCTCATGACCGGGTCGATGCCGGCGGTGGTGCCCGCCAGGATGCTGGTGGAACTGGTGGGCGCGACGGCCAGCAGGTAGGCGTTGCGAAGGCCGTCCCGCGCCACATCCCGGGCCAGCGCGCGCCACGCTTCGGAATCGTAGCCCCGCTTTTCAAAGTAGGCGCCCGTCTGCCAGTCGCTGCCGGCAAAGAGCGGGTAAGCGCCCTTCTCCGCCGCCAGGCGGCGGCTGGCGGCGATGGTCAGCCAGTTGATCCGCTCAAACACCCCGTCGGCAAAGGCCAGGTGCTTTTCGCTCTCCCAGGGGATGCCGCGCCGGGCCAGCATGTGGTGGTAGCCGTGCACCCCGAGGCCAATGGCGCGGTAGCGCCGGTTGGTGAGGCGCGCGTAGGCCACCGGGTAGAAATTGAGGTCGATGACGTTGTCGAGGGCGCGGACGGCGGTGGAAATCACCGCGCTCAGGGCATCCTCATCCTCCACCGGCAGCGTGCCCAGCGACAGGCTGGCCAGGTTGCACACCACAAAGTCCCCCGGCCGCGTGGTGGTGACCACCACCGTTTCGCCGTTCTCCTCGCGAATCTCCCGGCTGACGAATTCCGCGCCCCGCATGCTCTGGGCGATCTCGGTGCACAGGTTCGAGCAGTAGATCATGCCCGCGTGGGGGTTGGGGTTCAGGCGGTTGACGGTGTCCCGGTTGAAGGCGAAGGGGGTGCCTGTCTCCACCGCGGATTTCAGGATCAGCCGCACCAGCTCCTTGAGGGGGATCTCCCGCTTCTTGATGCGCTCGTCCCGCACGCAGTCGCGGTAGCGCGCCTCCCATTCCTCGCCGTAAGCGTCCTCCAGGGAATAGCCCTTCACCGTCAGGATATCGTGGGGGCACATCAGATACCAGCTCTGGTCCAGGTTCTCCCGGGCCATCTTCCAGAACAGATCCGGGTAGCACACGCCGGGGAACACGTCGTGGGCCTTCATGCGGTCGTCGCCGTTGTTGGTGCGCAGCTGCAAAAACTCCGGCAGGTCCCGATGCCAGGCGTCCAGGTACACCGCCACCGCGCCCTGGCGCACCCCCAGCTGGTCCACCGCCACGCAGGTGTCGTTCACCAGCTTGATCCAGCGGATCACGCCGCCCGCCGCGCCCTCAAAGCCCCGGATGGCGCTGCCGGTGGCGCGCACCTTGCCGAAGTACAGCCCCATGCCGCCGCTGAACTTCGACACCTTGGCGAAGCTGTCGATGGAATGGTAGATGCCCTCGAGGCTGTCGGGCACCGCGTCGATAAAGCAGCTAGAAAGCTGGTGAAAGGGCTTGCGGGCGTTGGAGAGGGTGGGGGTGGCCATGGTCAGCTGCAGCTGGCTCAGAAGATCGTAAAACCGCTTGACCCAGCTTAGGCGGTCCTTCTTTTCTTCCATCGCCAGGTGCAGCGCGATGCCCAGGAACATCTCCTGGGGCGATTCCAGCGGCACGTGTCCCCGGGTGCGGATCACGTAGCGGCCCAGCAGCAGATCCAGCCCCGAAAAGGTAAAAAGATCATCCCGGGACGGATCGAGGAACGCTTCGCACGCCTCGATCTCCCGGCGGCTGTAATTTTCCAGGATGTAGGGGCCGTAAAGGCCCTCGTCCGTCAGGTAGCGCAGCTTTTCGTAGAGCCCGGAAATATTCCGGCGGCGCGTCTCCTCCCGCAGCGCGCGGTGGAACTGGAACGCGCGCAGGCGGCCCGCGACGAACTCCCACCGGGGCGCCTCCTGGGTGGTCAGCTCCGCCGCGGCCCGGATCAGCGCCGCCAGCCGCGCCTCCGCGCCCATGTCCCCCTTTTCAAAGGACTGGTACTTGGAAAAAAGCCGCCCCAGCGCGTATTCCTCGCCGCGAAAGTCCTTGGCGACGCGGGCGAGCACCCCGTCCAGCCCCTCCGCGCCCACGGCGGAGGCCAGCGCGCGCCCTGCGGCGCGGTTTTTGGACCGCTCCTCGCGGTAGAGAATGTAGCCCTTGGCCACAGGGTAGTAGCCCCGCGCCATCAGCGCGCGCTCCACCGCGTCCTGGATGGCCTCCACCGTCACCGGGGCGATTCCCCGGAGGCTCTCCTCCACGTCCGAAAGCAAAAGAGCAAGCGCCCCTTCGGGCGCCTGCCCCACGCTGATGAACGCTTTTTCCATGGCCGCGGTAATCTTGTTCGGATCGTAGTGCTCCCGGGCGCCGTCGCGTTTTGTGATGAACATGCCTGGACCTGCTTTCACCGGTAATGGGATACTCCAGCTATATACCAGCTTTCAGGCCCGGTGAAACAACAACATATGGTGTCTCAACCCTATGACATCCACAACATGCGGGGCGTTACGCCGGCTTTTCGCCGCGCTTGAGCTCGTAGAGCCTGCTGTCCGCGGCCGCGAACATTTGCCCGACGGTGTCATAGTCCGCAAAGGACACGATGCCGATGGTGACGCCGGCGCTCCTTTCGCAGGTGACGGCCAGCGCCCTGAATTCTGTCCGGATGCGCTCGATCCGCCCGGTCAAATCCGCCCGGTCACCGTGAAAGACGACGGCAAACTCGTCGCCGCCCCAGCGGCTGACGGCGTGGTGTTCCATGTCAAAGTGCCTGCGCAGCAGATCGGCCAGCGCCTTGAGCAGGCGGTCCCCCACCAGGTGGCCGCAGTTGTCGTTGACCTTTTTGAAGTTGTTGAGATCGATCAGCGCCAGATAGGTGCCTTCCGCGCCCTTCCGGAAGGCCTCGTTGACCGTGCTGTCAAACATCCGGCGGTTGTAAAGGCCCGTCAATTCGTCGTACTTCGCCAGGATATCCAGCTTGCGGTTGGCCTGCTCATACGCCCGGGTGAACCGCAGCACAATGAGAAAGAGCGCGACCATCAGAAGCGGGATCTGAATCATCCGGTCGACGTACTGCACCTAGGCCGGATACCGGGTGATGACCTGCGGAAAGCGGTGCTCCACCACGCGCATCGCCGTGAACATGACGATCAGCGAAACCGACAGAAATATGCGCTTCCAGCCGTCAAAGAGGTAGATCTGCACGATCAGCAGCAGGAGCGAATAGCCGACGGCGTTGTTGTCGCTGCCGCCGGAATCGATAAACGCGAAGGGAACAAACGCAAAAATCAGAAACAGGAACACGCAAAACTTGACGTTCTCCGCGAGGCGCGCGTTTTTTGTCAGAAAGAAGGCGGTCACGGCGATGACAAAGAGCGCGATCCACTTCAGGTCCGTCTCAAAGGGAAAGCCCGCGACGGCGTTGCCCACGATGCACGCCACCGCCAGCGCGGCGCCCGCCACCAATACGCCCCGGAACAGCCTTCCCCGCAAATCCGATTGGCCCATGCATCTTCCTCCGCCCGCGGGCCGCCTTCCCATCCAAAAAGCACCGCGGAAACTGCAATTATCGTTCATTATACGCCCGGCAAGTGGGGATTGTCCACCCGGGCGGTCAAAATTTGCCCGGGGACGCGGTGGTTTGACACGGCCCTCCGAATGCGCTACAATCAACCAAAAGGGAGGGCTGGGCATGAACTGGTTTCCGCTGTGGAATTCGCTCCGGATCTCGGCGATCTCCACCCTTCTGACGTTTTTCGGCGGCATCTGGGCGGCCCACCGCATCGCCCGCGCGCCGCGGCTTTTAAAGGGCGTGCTGGATACGATCCTCACGCTGCCGCTGGTGCTGCCGCCCACGGTGATCGGTTTTTTCATCCTGGTCACCCTGGGGCCGAAGGGCCCCGTGGGCGCGCTGGCCAAGGCCTGGTTTGACTGGACGATCACCATGCGCTGGCAGGCCTCGGTGATCGCGGTAAGCATCGTCACCTTTCCGCTGATGTACCGCACGGTGCGCGCCGCCTTCGACGCCTTTGACCGCGACATGCTCTACGCCGGACAAACGCTGGGCCTTGGCGACGGCTACCTCTTCTGGCGCGTCCTGCTGCCCAACTGCCGCGACGCGCTGCTGGCGGGGGCGGTACTGTCCTTCGCCCGGGGGCTGGGAGAATACGGCGCCACCAGCATGGTGTCGGGCTACATCGCGGGGCGCACCGCCACCATCTCCACGTCGGTGGCCTATTTCTGGCAGATCGGGCAGGACGCGGAGGCTTTTTTCTGGGTGGGGGTCAACCTCGTCATCTCGCTGACGGTGATGGTGGCGGTCAACCTGCTGGAAAAGCGCCGCGTCGCCTGACGCGCAAGGGGGAAGGGCATGCTTTCCGTACGGATCCGCAAGGCGCTGGGGCGCTTTACGCTGAATCTCTCGCTCGAGGCCGGCGACGAGCGGTGTGCGCTTCTGGGCGCGTCGGGCTCCGGCAAGAGCATGGCGCTGAAGGCCATCGCAGGCATCGTCACCCCGGACGAGGGGCGCATCGAGGTGGATGGCGAGGTGCTGTTTGATTCCGGCCGGAAGATCAACCGCTCGCCCCGGGATCGCCGCGTGGGGCTGATGTTCCAGCACTACGCGCTGTTTCCCAACATGACGGTGGAGGAAAACGTGCTGTGCGCGCTGAGCCGCGCCCCCCGGCCCCTCAGGCGCGGCCGCGCGCTGGACTGGATCGCGCGGATGCACCTGACGGAGCAGCGGGGGTTGTATCCGGCGCAGCTCTCGGGCGGGCAGCGCCAGCGGGTGGCGCTGGCGCGGATGCTGGCGTCGGAGCCGCGCCTCGTGCTGATGGACGAGCCCTTCTCCGCGCTGGACAGCCACCTGCGCTGGCAGCTGGAGCGCGAGGTGCTGGAGGCGCTGCGGGACTTTCCCGGCACGGCGCTGATGGTATCGCACAACCGGGACGAAGCCTTCCGCATGTGCGACCGGATCGCCGTCATGGAGGATGGCCGCGTCAGTGCCGCCGGGCCGCGGCGGGCGCTGTTCGACCACCCCGTCACCCGCGCCGCCGCGGTGATGACCGGCTGCAAGAACGTGGCGCGGGCGGAGAAGGCGGGGCCGAACCGCCTGACTGTGCCGGACTGGGGCTGCGCCCTTGACACGCTGGACCCGGTGCCGGAGGGCGCGGCCTGGGCGGGCGTCCGGGCAAAGCAGATTGTGGCCGCGCCGGAGGGCCGCGGCGTCAACCGGCTGAGCTGGACGCTGCTGGACCACATTGAGGGCCCCTTCAGCCACATCCTGATGATCCGCTGCCCCGGCGCCAGGGTGCCCATCCGCTGGGAACTGTCCGCCGAAGCCTATGCCCGCCTCGAAAACCCGGAGCGCGGCGCGATCGAGATTCCCCCCCATCGGGTGCATCCGCTGGTGGACTGAACCCGCGGCCGCCCGCCGCGCCCGTAAAAGCCGCCCCCGGCGCATGCCGGGGGCGGCTTTTACGCTCGGGAGGCGCCCTACGCGCCGGCCTCCGCGTCAAACAGGTCCAGCGACTCGACCCATCCGTCCACCAGATCCGCCACGTCCCCCTCCGCGTAGCCGTCGGAGTAGCCCCCGTAGATATCGACGCCGGTGCGCGCCTCAAAGACGAAGTACCAGGCGTCCGTGCGGATCAGCACGACGTCGTGGACCGCGGAGTCCTCGTTCTCCCCCGTCTCAAAGCGCACCCGCTGGGTGGGATAGGCCGCCACCGGCTCGGCCTCGACCGCCTCCAGCGCCGGTGCGGAATTCAGCGCGAAGTACGCCCGGATGAAGTCCTCCACCGGCATCTCCATGGGATAGTCCCCGCCCACGGCCTGACGGGCGGTCAGGATAAAGATCGCGCCGTCTGTCGTCAGCAGCACCTCGCGGTAGTTGCCCGCCGCGTCGACGGTGTTCTCCTCAAGGATCGCGTCCTTTGGCAAATCCCCCACCAGCACCAGCCCGGAAACCGCCGCGTCCGGGGCGGGCACGGCCTCCGCCAGCGCCGCCCCCGTCATCGCGACCGCGAGAAAAACCACCAGCGCCATCCCAAACGTCGAAACCGCTCTTTTCATTGCATACCGCTCCTTCTCACCCATATCGGCCTTTTGCGCATTGGACGCTTTTTCCAGACACCCCGTTCCGATTTCGGGACTTTTTGGGGTGCGCGTTCGCGCGCCCCAATGCCGGTGGCAAAGGGGCGGAAACGTGCTATAATGGAGCATAAAGCGTCAGGCGGAATCCCGCGCTTACGAAAGGGGCTGCTGAGGTGGCGACCGAAAGCCTGGACCTCAAAGAGTACATCCGGATCGCGCATGGCGTATACTGGGTGGGTTATGCGGACAACGAGTATGGTCTGCACTGCAATCCCTACCTCGTCACAGAAGGAGACGAGGCGGTCCTCATCGACGGTGGCAGCCGCAACGACTTCAGCACGGTCATGCTGAAGATCCTGCGCACCGGCACAAAGCCCGACCACATCCGCCGGCTGATCTATCAGCACTATGACCCGGACCTGTGCGGGAGCATCCCCCACTTTGAATCCCTGATCCGAAACCCCGGCCTCGAAATCATCTCGCACAGCCAGAACAACCACTTCATCCACTACTATTCCGTGCGCTCCCAGCTGACGTGCATCGAACGGATCGGCATGCAGTACACCTTTGCCAGCGGACGGCAGCTTCGCTTCTACCGCACGCCCTACGCCCATTCCCCGGGGAGCTTCATCACCTACGACACCCAGTCAAAGGTGCTCTTCAGCAGCGATATCTTCGGAAGCTACGATTCGGGCTGGAGTCTCTACACCCGCGTCACCGGCGAATGCGAGGACTGTGAGCCGCAGCAGATCTGCAAACGCAGCGGCCTGAAGTGCCCGATGACCGGCATCGTGGACTTCCACCAGAACATCATGAACTCCGTCGAATCGCTGCACTACGCGCTGGACACCATCGAGCGGCTGGATGTTTCGCTCATC
This sequence comes from Eubacteriales bacterium, assembly GCA_029974035.1. The sequence continues at coordinate 11,234 of JARKQG010000122.1, read as the reverse complement.
GCGCCGCAGCACGGGAGCCTAATCCACACCGAGGAGGCGCGCCGCGCGATCATCCGCCGCCTGCGTTCGCTGCAGCGGGTGGGGTTCAGCTTCTTTATCGGGGGGAAGTAAAATGTTCCGGAATAACGGCTTAAATCCGGATCTCGCCGTCTGCCAGTCGGACGCCCACGTGTGGGAGATGCTCGAAAGCGCCGCAAAACAGGTGGACAACCACATCCAGACGGTCCTCGTTTCCGAAATGATGAACCGGTACGCCGAGGTGTCCCGGGAGATCGAGGCGCGGAACCGGCAGCTGTTCCAGAGCGACATGAACCGCCGGGAGGCCCAGGAAATCGCGAAGATTGGGAGCTTTGACCTGGACATCCGCACCCAGAGGATCGCCTGGTCGGATACGATGCGCAAGATCCTCGAGGTGCGCCCGGACGAGGAATCGAGCGTCGAACGGTACATGAAAATGGTCCATCCGGACGATCTCAACGCGGTCCGCGAGACCACGGCGGCGCTCTTTCGCGGCGTGGTGCCGAGGGAAAACCAGTACCGCATCCTGCTGGACGACGGGCGGATCAAGTGGATCAACACGCGCTATCGCCTGCTGCGCGACGAGCACGGCGAGCCCGTTTCCATCCACGGCACCATTCAGGACATCACCGCCGAAAAGGACGCCGAGCGGCGGCTCAAGGAGTACAGCGAGGGGCTGGAGCTCCTGGTGTCCCAGAAGGTGTCGGAGATCAGCGCCGTGCAGCTCGCCACCATCTACGCGCTGGTCAGCCTCGCGGAGTCCCGCGACGACGACACCGGCGCCCACATCGAGCGCACCGGCCAGTACTGCGGGCTGCTGGCCGAAAAGCTGCGGGCCCACCCCCTCCACCGGGGCGAGGTAGACGACGACTTTGCCGAAAACATCGTGAAGGCGAGCCCGCTGCACGACATCGGCAAGGTCGGCATTCCGGACTCCATTTTGCTCAAACCCGCCCGGCTCACGCCCGAGGAATTCGAGATCATGAAGACCCACGTGGAAATCGGCTACCAGACGCTTATGAGCGTCGAAAAGCACTACCCGAACAACGCCTTCATCCGCATGGGCACGGACATCGCCCGGTACCACCACGAGAAATGGAACGGAAGCGGATACCTGCACGGCCTGTCCGGCGAGGCCATTCCGCTCTCGGCGCGGATCATGGCCGTCGCCGACGTATACGACGCGCTCCGGTCAAAGCGCGTCTACAAGCCGGCGTACCCCCACGAGCGCTGCGTGGAAATCATCGCCGAAGGGAGCGGTTCGCACTTTGATCCCACGCTGGTCTCCCTCTTCATGAAAAACCACGTCCGGTTCGGCGAGATCTTCGACCGAAGCGTGCGCGATGAGCTGGCCCCGGACGGCGCGTGACGCGCCCGGGGCCAGAACCTTTCGGCGGGCCGCAAACGGCGCAGGATTCTTCCTCAGCGCGCCGCCGGGCTCTGCGGTTCTACCGTAAACAAAACGCGCGCGTCCGCGAAGCCTTCCGCCCGGGCGTCCGCCCGGGCGTTTGAAAGCGCGATGGTCAGCGTTCCGGCCTTTTCATCCCAGCGCGCGCAGCGGATGCTTCCGCCGGAAACCCGCACCATGCCGCCGGGGCGTTCCACCCACAGGCGGCGGCCCACGCCGTCGCGAATGCGGGCGGCCCATCCGTTCCGGTTCCTTTTCACGCTGCAGCCATAGCCGACCGTGCCGAAGTCCGGGTCCTCGCATACCACCGCCGCCGCCGCGCGCAGATACGCGAATAAGCCCATATCGCTGTCAAGCGATCTGCCGTCAAAGCCCGTTCTGTCCGGCCACCAGGTAAACCACCCCCGGGCCGCGCCGTTTTCCTGCACCACCGTCATAAAGCTGGACAGGCCGCCCATGGCCAGTTCCATCGCCCGGCGGTTTCCCGTCTCAAAAAAGCAGTCCATCAGCAAGCGGCTGTTCATCGGGGTGGCGTACCAGCAGCAGACGTTGCCGCGCTTGTCGTTGCCGTACTGGTACCACGCCGGCTGGCGGCCCCGGAGCGCCAGCACGGCATCGACAAGCGCGGGCAGAAGGTCCGCGTGCCCATACGCCCGAAACAGCGCGTACACGTTGTCATGAGCCGTCTGATCGGTATACAGTTCGGAACCGTATGGGTAGGCCACCGTCGCGTTGAAATCCGCCATGCGCCTGAGGCGCGCGTCGAGCGCCCGCCCCCATTCCGGGGCGGCGCGGCGCAGGTCCCCGGCAAAATCCACCACCGCCGATCCGGCGGGCGCGCCGTTCCCGTTCAGCGCGCCCACCTCAAATCCCTTCATACAGGTGCGGTAGGCGCATTCAAGGTATTTTTCCGCGCCGAGCTCCGTATCGGACACCCTGGCAATGCGGTGCATGGCGCTGAAAAAACAGGTGAGCAGCGTGTAGTTGAAGGCCCGCGTCGTCGTCCGACTCGTCCGCTCATCCCATTTTCCGCCGTAGGCGGCGTCCGACGGCGTCTTTGCCTCCCAATACAGCCCGCGCCGGATCTCATACGTTTCCGGGTTTTGAAGCCCGCTCCCCCAGAGGCCCCGCCGGACAAACCGCTCCAGCGCGTCAATCTGATCGCGGCAGGGGCGCAGCACATTTTTCTCCGCCAGAAACATGGCCGGCGGAAGGCAAAGCTCATCCGCGCCGCCCACCTGCCAGCTTTCATCTCCGGCGAGAAAGAGCGCGTCAAACGTGTTGTCATAGGAAAAGAACAGCCCGTCCCGCCCAAAGGGATCATCGGAATTCCGGAGAATCTGCCGTCGGGCGATGAACCGCGCGCGGCGGTCGAGCATCCGGGCCGGATCGTGCGTAAAATAAAACGCAAGCACGCTCTCCAGGCCGCCAAAGCGCGCAAGAACCCGCTTTTGCCCCGGACAGCCGGCCCTGAGCCGGAAGCGCTGCGCGCCGTTTTTTTCGGGAAGGACATCGATGCGCAGATCCCCGTCCAGGCTGGTCAGCCGGACCGGCCGCGCGCATCGGACCGCCAGCCAGATGGGAACGTTTTCCGGCGCGGCCATTCCGGGCACGGCGCGAAGGCACATCTTGTCGGCCGCCAGCATCTCCCTTTCCATCGCCTCCTCGCCCGGGAGCGCGATCAGGCGGAAGGAAAGGGTGCGCTCCTCGCCGGGCGCCAGCATCAGGGAGGTCATCCCGCCAAACCAGTACCGCTGCTTTTCGCGCTGAGCGCCCCAGCCCTCGGCGCGCCGCGCGCCGGCGGCATACGCGCTCAAATAGTACGGCCCCTCAAACGTGCACGACCATTGGGAGGCAATCGAGGGGTCCATCTGATAGGCCGTTTCGATGGCGGTATCGCCGGCGGGCAGCAGCAATACGGCCGGATAGTCCCCCTTGGGCCGCCGTAACAGCACATAGGAATTGTGCCCGGACAGGCTCAAATGCTGCAAAAGCCGCTGTTCGTGCCATACGCGCTGGCGAACGCCATGCCAATCCGCCTCCGCGTCGGGATACAGGCGCGTAAAAATTCCCTCGAACTCGGTGTTTGTCATCAGCGAAAGCGAGAATTCACCGATTTCCACGGCCTCCGGCCCCGGATTTGTCAGCGTATAATCGAGCCGCAGCGCATCCTCCTCCATTTCGGCGACGCGGGTCAGCCCGAAGCCGCATATGCCACCCGGGCGGGCGGAGGGGCCTGAAAAATGCGTTTCCACGCGCCTTTCGCCAAAGAAAACCCGGCGGTTGTCCGCGGACAGGCTGGTATTCATCAGCGTAAAGCCGCCGTTTTCAAAGACGCGCAGCCGCGCATCCCCCAGCCGCTCGCCCCGGGCGGCAAACGACGGGTACGTCAGATTGCCCTCGTTGGCGCAGTACTCGGTCGAAAGCGGATCGTTTACCAGCTTCAGAGAGGTCAGGCAACCCGTTTCTTCGTCAAAACCCGCGCAGAACGCGCCGTTTTTCAGAACGCGCATTTTTTCATCCCTCTCGCAGTCTACCTGTTCCGGATCCATACGCGCATTTCGTTGATCCCCCGGTTCGCCCAGGCAAAGTAAGGAATCCATACGAGCTCGGCCGGGTCGCGGCCGGGCCGATCATATGCGTAGAGCGGCATGTCCGCGTCGGCCCGCTCCCGCGCTCCGCGGGCGCAGATTTCCACAATCCCGCCCAGCTTGTCGGGGCGCTCCCGGCGGACCAGCTCCGCGCCTTCCGGCAAAATCAGCGCACCGAGCGCCGCGCCGTTGTCGGCGCCCTCCAGGCAGTATACGAGCGGTCCGCATGTGACCGCCACCTGTCCGTTGTCCGCGCGTAGAAGCGGATTGGCGTAGACGCGCCGGGGGCGCATGGGCAGATCCAGCTCCACGCATTCGACGCCCTTCCACGCCCTCTCCAGGCGGAAATACCCGTCCTCCAGCGTGCCCCCGACCGCTTCCCCGCCGACGCGGACGGTGTAGCCCTCGGCCCAACCGGGGATGCGCAGCATCAGCGCATAGGCACCTTCGCCGGGGTAAAGCCGCACCGCGCCGTCCCAGGGATAGCTGCCGCTCACCTTCAGGCGCACGGTCCCGTCCCCCATCGGCACCTCGGCCGAGCAGGCGGCGTAGGTGTGGACATATATGCGGCCGGCCTCCGCTTGGAACAGGTATTGCCCCAGCGACAGCATCAGCCGCACCACGTTTGTCGGGCAGCAGGCACAGCTGAACCAGCTGGGCCGCACCGGGAGCACGTGCGCCGTGTCCGCGCGTTCCTCGCACAGTTCGGGGACGACTTCCAGCGGATTGACGTAGAAGAAATGCAGCCCGTCAAGGGAAATACCCGCCAGCGCGCCGTTGTAAAGGGCGCGCTCCAAAGCGTCTGCGTACCGGCTGTCCGGGCGTATGCCCAGCATGGCGCGGGCAAAAAAGCACAGCGCGATGGCGGCACAGGTTTCCGCGTAGGCGCGGTCGTTGGGCAGGTCGTAATCGGTCGTAAATGCCTCGCCAACGTCGCTGGACCCCGCCCCGCCGGTGATGTACATGCGCTTTTGCACCAGGTTGTCAAAGAGCCTGCCGCACGCGGCGATCATCTGATCGTCGCCGGTTTCACGTGCCACCATCGCCATGCCCGTGGCCATGTACAGCGCACGCACCGCGTGGCCGACAAGCGCCTCCTGCTCCAGGATGGGCTTATGGTTCTGCCAGTAGCGCCGATCGAGCCCCTTGAAGGCGGTTTCCTCCCGGCCCGCGCGCTCCTCCACAAAGTAGTTGGGCTCGGTTCCACGCTGGCGAAGAAAGTAATCGGCGAGCTTCAGCAGAAACCTCTCCCCGGTGACGCCATACATCTTGACGAGGGCGAGCTCGATCTCCTGATGACCGGGGAATGCATGCATCTTGCCTTCTTCCGGGCCGATCACACTGTCGATATGGCGCGCCATGCGCAGCATCACATCCAGCAGCCGGCGCTTTCCGGTGGCCTGAAAGTACGCCACCGCGGCCTCCATCATGTGGCCCGCGCAGTACATTTCATGGCTTTCCCGGATGTTCGTCCAGCGCTTTCCCGGTTCTTTGATGGTGTAATAGGTGTTCAGGTACCCATCCGGCTGCTGCGCTTTTTCGATGAGATCGATGGTTTCGTCCGCCAGGCGCTGGAGCTCGGGGTTGGGGCGAATCATCAGCGCATACCCAACCGCCTCCAGCCATTTGCCAACGTCGCTGTCCTGAAAAACCATGCCGTGGTATTCCCCCCGGCTGAGCCCCGCGGCAATCCGGAAATTTTCAATGGCATGGCTGGGCACCGCGCCCTCCACGCGGTCATTCAGGATTTCCCACTGGTAGGGCAGCGCCTTATCCAGCACCAGGTCAATTCTGTCCCCCCAGAACCCGCCTTCAAATCGCACATTCCCGGGTGTTACAGCGCAATCGGACATTTTGTGTCTCCTCTCGGTTTATGCCTTTACCGCGCCGGACGTCAATCCGGACACAAGGCCTTTCTGACAAAAATACGTGATGATAATTCCGGGAACGGAAAAGATGACGCCATAGGCCATCACCTGCCCCCAGAAGGTACGCCACTGATTCTGGTATACGTACATCCCCACGGACAGCGTGCGCTTGCTGGCCGTCCTGACGAGCGTGGACGCGAGCATGAATTCGTTCCAGACGCCGATGAAGTTGAACAGAACCACCGTGACGATGATCGGCAGCGAAATGGGCACGACGATGGACACGATCTTCCGGATCACGCCGACGCCATCCAATTCCGCCGCCTCCTCCAGCTCCTGCGGAATCTCCCGGAACGACCCCTCCATCAGCCAAATGGCCATGAGCAGCTGGCCGGGAATGGCCGTCAGAATCAGCGCCGCCCGGGTGTCAAAAAGGCCCATCTGCCGGATCATCAGGAAGTACGGAATGCTGAAGGCGATGCCCGGAATCATGCGGATCAGCATGATGACGATCAGAAAGGCGCCGCTCGCCCTGGAGGCGTACTTGGCCAGGCCGTACGCCGCGGGGATGCTCAGCACCAGCGCGCACAGCGTGCTGACAGACGACACGATCAGGCTGTTGATCATGTAAAGGGGTAGGCTCACATCCGGGCTTGTGAACACTTCCCTGTAATTGTCGATCACCCATGGATCGGGAAGTACCCGCGGCGGTATGGTGAACAGCTGGGATTCCGTTTTGAAGCTGGTCAGGATGGACCAGAAAAACGGAAAGATCATAAAGACAAAGACAATGATCAGAATTCCGTAGGAAAACACCGTGCCGAAGCCGACTCGCTTTTTCACTGGGCCGCACGCTCCTTGCTGCCGGGCCTCATCATCCTGAACGTCGTCAGCGAGATGAGAGCGATAAAGATGGTCAGAAGGAAGGAGCCCGCGGTCCCTTCCCCGAATCGCAGGTCCCCGAAGGTTCGCGAATAGAGATAGGTTGTGATCACATTGGTTGCATTGGCCGGGCCGCCGTCGGTCAGCACCTTGACGGCGTCGTACAGCTTGAAGGAGTCCGCAATCCGGATGACCAGCACCTGCAGGATGGCGGGCTTCACCAGATGGATTGTGATGCGCCAGAAAATCTGGAAGTTGTTCGCGCCGTCTATTCTGGCGGCCTCGATGTAGTCGTCGGAAATCGCGGTCAGCGCCGCCAACAGAACCAGTATCGAGAAGGGCAGCGATCCCCACAGGCCGGTGATGATGACCGCCCACTTTGCGGACATGGGCTGAGCAAGCCATTCCGGCCCGGCAATGCCGATCGCGGCGAGCGCGTGGTTGAGAATGCCGTATTCGCCGACAAACATCCACCGCCATATCAGAGAGGCCACCATCGGGGCAATCATCATTGGCAGCATGTAGGACGTGCGGAACAACTGGGTGCCGGGCAGGCGCTTATTGAGCTGTACCGCCACCAGCATGCCCAGCACAAGCTCAATGACGACCGTCGTCGCCGCAAATCCGCAGGTGTTGATCAGCGCGGAGTGGAACTGGCTGGACTGCAATACGGACAGGTAGTTTTTGAATCCGACAAACACCATCCTGCCGCTGGTGATGCTCTTGTTTGACATAAAGCTCAGCTCGAGCGACCAGCCAATCGGATAGAGGATGGTGACCCCGATGGCGACGGCCGCGGGGGTGATCAGCAAAAGCCCCGTCAGCCATTTCGGGGTTCTTTTGCGCAATCGGGCGTTTCTGGATTCGAACATATGCGTTCCCTTCCTTACGGTCGATTCCCTGAACAGCGGCCAAGCGCGCCCGCAAAAAGCGCACAACGGGCGGGGGCACGGCCCCGTGTTTCGTCCCCCGCCCGTTGGTGCCGGTTTTAGCGCAGGCCCAGCTCCTCCATTTCGGAATAGAGCTCATCCATGGCCGCGTTCATGTCTTCGGCGCACTTGGTCACCGCCTCGTCGATGGTCTTCTGGCCGCTCATGATGCCGGAGAGGCACTCCGCCATCAGCGTGCGCAGCGTTTCGTAATTGGGGGTGGTCACCACCGCGATGCCGATTTCAAGGCTGTTGCCCATCGCGCGGATGACTTCCTTGTCCGCGTCGGTCAGATTGTCGCTCGCCAGCACTTTTTCAACGGCGGAGACGCGGGTGGTGGACTGGAACTGTTCCTCCGCGTATCCGGCGAGAATGTCGGAGCTGGTGGCCCACTCGATGAACTTATAGGCGTTCTCCGGATTTTTCGAGGTGGAAGGAATGCCCAGGCTCCAGCTCCAGACCGCGCTGGTGACCGGCTGGGTGGTGGCGCCAACGAGGTCCACGACGTTCGAGAGGGAAGCGTCCCTGGACATTCCGTACATGTAGGGCCAGTTGCGCACCATCGCCAGTTTGCCCTGCAGGAACATGTTGTGTACGTCCTCGTTGTCCCAGGAAACCGCCGCGGCGGGGCTGGAGCCGTCCGCCATGATATCGAGCATGTATTGGAAGGCATCCCGGACCGGCTGGCTGTCAAACAGGATGTTCCAGTCCTCGTCCACAATCTTACCGCCAAACTGCAGGATGAGGTCCGTAAACTGGGAGACCGGCTCGGCGCTTTGCTTGCCTTCCACCGCGGTGCCGTAGATGCCGGCGGCGGTATCGGTCAGCGCCTTCGCGACGCTCCTGTACGCCTCGTTGGTGGTGGGCACCTGCTGGTCGGCCTTTTCCATCAGGTCCTTGCGGTAGAACACCAGCGGACCATGCATCTGGTAGGGCAGACCGTAGATTTCACCGTTGTATGTGACCGACTGAACGGCGGAATCGTAGAAGTCCGCAAGCTGCTCTTCGGTGACATACTTCGTGATCGGCGTGTAGAAGCCGTAGGTGGCGAACTCGGGAATCCAGGGTTGATCCGTATCGTAGACGTCGATCTCTCCGGTGTTGGCGATGATTTCCTGCAAGAGGGTTTCATGCATGTCGCCGGTTATTTCGTAGAACTCTGCCGTCAGACCGGTCTTGGCGGTAAAGTCCTCCCGCATCTTGTACAGGTATCCGCCGTACGTTCCCTCTTCTTTCCCAACCCAGACTTTTACCGCCCCGCCGCTCTCCGCCTGCGCGCAAATCCCCGCGGAGAGCACCATCGCCAACGCCAGAACCAGAGCAAACAGTTTTCTCATTCTCCACCGCTCCTTTTCCATTCCAGATTGTACCTGAAGGGCCCCGCGCCGCTGCAATCGATTGCAGTTTTTGGGAAAACAATACCCCCTTTCAAAACACCCCTCCAAAACGGCGCGTGTGCACGAGAGACCTCCTTTGCATCAAACAGACCTGCCGCCCACGTGCGCGCAGGAATCGCGCACGAGCATCTCGCCCAGAATCGTATCGTGCCGAACCGTGCGGTCCGGGTCGCCGATGCGCTCCACCAGCAGTTCGACGGCCCGCTCGCCCATGCGGTTGAGCGGCAGCGAAAACGTTGTCAAACGTGGGCGCATCAGGAAGGCCATGTCATGATCATCATGCCCAACGATGGATACATCCCCCGGCACGCGCAAGCCAAGTTCCCTGGCTGCGTCGTTCACACCGTAGGCCATTGCGTCGTTGAGCGACAAAACCGCCGTGGGACGCTCCGAACACCCAAACAGCTTCATGCCGACCTCATAGCCGTTCTCAACGCGCCAGCTCTGCCGCTGAATCACCCAGTCATCCCGAAGCGATACACCCCAAGCCCGCATCACATCCCGCACAGCCTGCGCCCTGGCCCTCGTATGAAAAGAATTGGGCGGTCCAAGAATCACCGCGATATCCCTGTGTCCCAGATCCAGCAAATACTCCGCGAGGCATGTCGCCGCGTGATAGTCGTCCGGAACCACCGTATCGCATTCTTCCGCCACACGGCAAATGTACACGGAAGGAATCTCCTGCCCCAGAAGGGGTTTGGGGTCATCCAGCATTTCAGTGCTTGCGACGATAACGCCCGCCGCGCGCATCGCGCAAAACAGCTCCATCGCCGCGCGCTCGTCGGTGCTCCCCACGGAATTCCATACGAGAATGCTGTACCCCAGCCGGCGGGCGGCCGCCTGCACCCCGTCCGCGATCGATGAGGAAAACCAGTTCCACTTTTCATCCACCAGGAGCCCCAGAAGGTTGGATTTCTGAACCTTCAATTGCTTCGCGATCAGATTCGGCCGGTATCCGATCCGTTCGGCCTCGTCTTTCACGCGCTCGCGCACTTTGGCGCTCACCTGCGTATTCGGGCGAAGTGCCCGGGACACCGTGCTGGGGCTGATATTGAGTCTTCTGGAAATATCATAAATCGTCGACATGCGGCCACCCTCGCAACTGCAATCGATTGCTGTTTTTCAATTGTTATTATATCCATTGCTTTATGCGTTGTCAACCATGAATAACTCTGTCGGTGGATCGCGCATGAACAGGGCAAAGCGCACGGGCGGAAAAATCATCGCCACAAGCGCGGCGCCTGCAAAAAGAAAACCCCTGAAAACATTGAGCTTTCAGGGGTTTTCGCTTGGTCAGACCGTCTCAAAACGGGCATGAAGCTCATAAAGCGCAAGAAGAGGGCCTTCGGAGAGCGTTTCGGAAGGGAAGCGCTCTTTCATGGATGCATACTGCGACATCATCCAGGGGACGATGTCGGGGCCAGCGCGAAACCCCAGCGCGAGGCAGATCATGGACTGGGCATAGGGATTCCGAATTTGGTCGAAGTGACTTTGGAGCCATGCAGAGCAGTCCGTTTCGGCGCGGACGAAGAAGTGGAGCGCGTTTTCTATGAAGACATCCACGTCGGAGGTGAGGATTCGGCGCTGAATCTCCGGCAGGACCGCATCCTCGATTTTCAGCAGCCTGCGGATCAAAAGCGACTTGTTTGCTCCGGGAATATTGCTGCGCATCAGCCGAAGCAATACTCCGGGATCGGCTTCATTTTTGATCAGGTCGTACGCCCTGCGCATGGCGTCGGTTTCCAGTCCCTTTTCCCGCATGAGATTGCGGGCGGCGTTTTCAAAACCAGGGTTCAGCAAGAAAGAATACTGGAACCGCGCCGATGAGATTTCACGCATCGGGTTGCGTTTGAAGAAAGTCTTGGTGAGCAGCCGCTCTTTCATATTGCCCCCCCTGTGTCGTCGACAGGCATTCCCGACAGAGTGTAGTATAATGGTTTCATCCGGAAAACGCAAGCGAGATGAGAAGCAATGCGGGCGCATCCGTACATCGAGGGGCGGGCACCGGAGCAGGCGACGTATCTGCCGGAGTGCCTGGACGAGCTTATATCGCCGGAGAACCCGATCCGGTTCATCCGGCTGTTTCAAGGCGCGGATCAAAAAGCACGAGGACGCGCTGAAAGAGATGGAAAAGACGGGCG
>JARKQG010000119.1 GCA_029974035.1 Eubacteriales bacterium | reverse complement strand
CGCCGTGGGCGCGGAAGATCCGCTCAGCGCGTTCAGAAGAAGCCGCGCGCCGGAGCCCATCGCCAGGATGGGAATATCCAGCGCGATCAGATCGGGAAGGTCCGCTATGCCGCCCCCATCGCCTGCGATGATCACGCCCATAGGGGCGGCCGCGCGGATCATCTCGACGGACGCGGACGCAGGCAGCACCTCGCTGTAGACCTGCTCGCTGCGTACCCGGCGGGCGACGGAGCTGCCGCGGCCGTCGCCAAGGTCCAGCACCAGAATCATGTTACTCATGCCTTGCGCCCTCCCGGTCCCATCGGCTGTTGCGCCGGCCGTTGACAATTTCTATTTTGCGCAGGATCGCGCCGGTTATGTCGATGCCAAGCGTGCGCGTAAGCTGCAGGCCGTACATCATCACATCGGCAAATTCCTCTGCGATCATTTCGATGCGGGCTGGATCCTCGCCGCGCATCAGCGCACGGACGTCCTCGTCGCCCATCCACTGGAAGTGCTCGAGCAATTCGCTCATCTCGACGGTCATCGCCATCGCCACGTGCTGCGGGTTCTGCACGCCGTCCACGCCCCATCCCTTGCGCAGGCAAAGCGCATGCACCGCATCCTTCAGCGTTCCCAGCGTGGTATCCAGGTCGTTCATGAAATACTTCCTTTTTTATACCGGTTCCGGACGACGGCGCCCGGGCCGGCGGCATCGCAGAAAACCCGTCAACGAATATTCAAGCGCCCGAATGGTTCCATTATACAGATTTCTGACGATTGCGCAAGCCGCGCTTCGTGAAAATGCGTTAACACGCCTGCGTGCGCCGATTTTTCGCGGCGTTTTTGCAGATGTACAGTGGAAAAGCGCCGCTGAAAAACAGCGGCGCTTCTGACAGCATTGGAGGGGAAATTACTTGATCTCGATGGTGGCGCCGACTTCGGCAAACGCCGTCTTGATCTTCTCGGCTTCTTCCTTGTTGACGCCTTCCTTGAGGGTCTTGGGCGCGCTGTCCACCAGGTCCTTGGCTACCTTGAGGCCCAGGCCCGCCACGACTTCGCGGACGACCTTGATGACCTTGATCTTCTCGGAGCCGACGTCCTTCAGCACGACGTCAAATTCGGTCTTCTCCTCCGCGGCTTCCGCGGGGGCGGCGGCGGCGGCGGGGGCGGCGGCGACGGCCACCGGCGCGGCGGCGGACACGCCGAACTTCTCTTCCAGGGCCTTCACGAGCTCGGCGAGCTCCAGAACGGTCATCGACTCAATAGCGGAAATGAGTTCTTCACGGTTCATGATAATATCCTCCTCATATAATGGCTGGAATTGGGGTGGGGATCATTCCCCGGCCTTCTGCTTGCGAACGGCGTCGATTGCGTAGACCAGCGAACGGAGCGTCGCGCTGAGCACGCCCACGAAGCCTGTGATCGGCGCGTTCAGGCTGCCCATCATCTTCGCGATCAGGACTTCCTTCGGCGGCAGCTCGCTGAGCGCCTGCACGCCCGCCGCGTCGATGGTGGTCTTGTCGATCACGCCACACTTGACGCTGGTCTTCTTGACCTTCTTGATGAACTCGGTCAGCACCTTCGCGGGGGCCACCGCGTCCTTCATGCCGAAGGCGAGGGCCGTGGGGCCGTTCAGGAAGGGATCAAGGCCCTCGATGCCCAGCTCCTGGGCTGCAAGGCGCACCATCGTGTTTTTGAGCACGACGTACTCCACGCCCGCGGCGCGGCACTGGTTGCGAAGGTCGGTGACCTCGGAGACCTTCAGTCCGCGGTAATCGATCAGCACCACGGAGTGCGCTTTTTCAAACTTCTCCCTGATGTCGGCGACGACCGCCTTTTTGAGCTCCAAACTATTGGACATTCATTACACCTCGCTTCTCGTCCCGTCTCGGACACTTAAGAAAAATCGCCCTTGCGCCAAACGCGCAAACGGCGACAAAGCATCGTCTCCGGCTGCGCCTCGGCGAGCGGCCCGGGGGCCTTATGCTGCTGCACTCGCTGTCTATGGCACGGCTCAATTTCTAAGCACTCGATTACTATAACACCCGGGTTGTATTCCGTCAAGTTAAATCTGACCATATGGTCCCGGGAATTGCGCAAAAAAAGCCGGAAAGCCGCTTCAGCGGATTTCCGGCCCCACAACGCGTTTAGAACTTCAGCGCGTTCAGCTTGATGCCCGGGCCCATGGTGCTGGACAGCACCGCGGAGCGGATGTAGGTGCCCTTCGCGGTGGACGGCTTGGCCTTGATGATGGCCTCCATCAGCGTCTTCAGGTTCTCGCCCAGCTTGGCTTCCTCGAAGGACGCTTTGCCCACGGGGCAGTGGATGATGGCGGTCTTGTCGACGCGATACTCCACCTTACCGGCTTTGATCTCGGAGATGGCGCGCGTGATATCCATGGTGACGGTGCCGGTCTTCGGGTTGGGCATGAGGCCCTTGGGGCCCAGCACACGGCCCAGACGGCCGACCAGACCCATCATGTCGGGGGTGGCGACCATGACGTCAAAGCCAAACCAGCCGCCCTGGATCTTGGCGATCATGTCTTCGGCGCCGACGAAATCCGCGCCGGCGGCTTCGGCTTCCTTGGCCTTGTCGGCCTTGCAGATGACCAGGACGCTCTTGGTCCGGCCGGTGCCGTGGGGCAGCACGACGGTGCCGCGCACCTGCTGGTCGGCGTGGCGGGGGTCGACGCCCAGGCGGACGTGGAGCTCAACCGTCTCGTCAAACTTGGCCTTGGCGGTCTGCTTCACGAGCGATACGGCCTCTTCCGGGTCGTACTGCTTGAGGCGGTCGATCAGCTTGCTGCTGTCGGAATATTTTTTGCCTTGCTTCATGAATATCCTCCTTGTGGTGTTAGCGGCGCTATGTCCTCCCACAGTATTTCGGCTGGAATCAGTCGACGACGACGACGCCCATCGAGCGCGCGGTACCGGCAACCATGCTCATCGCGGCTTCGACGGAAGCGGCGTTGAGGTCCGGCATCTTGAGCTCCGCGATTTCGCGGATCTGCGCCTGGGTGATGTTGGCGACCTTGTCGCGGTTGGGGCGGCCGGAGGCATGCTCAAGGCCGCAGGCCTTCTTGATCAGCACCGCGGCGGGCGGCGTCTTGGTGATGAAGGTGAAGGAGCGGTCCTGATACACGGTGATGACCACCGGGATGATCAGGCCGACCTGCTTGGCGGTGCGGTCGTTGAACTCCTTGCAAAAGCCGGGGATGTTCACGCCGTGCTGGCCCAGCGCCGGGCCGATCGGCGGCGCGGGCGTCGCCTTGCCGGCGTTGACCTGCAGCTTGATCATTGCTGTGACTTTCTTGGCCATGGGGGTTCCTCCTCTACATTATGTGGTGAAACGGAACAGCCGCGGCGGCTGCCCCTCCCACTCTGAAGCCCGCGCGGCGCGCGGGTATTCAGCGCATTCCACCCGGCGGCGCGGGGCCCCGGGCGCTCTTGTCGCACCGGCGCGTCCTTATTCCACCCGGACGACCTCGTCGTACTCGAGGTCCACGGCGGTTTCGCGCTTGAGCATGGGCACCATCACGCGCACCTTCTGGGCGGCGGCGTCGATGGACACCACGCGGCCGGTAAAGTTTTCAAACAGGCCCGTAAGGATGCGCACTTCGTCGCCCGGCTGAATGTCGATCCGCGTGGCGACGCGGTTCTCGCCGATGGCGTCAAAGTCCGTCTCTGAAAGCGGCGTGGGCCGCGACCCGGGGCCGACAAAGCCCGTGACACCGCGCGTGTTGCGCACCATGTACCAGGACTCGTTGGTCATGATCATGCGAACCATCACATAGCCCGGCAGCAGCTTGCGCTGAACGGTCTTGCGCTTGTTGTTTTTGATCTCGACCGCTTCCTCGATGGGAATCTTGACCTCAAAGATCAGATCCTGCATGCCGTTGTTTTCAACGGACTTTTCGAGGTTGGCCTTGACCTTATTCTCATACCCCGAATAGGTATGGACAACGTACCACTGCGGCTCCTGATGTTCTGACATATTCGCTCCTTAGGCTCACGCTCCGATAATCCACTGGGAGAACTTGGCGGCGCCGGCGTCGATGACACCGATGATGACGGCCATCGCAACCATAAAAGCCAGCACGACCAAAGAGTAGTTGATCAGCTCGGACCGGGTGGGCCAGGTGACCTTCTTGAGCTCGAAGGCCATGTTCTTAAAGCTGTTCACAACCTTCCAGAAAAGGTTTTTGAAGAACAGACCTACCTTCTTGAAGAAGCCAGCCTTCTCCTTGTTGTCGCCGGTTTCCTTAGCCATGCGCCTCACTCCTCGTCTTACGAAAACGCTCAGCGGGTTTCCTTGTGCGCGGTATGCTTCTTGCAGAAGCGGCAGTACTTGCTCATCTCCAGACGGTCGGGGTCGTTTTTCTTGTTCTTCATGGTATTGTAGTTGCGCTGCTTGCATTCGCCGCAGGCCAGCGTAACCTTGACGCGCTTATCCGATGCCACTCGCTTTCCCTCCCATTGGACGAAATTCCATCATCACAACCAAAGCCCCCAACGGGGGCAAGCTTAATAACTTTATCACAGCGGAACGCCCGTGTCAAGGCTTCACCGCCGCTCCCTGACGCGTTTTTCGTTGATTTCTTGTGAAGCGCGCTACCGGTCGGGACGCCCGCGCCGGATCTCCATGATGTTTTCGGCGCGCCGCGTCGGCTCGAACCCCAGGCCCCGGTAAAATGCCTGGGCGCTGGATGTGTAGAGCATCCACTGGTACACGTCGGCCAGCTCCGGGTGGTTCAGAATCTTTTCCACCATCGCCCGGCCGACGCCCTTCATCCGGCTCTCGCGGTCCACGGCCACGTCCATCAGGTAGCAAAAGCGCGTCTTGTCGGACAGCGCGCGGGCATAGCCGATCTGCCGGTCGCCGTCAAAGGCGCCCACCAGCAGCGTGGAATTCCGCGCCGCCTTTTCCACCTCCGCGCGGGAAATGCCCGGGCTCCAGGGCATCGCGGCCAGAAGCGCCGTCACGCGCTCAAAGTCCATCTGCTCCGGCCCTTCGCGCAGCGCGAAGTTGGCCGTCAGCCCCGCCTCCAGCGCCTCCACCGCCGCGGGCAGATCAGCGATGTCGGGGATCAGCACGTCCGCGCCGGCGGCCAGGAGCGCGTCGCCGGAGAAGGACGTGGGGATCGCGATCACGTAGGCGCCCGCGGCCTTGCCCGCCTCCACGCCGCTGACCGCGTCCTCCACCACCACGCAATGGGCGGCGTTCATGCCGGCCCTCTTCGCGGCGGTCAGGTAGATATCCGGGTAGGGCTTTTTGCGCTCTACGTCGTTGCCGGTCACCACCGCGAGAAAGGTATCCAGGGGAATCCCGGCCACGCGCAGGTTGTGGCGGACCTTGATCATGTCCGCGCTGGAGGCCAGCGCCATTTTGCGCCCCTGCGCCCTGAGCGCCGCCAGCGCCGGCTTGGTGCCCTCGTAAACCTTGAGCGCCCCGTCCACCTTTTCTCCGTAGATGTCGTAGCAAAGCGCCTTCATCGGAAGCTCGAACGACCGGCCGTACTTCTCGACCACGCCGCCCAGAAAGCGGTTTTCGCCCATGCCGGTAAAGGGCTTGAAGTCCTCGTGGCGCGCCGGGATGCCAAAGCGGTTCAGCGCCTCGCAGGCCGCCGCGGTGATCACCGGCTCGGAGTCCACCAGGACGCCGTCCATATCGAATAGAATCCCCAGCTTTTTCATCCCCGCACCATCCTTCGCGTTGGTATGATACCACAGTGCCCGGGAAATTTCAACGAAATTTCGGCTCTCTTGGGCGCGGACACTGTCACATTTTCTGATAAACGCATGGAAGGCGCAAGATTTGTACAAGCTTTCTCCAGAACTGCGCTTTGAAACGGAGGTTCTTTCATGAATCAACCCGAGGACGCGCTGGGTCGCCGCGTGCGCGCGCTTGCCGTGACGCTCTCCGCCGCGGAGCGCGCGCCCATGCGTCTTTCGGCCGCGCGGCCGCGGGCGCTGAACCGCCTCGCGGCGGACGTGGCCCGCCTTTCGGGCGCGCCCGGCGCGCCCGCGATGGAGTGGCTGCGCGACAACGTGCGCCAGGTGGGCGAGAGCGCGCTGTCGCTCAGGCCCGGCGCCCCGCTGCCCGCCTCGGATGGCTGTCCCCGGGTACAGCACCTGGCCCGCGCGCTGGTGGCGGGCGGGGACGAACGGATCGCCGCCGAGCGCCTCACGGCGGCGGTGGCCGCCTTTGACGAGATCCAGCCGCTGACCATGCGGGAACTGTGGCGCGTGCCGGAAGCGCTGCGCGTTGAACTGTGCGCCGCCTTTGCGTCCGTGGGGCGGCGGGTGGTGGCCGCCCAGCGGGAGCGGCTGACGGCCGAGGACTGGGTGCTGTCCGGCGCGCGGACGGGCGCGCTGCGGGGCCAGAGATCCGGCGCGTTTTTCGAGCGGGCGCTTCAGCTTACCCACGAGCAGGACCTGCCCTCGGCGCGCCGCGCGCTGGATCAGTGGCTGGGCCGGCGCGGCGAGGACCCGGAGGCGGTGATCCGCCTCGAGCACGAACGCCAGGCGCTGGACAAGCTTTGGCTGTCCAACATCATGGCGGGCTTTCGCGAGCTGGAGGCGCTCAACTGGGCGAAGTGCTTCGACCGGCTGAGCCGCGCGGAAAAGCTCTTGCGGCTGGACCCCGCGGGCGTATACCCCAGGATGGATGAGGAATCCCGCGGACTCGTCCGCGAGGCGGTGGCGGACCTTTCGAAGGCAACGGGGCTGAGCGAGGCCGCCGTCGCCCGCGGGGCGGCGGACGAGGCGGCGGGCCTCGAGGGCGCGCAGGGCTCGGTGTGCTGGTGGCTCTACGATGACGACGGCCGCCGGGCACTGGCGCGGGCGCTGGGCGCGCCCCGGGCGAGACTGCCCCGGCTGGTCCCGGATCCCACGGGCAACGCGCTGGCGCTTTCGCTCTCGCTTTTGACGGCCGCGCTGACGGTATTGCTGACGGCGTTTCTCGGCCAGCCCCTGTGGGCGGTTCCGGCGCTGCCGCTGGCCTGGCGCTTTGCCGAGCAGATCGCCATCTTTGTCGGGGCCCGGACGCTGCCGCCCCGGCGGCTTCTGCGGCTGGACATGGAAAAAGTGCCCGACGAGGCCCGGACGCTGGTGTGCGTGCCGGCGCTTTTGTCCGGCGAATCCCGCGCCCGGGCACTGGCAGACGGCCTGGAGGCGCTGGGCGCCCTCGGCGGCGACGACAACGTGGAGTACCTGCTCCTATGCGACTTTCGGGATGCGCCCGAGCGCGAGATGGGCGACGACCAGGCGCTGGCGGCGCTGATGCGCGGGCGCGTGGCCGCGATGAACGCGCGCCGGGGCCGGGACGCCCAGCCGAAATACCACTACCTGCAGCGCGAGCGCCGCTACGCCCGCGCCGACGCCCTGTGGCGCGGCCATGAGCGCAAGCGCGGCGCGGTCAAGGCGCTCAACCGCCTGCTCATGACCGGCGACGATGGGGAATTTGGCCCCGAGCGCGCCAGCGCCCAACACCTCTATGAGCGAAGCTTCCGCTACGTGGTGACGCTGGACGCCGATACCCGCGCGCTGCCGGACGCCATCGCCCGGCTGATCGGCGCCATCGCCCATCCGCTGAACCACCCGCGCGTGGAGGACGGCGCGCGCAAGGGCTACGCGCTGATCGCGCCCCGGGTGGAGCCGGGCTGCGCCCGCAGCCGCTTTGCGCGCCTGATGGGCGGCGGAGGCGGCCTGGACAGCTATCCGGTGTCGGCCTCCAGCCTGATGATGGACGCCTCCGGCCGCGGCGCGTTCCCCGGCAAGGGAATCTACGACCTGCGCGCCTTCCGCCAGGCGGCGGAAAAGCTGCCCGACAATGCCATTTTGAGCCACGACCTGATCGAGGGACTGCTCTCCGGCGCGGGCCTCGCCTCCGACGTGGCGGTGTATGACGACTTCCCCGCCGCGCTGCCCGGCTACCTGCGCCGCCTCGAGCGGTGGACCCGGGGCGACTGGCAGCTCCTCCCCTTTCTCGGCATGGTGCCGGACGCGCTGGGCCGGTGGATGGTGCTGTCCAATCTGGCGCGGAGCCTGGCGCCCGGCGCGGCCCTTGCCGCGCTGATTTTGGGCCTCTGGACGGCCAACCCCGCGGCGCTGTGCGTCGGGTTTTTTTACGCCTTCCTGCCGGCGCTCATGCCACCCTCCCTGCCGTCGATCCGCCGCGCCGCGGCTGTGCTCGCGCTGCTGCCGTCGGAGGCGGCCTTCTGCCTTGCCGCCGCCGCGCGGGCGCTGTACCGGGTCTTCCGGTCCCATCGGGGGCTGCTGGAATGGGTGCCCGCCGCCGACGCGGAGGGCGCGTCCGGGCGCGATCTGTCCCTGGTCGCCGCGCGGGTCGCGGCGCTTCTGGCGCTGCCTTCGCTTTTCAATCCATCCTGGGCGCTGCCCGCCCTCAGTTTGGCCGCGCTCTTTGGGATCGCGCCGGGCTGGATGCGCCTGATCGCCGCGCCGGAGCGCGCGCCGGAGGTCACTTTGCGGGAGCGGGATCTTCTGATGGACCTGGCCCGCGCCACCTGGCGCTTTTTTGAAAGCGAGGTGACCGAGGACGGACCGGGCCTTCCGCCGGACAACGTGCAGCTGGACCCGCCGGTGGGTCGGGCGCAGCGCACGTCGCCCACCAACATCGGGCTGTATCTGCTGGCCACGGCCTCGGCGCATTTTCTGAACCTGATTGACGGCGGCACGCTTTTGCGCCGCGCGGCGCGCACGGCGGAAACCCTTGAAAACCTGGAAAAGTGGCACGGGCACCTGTACAACTGGTATGATACCCAGGCGCTGAAACCGTTGAGGCCCCGGTATGTGTCCAGCGTGGACAGCGGCAACCTGGCCGCCAGCCTGATGACGGTGGGCGCGATGGTCGCGCCGCTGGACGGGGGGCTTTCCCGGCGGCTGGGGGCGCTGGCGGCGGGCATGGACTTCTCTTACCTCTACGACGCCTCGCGCGACCTGTTCTACATCGGCTTTGACGCGGAGCGCGGCGCGCTGTCCTCCGGCCATTACGACCTGTTGGCCTCCGAGTCCCGCATCTTGAGCTTTGCCGCCATGGCGCTGAAGCAGGTGCCGGTAAAGCACTGGTCGAAGCTGGGCCGGGGCATGGCCCGCGCCGGGAAGAGCGCCGCGCTGATCTCCTGGAGCGGCACCATGTTCGAATACCTGATGCCGCTGATCCTTCTGCGCGCGCCCGCGGACTCGCTCATCGGCCGGACGGAGCGCGCGGTGGTCCGCGCCCAGCGGACGCTGGGCGCGCCCTGGGGCGTGTCGGAATCCGGCTACAACGCCTTCGACCTATTGATGAACTACCAGTACCGCGCCTTCGGCCTGCCCAGCCTGTCCCTTCGCGGCACCGCCTTTGAGCGGGTGGTCGCGCCCTACGCGTCCATGCTGGCGCTGCCGGTGGACCCCGGCGCGGCGATCGAAAACCTCGAGCTCATGCGCCGCGCGGGGCTTCAGGGCGAGATGGGGCTTTACGAGGCCGTGGACTACGCGCCCGCGCGGCTTCCGGAGGGCGAGCCATACCGGGTGGTAATGAGCCATATGGCCCACCATCAGGGGATGATCCTGGCCTCCATCGCCAACGCCCTCTGCGGCGACGCGCTGGTTTCGGCCTTTTCCAGCCTGCCCGAGGTGCGGGCGCTGACGCTGCTTATGGGCGAAAAGCCGGCGCGGGGCGCCTTCCGCCGCGCCCAGAGTGAACCCGAGCCGGAGCCGGACCAGCCGCGGCAGGGCGTCCACACCGGCATCACCGCGACAGGCCCCGGCGACGGCCACCTGCTCTACGGCGGCGGCACCACCGCGTTTCTGACGGCGGCGGGCACGGGCTTCGTGCGCGCCAAAGGGCTGCTCATGGGGCGGTGGACGGCGCGGGAGGCCGGAGACGACGGCATGTGGGTGCACGTGCGGGTGCCCGCCCGGCGGCTGGCCTTTGCGGTCAGCGGCCTTGCGCCCCGCATGGGTCAGAACCAGCGGGTGCGCTTTGACCCGGGCAGCGTGACGGTGCTGACCCGCACGGACGAGCTGGAGTGCCGCCTGACCGAGTGTGTGTCGCCCGAAGACGGCGCGCTGATCCAGCGGCTGGAGCTGACCAGCCACGCCGCCCAGCCCCTCGAGATCGAGGTCACCGGCTGCTTCAAGGTGGCCCTCGGCGCCCAGAGCGACATGGAGGCGCACCCCGCGTTTCAAAACCTCTTTGTCCGCGCCGCCTGGGCGGACGGCGCGCTCATCTTCACCCGAAAGCCGCGCCGGGGCGGCGCGCACCCCATGCTGATCTACGCGCTGGCAGCGGAGGAGCCCCTGCGGATCAGCCACGAAATCGATCTGGAAAGGCTGATCGGCCGCGAGGGCGCGCTCTCCGACGCCGACAGCCTCGCCCGCGTTTTTTCAAACGCCGCTGGCCCGACGCTGAACCCCTGCGCCGCGATCCGCGCGTCGCTTTCCATCGCCCCCGGCGCCCGGCACCACCTGGCTTTTGTGGCCGGCGTGGCGGAGGACGACGAGGCGCTCTCGCGGCTGCGCGCCCGCCACGCCTCCCCAGAGGCCGCGCGGCGGTCGCTGCTGCTCTCCGCCTCCCAGGCGCGGTCCATGCTGGACTTTCTGGGCCTCGCCCCGGCGCGGCACCAGCTTTTTCAGCGCGCCAGCCGCCTGATGCTGATGCCCGGGCGCGCCCCGGGCGCCCCGGCCTGTCCCGGCGGCTTCGGCAGCCTGTGGGCGCTGGGCATTTCCGGCGATCTGCCGCTTCTCTCCGTCCGCGTGACCGGCATCGGCCAGATGGGTCTGGTGCGCGACGCGCTGCGCGCCCACGAGTTCTACCGCGTGATGGGCGTGTGGTGCGATCTCGTGCTGATCAACGACTACGGCAACGACTACGAGCAGCCCGTGCGGGACGCGCTGCGCGACCAGGTGGCCGCCAGCCACCTCTCCGACATGGTGCTGGAACCGGGCGGCGCCTTTCTTCTGGAGGGGGCGACACTCTCCGCGGTCCAGCGCGCGCTGATCGAACGTGCCTCCGCGGTGTATCTGGACGGCTCGGAGCCGCTGGACGCCGCGCTGCGGAGCCGCCTGCGGGCGCTGCCCAACCGGCCGGAGCCGCCCCGGGCGCGGCTTCGCGGCGGATTCGGCCTGCCGGAGGCGGCCCGGGACCGCTTCAACGGCTGGGGCGGCTTCGCCCGGGGCGGCTACCTGATCGACCTTCTGCCCGGCAAACCCACCCCCGCGCCCTGGTGCAATGTGCTGGTCAACGCGCTGGGCTTCGGCGCGCTGGTCTCCGAGCGGGGCGGCGGATTCACCTTTGCCAAGAACAGTCGCGGCGGGCGGCTGACGCCCTTTACCAACGATCCGCTGCGGGAGGGCGAGGGCGAACGGCTGTGGATCTTCGACGGCCGCGCCTACGCCTCGCTCCTGCCGGAGCGCCGGGGGCTGGCGCAGCCCTTCCGCGTGGAGCACCGGCCGGGCGTGAGCCTGTTTTCCTCCGGCGCGGGCACCCTCGCCTGGACCATCGCCCAGTTTGTGGATTGCGATCTGCCCGTCAAGTGCCTGATGCTGACGCTGCACAACGCCGGCGGACTCGCCCGCACACTGAAGCTGAGCGCCGCGGTGGACTGGCTGATGGGCGTGGGCGGCCCCGACGCGCATCTGACGGGCGTATCCTATGAGCCGCCGCTTTTTCTCGCCGCCGGCGCGATGGAGGGTTACGGCTTTGCCGCGCTCCTCACCGGCGACGGCGCGCCGGCGGCGGGGCTGGAGCCGGACCCGGCGTCGGGCCTTCGCGCGCCGCTGACGCTGCCGCCGGGGGGCACGGTCCGGGCGCAGCTTCTCATCGGCTGGGCGCCCTCCCGGGAGGGCTGCCGCGAGGCGCTCTCCGCCTGGGGCGACGGGCAGATCCGGCTCGACCGCGCCCGCGCCCGCTGGGAAGATCTTCTGTCCCGCGTCCAGCCCGAAACCGGCGACGACGTGTGCGACCAGATGCTGGGCCGCTGGCTCCCGGCCCAGGTGCTGGCCGGCCGCGTCTGGGGCCGCGCGGGGTTTTACCAGGCGGGAGGCGCCTTTGGCTTCCGCGACCAGCTTCAGGACATGCTGTCGCTGATTCCCATCGAGCCGGACCTGGTGCGGGGGCATCTGATCCTCTGCGCGTCCCGCCAGTTTGAGGCGGGGGATGTGCTGCACTGGTGGCATCCGGAGCGCACGGGCGTCCGCACCCGCATCTCGGACGATCTGCTGTTTCTCCCCTACGTGGCCGCCGCCTACGTGGCCGAAACCGGCGACACGGGCGTGCTGAACGAGGAGGTCCCCTACCTTGAAGACGTGCCCATCCCGCCGGATGACGACGACTGGTACGGCACCCCCATGGTGAGCGAAACCAGCGAAACCCTCGACGGACACTGCCTCCGGGCGCTCAACCGCGCCTTTTCGATGACCGGCGCCCACGGCCTGCCGCTGATGGGCGGAGGCGACTGGAACGACGGCATGAACCGCGTGGGCGGCGGCGGCGGCGAGAGCGTGTGGCTGGGCCAGTTTCTCATCGTGGCGGCGGAGGACTACGCCGCCGTGTGCCCGGACCCGGAGGCGCGAAGCGAGCTTCTCGAGCACGCCGCCGCCATGCGCCGCGCCGTGGAGGAATCCGGCTGGGACGGCGCCTGGTACCGCCGCGCCTTCTACGGCGACGGCACGCCGCTGGGTTCCGCTCAGTCGGAGGGCGGCTGCCGGATCGACCTGATCGCCCAGTGCTGGGCGGTGGCGGCGAGGTTGGATCGCAACCGCTGCGCCCAGGCCATGGACAGCGCCTGGCAGGCGCTCTACGACCCGGAGCACCGCCTCATCAAGCTTCTGACTCCGCCCCTTGACGACGCGGCCCGGGACCCGGGCTACATCGCCCGCTACCCTGCGGGCGTGCGGGAAAACGGCGGCCAGTATACCCACGCCGCCTGCTGGGCGGTGATGGCGTTTGCGCTTCTGGGCGACGCCGCCCGGGCCTGGGCGGCCCTCGAGGCGCTGCTGCCGGCCAACCACGCTTTCACCGCCGAGGGCGCCCTCACCTACCGCGTGGAGCCCTACGTGATCGCCGCGGATGTGTACGGCGAAGCGCCCTTCGCGGGCCGCGGCGGCTGGACCTGGTACACCGGCGCGGCCGGATGGCTGTGCCGCGCGGCCGTACGGTACCTGCTGGGCTATGAGCGCCGGGGAAACCGCGCGCGCCTCTCGGCGTTGATCCGCCCGGGAAAGGCCGAGGCGGGGCTCACCGTGCGAATGGGCGCCTCCGTCTACCGGCTGCGCTGCCTGCGCGAACAGGAGGGCGTGACGCTGGACGGCCGCCCGGTGGACGGGGAATACATCGAACTCGTGGACGACGGCCGCCGCCACGAGGCGCTGTTCCCCGCGCGAAAGCCGTTGTAACCGGCGGCAAAACATGGTAGAATATTTCCCATGAGATTGGATAAACGGGTGGGCGAGGCGCTGTCCTCCCGCGCCAGGGCGCGGGAGGCGATTGCCGGGGGACGGGTGCGCGTCAACGGCGCCTTGGTGCGCGACGGCGCCCACGGCGTTTCCGACGCCGACGCGGTGACGCTGGACGGCGCGCCCGTGGGAAGGCGCGCGCCGCTCCACCTGATGCTTTATAAGCCCGCCGGCTGCGTGACCGCCCGGGAGGACCCGCGCCACAAGACGGTGTTTGACCTCCTGCCGCCGGAGATGCGCACCCGGGATCTTTGCGCCGTGGGGCGGCTGGACCGGGATGTGACGGGGCTGCTCCTGCTCACCGAGGACGGTCAGTTGGCCCACCGGCTGATCGCCCCCCGCTTCGGGGTGGAAAAGGTTTACCTGGCCCGCGTGGCGGGGCGGCTGGAAGGCGGCGACATCCTGCGCGCGGCCGAGGGCATGCCGCTGGGCGATTTCACCGCGCGCCCCGCGCACCTGGAGGTGCTCGAGGCCACAGAGGATTTTTCGCTGGCGCGGCTGACGGTGCACGAGGGCAAGTTCCATCAGGTCAAGCGCATGTTCGCGGCGCTCTCCCATCCGGTAGAAACGCTGCACCGGGAGCGCGTGGGCGGGCTCATGCTGGACGAATGCCTCGCGCCGGGCCAGGCCCGGCCCCTTACGGCAGAGGAAATCGCGCGCCTTTACGCGCTGACGGAGATGAACCCATGAGCGAGCATTACTTTACCCCGGACCCGTCCGCGCCCCACCGGCCCCGCGAGATCGCGGTGGCGGCGCTGGGGCTCGCCCTTTCCATGCACACCGACGCGGGCGTATTCTCCTCGGACGGGCTGGACCCCGGCAGCCGCCTTCTGATCGAATCGCTGCCGCCGCTGACCGGCCGCGTGGCGGACCTGGGCTGCGGCTGGGGCGCCATGGGCGTACCGCTGGCGCTGAAAAACCCGGGCGCGGAATTCTTTCTGACGGACATCAATGCCCGCGCCGTGGACCTGGCGCGGAAAAACATCGCGCGAAACCAGGCAAAAAACGCCCGGGCACTCCAGGGGGACGGACTTCTGGCGCTTTCCGGCCCCTTTCAGGCCGTGATCACCAACCCGCCGATCCGCGCGGGCAAGCAGGTGGTCTACGGCCTTTTCGCGCAGGCCGAGGAAAAGCTCTCCCCCGGAGGGAAACTGTACGTTGTCATCCGCAAACAGCAGGGCGCGCCCTCGGCGCTGAAGTACCTCGCGGCGCTCTTTGCAAGCGCGCGGGTGATCGAGCGCGGCGGCGGCTACTGGGTGATCGAGGCGGAAAAGGAGATGGGCGAATGAAGACCGAACGGCTGAACCGCGTGCGCGCCGGCATGGAAAAGGCGGGCCTTGTCCAAACGCTGGTTACGTCCACCGAATCGGTATACTACCTGACGGGGGCCTGGATCGAGCCGGGCGAGCGGCTGATGGCGCTTCTCATCGGCAAGGGCGAATGCCGCCTCGTCGTCAACCGCATGTTTCCCGTGCCGCCGACGGAGGGCCTCTCCGTCACCGCCCTTGACGACGCCGAGGACGGCGTGGCGGCCCTTTCGGCCTTCATCGCGCCGGGGCCGCTGGGCGTGGACAAGGCCTGGCCCAGCCGCTTTTTGCTGGCGCTGATGGAAATGCGGCCGGACGTGCGGCCGGTGAACGGCTCCGGCCCGGTGGACGAGGCGCGCATGATCAAGGACGGCGAGGAGATCGCCGCGCTTCGCGCCAGTTCCAACATGAACGACCGGGTGATGGGCCTATTGCGCCGGAGCCTCGCCGAAGGGGAAACCGAGTTGGACGCGGCGCGGCGCTACGTTGACATGAGCATCCGGGAGGGCGCTTCCGGCCCGGGCTTTCCGCCCCTCGTCTGCTTCGGCGCGGGCGCGGCCGAACCCCACCACGCCACCGGGAGCGCGCGCCTCAAAAGGGGCGACGCCGTGATTTTGGACGTGGGGCTCGACGTAAACCACGCCCTCAGCGACATGACCCGCACCGTGTTCTTCGGCGGGGCCACCGACGAAGAAAGGCGCGTCTACGACGTGGTGCGCCGCGCCAACGAGGCGGGACGGGCCGCGGTGCGGCCCGGCGCTGCGCTTTCGGAAATCGACCGGGCGGCGCGGGGCGTGATCGAGGCGGCGGGGTACGGCGGGCACTTTCTGCATCGCACCGGCCACGGGCTGGGCCTCGAGGTGCACGAGCCGCCGGATGTCAGTGCCTCAAGCCGGCACATCGCCCGGCCCGGCATGGTGTTTTCCGTGGAGCCGGGGGTGTACCTGCCCGGACGGTTCGGCGTGCGCGTCGAGGACCTGGTGCTGGTCACCGAGGACGGCTGCGAGGTTCTGAACCATCTGGATCGGGATTTTCTGATCGTGTGACCGGGCGCCGCGCTATTTCACATACCGCGGGTTGCAGGTGTGGCACTGGTAGTGCTCGTCCGTATGGCTGTCCGCCCGGCCCGGCCCGTAGCCGCGCACGATCAGCCGCGCCGCCACGGTGCAGCAGCGGTCGTGGTAGACGATGTACCGGTTTTCCGGCACGCTGAACACCACCCGCCCCCGGGGGTAGTAGTCATAGTCCACGCCATAGCGGGTCTGCTGCAGCTTTCGCCACACCGCGTCGTGGCCATGGGGGTAGGTGAGATGGTCCCCGTAGCGCACCGCGCGCTCCAGCGGGCAGGCGTACAGGATGATCCGCCCTTCCACCACGAAGAACAGGCCGACCCGGCCCTCGAGCGACTGCATGAAACCCCTCCCCTCAAAACCCGATAAAAACGGACCCGCGCCGACGGCGCGGGTCCAATGTTGTCAGGCGCGAACCTTCTTCAGACGGACGAAGCGCGGCAGGCCATCCTCAAAGAGCAGGTCGGTCTGCCCCTGAATCAGCGGAAGCGCGTAGTCGATGAAGCCCTGCCGGATGCCGTCGCCGGTCTCGTTGATCCACTCCAGCGGCAGCTTCTTTTCGGTGTTGGCGACCACATCCAGGTCAAACAGTTTGATGCGGCACTGGTATTCTCCGTTGGGGCCGGTGACCCGCTCGAAGCCCACCATCTTGTCGGTGACGCCGGACACCGCGTTTTCCACCGCGGCGCGGCCCGCCATGTAGGATTCCTCGATGTCGGTCTTGGAGGCCGAGTGGGCGGCGCAGCGCTGCAGAAGGCTCAGCTCGATGCCGCGCACCTTGGCGCCGGTGGCCTTTTTGACTTCGCCGGCCAAAAATGCGGCCAGGCCGCCCAGCTGGGCGTGGCCGAAGCTGTCCTTGGGGGCGTTTTTGTTGGCGTACTCAGTGATGAACACGCCGTCCTTGTCGTGGATGCCCTCGGACACCGCCACAATGCACTTTTTGTTGGCGTCGTAGATTTTTTTGACGGAGGCGATAAACTTGTCCATGTCAAAGGCGACTTCCGGCACGTAGATGAGGTCCGGGCCGTTGCCCTTGAACTGGGCCAGCGCGGCGGAGGCGGTGAGCCAGCCGGCGTGGCGGCCCATGCACTCGATGATGGTGACCATGCCGGTGTCGTACACGCGGGCATCATGGTACACCTCCATGATGGAGGTGGCAATGTACTTGGCGGCAGAGGCAAAGCCCGGGCAGTGGTCGGTGCCGGCCAGGTCGTTGTCGATGGTCTTGGGGATGCCCATCACGCGGCACTCGTAGCCCTTTGACAGCATGTATTTGGAAATTTTGTTGCAGGTATCCATGGAGTCGTTGCCGCCGTTGTAGAAGAAGTAGCGCACGTCGTACTTTTTTAAGATTTCCAGGATGCGCTTGTAATCGGTTTCGTCCTCGGAGGCATCCTTGAGCTTATAGCGGCAGGAGCCCAGCGCCGAGGAAGGCGTGTGCTTCATGCGGGCCAGCTCTTCGGCGTCCTCCTTGCCCAGGTCGATCAGCCGGTCGTTGAGCACACCCTGGATGCCGTTTTCCGCGCCCAGCACACGGGTGATGGAGGGGTTTTCAAGCGCCGCGGAGATGGCGCCGTACGCGCTGGCATTGATGACGGCCGAGGGGCCGCCCGACTGCCCGATGATGCATGCGCCCTTGAGTTCGGACATGGTTTCTTCATCCTTCCATGCGTTTTTCACCCATCAATGTAGCACAAAACGCGCAAAAAGTCAATTTTTGCGCGGGTAAAATCCGATGGCGGCCGCCGGCGCTAGCAGTCCACGAAGTCTAAGAACCGATGATAGGGCGCAGAGATTTTTCTGCCCGGCACGGAGCCGGAGCACAGGCGCAGCGGCGCTGCGTCAAGCGGAGAGCGACACGGCCGGACAGGAAAAGATCCAGCCATAGCGCGGAAATCAGGCTTCGCGGACGACTAGGGTGCCTGGCGCCGTGCCGACGGGCAGGCGGCGCAGCCGCCCTCGCCGGTCTCCCGCAGCGACGCGGGCAGCTGGCGGCCCACCCGCCCCATGGCGTCGATCACCTCGTCCGCGGGCAGCGGGCTTTCGATGCCGGCGAGCGCCATGTCCGCCGCCGCCACCGCGTTGACCACGCCGAGGACGTTGCGGTACACGCAGGGCACTTCGACCAGGCCGCCCACCGGGTCGCACACCAGCCCCATCACGTTCATGAGGGCAAAGGCCACCGCGCTGGCCGCCTGGGCCGCGCGCCCGCCGGAGAGGTCCACCAGCGCCGCGGCCGCCATGGCGCTGGCCGCGCCGCACTCCGCCTGACAGCCCGCCTGGGCGCCGGAGATCGAGGCCCGGGCCGCGATCACGCCGCCGACCCCCGCGGCCGTAAAAAGCGCCCGGACCAGGTCGGCGTCCGCCGCGCCCCGGGCCTTGCCGTAGGTAAGCAGCACCCCCGGCAGAATGCCGCAGGCCCCCGCCGTGGGCGCGGCCACAATGCGGCCCATGGCGGCGTTGAGCTCCGCCACCCCCAGCGCCACCGCCATGGCCTCGCCCACCAGATCGCCCGCCGCGGCCGCGCCGCCGCGCACCCGCCCAATCAGCTTCGCCGCCTGGCCGCCGGTCATGCCGGACATGGACCGGACGTCCGGCGCAAGCCCCGCTTCGGCGGACTCGCGCATCACCCGAAGGGTTTCAAGCATGCGCGCGGCGAGGGCCTCCTCGTTCGCGCCGTCCCGCTCCGCCTGGTCGGCGAGCACCACCGGGGCGATGGAGCCCTCCCCCGCCATCCGCACCAGTTCCTCGATCGAATCGGTCTTGAGCATAGGCACCTCCGGTCACAGCTTCTCCATTAATGTGGCGTCCCGCACGCCGCGGATGGCCTTGAGGCAGGCCATGGCGCTCTTCTCGGGCAGCTCGTCCACCTCCAACACCATCACCGCGTCGCCGCCCACGCCGCTTCTGAATACCTGCATGGTGGCGATGTTGACGCCCTGCCCCGCCAGAAGGCCCGACACCTGGGCGATCACGCCCGGCTCGTCCCGGTGGCGGATCACGATGGTGTTGGCCTCGCCGGAGAACTCCACCGGCAGGTCGCCCAGCTTTTTCACGCGAATCGACCCGCCGCCCACCGACGCCGCCTCCACCGTGACCGACCGGGTGCGCCCCCTGGCAGTGATGACGGCGGTATTGGGGTGCGCGTCCCGCAGCTCGACGGGATGAAAGGCGATGGTCAGCCCCGCCGCCTCCGCCAGGCTGAGCGCGTCGCGGATGCGCGCGTCGTCCACGCCCATGTCCTGAAGCCCCGCCGCGATGGCCCGGTCGGTGCCGTGGCCCCGGTAGGTGCTGGCAAAGGAGCCATAAAGCCCCACATCGGCATAGACGGGCGCCTCGCCCAAAAGCCGCCGCGCCACCCGGCCGATGCGCGCCGCGCCCGCCGTATGGGAACTGGACGGGCCGATCATCACCGGCCCGATGATGTCAAACACGTGCATGCTTTCCCCTCCCGGAAAATCGTACCATCCGCGGCCGCGCCCGTCAAGCAAAACGGCCGCGCGGCGCGCGGCAAAAAATCACGGTTTTCCCGGTTTTTTCCGGCAGCTGCCGCCGCAGGAGCCGGAATAGGGGCAGTGGTCGCAGGCGGACCGGCCGCCGGTTTTGAAAAACGCGCGCACGCCCCGGATGATGACCATCGCCGCGAGGATCAGAATGGCCGCGGCCACCAGGTAGGATATCCACGTCATGCAAAAAACAACCTCCCGATCTGGTAGACGGCGAGGGACGCCACGTAGGCCGTGCCCATCTGGATGCCGATGGACAGCAGCGTGTACTTTGCGCTGCCCAGCTCGCGGCGGATGGCCGCCATGGCGGCCACACAGGGCGGATACAGAAGCGTGAACACCAGGAAGGAATAGGCCGAAAGGGGCGTAAACTGCTGCTGCAGCATGCCCACCAGATGCCCGGTATCGGGCGCGGCGTAGAGCACCTGCAGCGTGGAAACCACCGCCTCCTTGGCCACCAGGCCCGAGAGCAGCGCCACGCCCTTGCGCCAGTCGCCAAAGCCCAGCGGCGCCAATACCGGCGCGATGAACCGCCCCAGCGCGCCGAAGATGCTCTGCTCACTGTCCGAAACAAACCGGAAACCCGGCGAAAAGCTCTGCAAAAACCAGATGAGCACGCTCATCGCAAAGATCACCGTGCCGGCGCGGGTCAGGAAGTCCTTGGCGCGCTCCCACAGCCGGCGGGCCACGTTCTTCGCCGACGGCCAGCGATAGGGCGGCAGCTCCATCAGAAAGGGGGTGTCGCCCTCGCGGAAGGCGGTCTTGCGCAGGATCAGCCCCACCAGCACCATCACCGCCATGCCCAGAAGGTACAGGCTGAACACCACCAGCGCCTGCCCCCTGGCGAAAAAGGCCGCCGCGAAAAGGCCGTACACGGGCAGCTTGGCGCCGCAGGACATGAAGGGCGTCAGAAGGATCGTCATGCGCCGGTCCCGCTGGTTTTCCACGGCGCGGGCGCCAATGACCGCCGTGGTGGTGCAGCCAAAGCCCATCAGCATCGGGATGAAGGAGCGCCCCGACAGGCCGAAGCGCCGGAGCAGCCGGTCGGTGATGAAGGCAGCCCGGGACATGTAGCCGCTGTCCTCCAGGATCGACAGGAACAGGAAGATCATCAGAATCTGCGGCAGAAAGACCACCACGCCGCCCACGCCGGCGATCACGCCCTGCAAGATCAGCGATCGCACCCAGTCCGGCGCGGCCGCGGCCGAAAGCATGCGCTCCACCCCGGCGCCCATTAGGTCGTTGATGACGTACTCCATCCAGCCGGACAGCGCCTGCCCCACCGGCCCGAAGGTGACCGCGAACATCAGCCCCATGATGGCCAGAAAAATCGGAAAGGCGAACACCTTGTGGGTCAGCACCCGGTCGATGCGGTCGGACACATCGTCCTCGGCTTCGCCCGCCGGCTTGAAGCCCGAGGCGCGCAGCATCTGCTCGATGGCGGCGTAGCGGGCGTCGGCCACGAGCGTCAGCCCGTCGATGCCCGGGTGCGCCTTCCGCCCCTGGGCAAGATAGGCATCGACGGCGGCGCGGACCTTCTCCCGCTGGTCGCCCGTCAGGTGGGCGGAGGACAGGATGGTCTCGTCTCCCTCCAACAGCTTCAGCGCCACCCATTCGGTGGGCGGCGCGTAGTCCAGATCTCCCTCATCCTCATAGCCGCCGATGTGGGCGTGGGGCGCCCTATCGGTGTGGTCATCGTCCCGGTGGCGCGCGTCCCGGTGGGCGAAGTGTTCCGGCTCGTCAAAGGCGGAGTGGGCCTCCGCGCCGCCCAGCGCCGCCACGATGGAGGCCACCGCCATGCGCGTGGCGGCGTCGTAGCGCCGAAGGGCGCTGGGCGCCACCGGGTGGTGGGCCTGCCGGTGCAGCGCGGTGAACAATTCGTCAAACCCGGTGCGCTTCTTGGCGGAGATGGGCACCACCGGCGCTCCCAGAAGCTGCGACAGTCGATCGCAGTCGATCTTTCCGCCGTGGCGCTCGATCTCGTCCATCAGGTTGAGGGCGATCACCAGCGGCCGCTCCAGCTCCATCAGCTGCAGCGTGAGAAACAGGTTGCGCTCCAGGTTGGTGGCGTCCACGATGTTGAGCACCACGTCCGGCCGGTGCTGCGCGATGAAGTGGCGGGTGATGTTCTCCTCGATGGAGTAGGGAGACAGCGAATAGACGCCCGGGAGATCCGTCAGCGTCACCTCGTCCTCGCCCATCTGAAAGAGGGCTTCCTTGCGCTCCACCGTCACCCCAGGCCAGTTGCCCACGTACTGGTTGGAGCCGGTCAGCGCGTTGAACAGCGTGGTCTTTCCGCTGTTGGGGTTGCCCGCCAGCGCGATGACGTACTTCATGCGCCCGCCCTCCCCGTCACCCGGATGCCCCGGGCGTCCGACTGGCGGATGGTCAGCTTGTAGCCCCGAAGCGCGATTTCAATGGGGTCGCCCAGCGGCGCGCGCTTGGTCACCGTAACGCGCGTCCCCGGCGTGATGCCCATCTCCACCAGTCTGCGCTTGATCTTGCCCTCCACCATCACCTGGGTCACTTCCGCGCTCTCGCCGTCGTCCAGATGGTCCAGCGTCCGCTCCAGCATAGGCACGCCCCTCGCAGTTAGTGTATTCTAACCAAAAGAATGTATCGAAAGTTAGCTGTTTCTAACCAAGGTGATTATAGCCCCGGGCGCCGCCCCTGTCAACCGTTGCCACGCGTTAAAGTTGGATAAAATCCCGCGCGAGGCGCCGGGCATGCGGTATAATGGATGAAACTTTTCACCGCGAGAGGACCGGACATGACACCCGAACAATTTGACGCCGTGGTCATCGGCGCGGGCCACGCGGGCTGCGAGGCGGCGCTGGCGCTGAGCCGGATGGGCTTTTCGACGCTGCTGGTCACGCTCAATCTGGACAGCGTGGCGCTGATGCCCTGCAGCCCCTCCATCGGCGGCACCGCCAAGGGCCACCTGGTGCGGGAGGTGGACGCGCTGGGCGGCGAGATGGCCCTGGCCATCGACGACACCCTGCTGCAGTCCCGGATGCTCAACACCGCCAAGGGACCGGCGGTGCATTCGCTGCGCGCCCAGGCGGACAAGCGGGCCTATCAGCGGCGGATGCGCCGGGCGCTGGACGAGGCGGAAAACCTCGCCCTCCGGCAGGCGGAGATTTGCGGCATTGAGGCGGAGCACGGCCGGGTGACGGCGGTCACCACCACCACGGGCGCGCGCATCCGGTGCCGGGCGGCCGTCGTATGCGGCGGCGTGTACCTGGACAGCCGCATCATCATCGGCGAATGCTCCTGGAAGGGCGGCCCCCAGGGACTTTTAAATTCGCCGCACCTGGGCGGCGCTCTTGCGGCCCTGGGCTTTTCGCTGCGCCGGTTCAAGACCGGTACCCCCGCGCGGCTGGATGGCCGGACCGTGGATTTTTCCAGGATGGAGCTGCAGCCGGGCGACGAGCCGGTGGTGCCCTTTTCCTTTCTCACCGACCGCAGGCTGGAAAACAGCATGCCCTGCTACCTCACCTACACCACGCCCGAAACCCATGAAATCATCCGGCGCAACCTGCACCGGGCGCCGATGTACTCCGGCGTCATCCACGCCACCGGCGCCCGCTACTGCCCCTCCATCGAGGACAAGGTGGTGCGCTTTTCCGACAAGGACCGCCACCCCATCTTTCTGGAACCCGAGGGCGCGGACACCGTCGAATGGTATGTGCAGGGCATGTCCACCTCCATGCCGGAGGATGTGCAGCGGGAAATCTACCGCAGCGTGCCCGGGCTGGAGCGCGCGCGGGTGCTGCGGCTGGCCTACGCCATCGAGTACGATTGCATCGACCCCACCCGCCTCACCGGCAGCCTGGCCGCGCGGGAGATCGGAGGGCTGTACTTCGCCGGGCAGGTCAACGGCACCTCGGGCTATGAAGAAGCCGCCGCCCAGGGGATTTACGCCGGGATCAACGCCGCGCTGTGGATGAAGGGCGAAGCGCCCCTGCTTTTGTCGCGGGCCGACGCCTACCTGGGCGTGATGGTGGACGATCTGACGGTCAAGGGCGTGGACGAACCCTACCGGATAATGACCTCCCGCGCTGAATATCGGCTGAAGCTCCGGCAGGACAACGCGGACCTGCGCCTGACGGAGGCGGGCTACCGGGCCGGCCTGGTGCGCCCCGAGCGCTATCGGCGGATGCTGAAAAAGCGCGAAAACACCGAGCGCGCGCTGGCGCTGGTGGGCGAAATGCGCCTCGCGGACGCGCTGCGCCGCCCGGAGGCGCGGCTGAAGCCGCTGGCCGCGGGTACGGCGCTCTCCGCCCTGCCCGACGACGCGCTGGAGCAGGCGGAGATCCTGGTCAAGTACGAGGGGTACCTGGCGCGCCAGCAGTCCCAGATCGACCGGTTCAACCGGGCGGAGGCGCTGCTCATGCCGGAGGACATCGACTACCTGTCGATCCCGGCGCTGCGCATCGAGGCGCGGCAGAAGCTGGCGGCCCACCGGCCCCGGTCGCTGGGTCAGGCGTCGCGCATCCCCGGGGTGTCGCCGGGCGACATCTCGGTATTGATGGTGCTGGTGGAGCGCCTCCGGCGCACCGGCACGGCGTAAAGGCGCATACCCTGAAGGGGAGCGTCTGGAAAGGGGGAATGTCCTTGCGGTAATTTGGGGGAACCTGCAAGCGCCGGGACTGTCCGGTCCCGCCCGGGTTGCGCGTCGCGCGGCCCGCGGCCGGCCCATCGCCGGACAGTTGACGAGGAGAGCGGTTGCGCCGGGAAACCGGCGCGCATCGAAAGATTCGGCGGATGCCGCTCGGGTGGGATGCGCCCATCCTTAAGACGCGCGGGAAAAACTGCGGGCGACCGCACAACAAAGCGCGCGTTTCACGTTTGTTTCAAAATCATAGCAGTCTGCCGCGCCGGGAAAAATGACGGCGAGGCCTTGTGCGCCGCACGCCCTGGGCGACCGGCCGCAGGGCGCCGCCGCGCGTACCCTCCCCGCGCGCGGAAATGAAGGAGCGTTTTATATGTGCGGAATCATCGGCTACACCGGGCGCGAGGACGCGGTTTCAAGGCTCATGGCGGGGCTTACGGCGCTGGAATACCGGGGCTACGACTCCTCCGGCATCGCGGCCTTCGAGGGCGGCGCGCTGAAGATCGTCAAGGCCAAGGGGCGGCTTAAAAATATCCGAGAGAAGCTCGAGGCGAACCCCATCCGTTCAAATTGCGGCATTGGCCACACCCGCTGGGCCACCCACGGCGAGCCTTCGGACGTAAACGCCCACCCCCACGGCACCGACCGGCTGTACCTGGTGCACAACGGCATCGTGGAGAACTACCTGGAGTGGAAGCGTTTTCTCGAGAGCCACGGCTACCGCTTCCTGACGGAGACCGACACCGAGGTGGCGGCCAAGCTGATCGACTACCACTACGTGAAGACCGGCGATCCCTTCCGGGCGCTGACCGAAGCCGCCGCCGAGCTGACGGGCGCCTACGCCTTCGGCGTGGTGTTCCGGGACGCGCCGGGCGTCATCTACGCCGCGCGCAAGGACAGCCCGCTGATCGTGGCGCCGGGGGAGGACGGCAGCTACATGGCCTCGGACATCCCGGCGCTGCTCCGGTACACCCGCTCCTACTACCAGCTGGAGCCGGGCGAGATTGCGATTCTCACGCCCGAGGGCATCCGGTTTGCGGACTTCTCCGGCGCGCCCGTCGAAAAGCGGCTGGAGACCGCCCAGTGGGATGTGGAGGCCGCGGAAAAGGGCGGCTACGCCCACTTCATGCTCAAGGAAATCCACGAGGAGCCCGACGCGGTGCTCCGCACGCTGCGCCCACGGGTGCGGGACGGCCTGCCGGCGCTGGATTTGCCCGCGCTGGACGCGGCAAAGCTCCGCGGCCTCAACCGCCTGATCATCGTGGGCTGCGGCACCGCGATGCACGCCGGGCTGGTGGGCAAGGGCACCATCGAACGCCTGGCGCGGCTGCCGGTGGAGGTGGCCATCTCCTCGGAATTCCGCTACGCCGATCCCATCCTGACGGAAAAGGACCTGGTGGTGCTGATCTCCCAGTCCGGCGAAACGGCGGACTCGCTGGCGGCGCTGCGGCTGGCCAAGGCCCGCGGCGCGGCGACGCTGGGCGTGGTCAACGCGGTGGGCTCCTCGATCGCGCGGGAGGCCGACGCGGTGCTCTACACCTGGGCGGGCCCGGAAATCGCGGTGGCCTCCACCAAGGCCTTCACGGTGCAGCTGGTGGCCATGTACCTGCTGGCCCTGGCCGCCGCGCTGGCGCGTGAGACCATCGCCCCCGCGGAGGCGGAGGCCCTCGTCGGCGAGATGCTCACGGCAATTCCGGAGGCCATCCGGCAGGTGATCGGCCGCAAGGAGGAAATTCAGGCCCTGGCCGACCGCTACCGCCACGCGGAGAACCTGTTCTTCATCGGCCGGGGGCTGGACTGGGCGCTCTCCCAGGAGGGCTCCCTCAAGCTCAAGGAAAT
Source organism: Eubacteriales bacterium (assembly GCA_029974035.1). The sequence continues at coordinate 9,759 of JARKQG010000119.1, read as the reverse complement.
CTCCTACATTCACTCCGAGGCCTACGCCGCGGGCGAGCTCAAGCACGGCGCGATCTCGCTGATCACAAAGGGCATGCCGGTGATCGCGCTGGCCACCGACGATGCGCTCTACCCCAAGCTGCTCTCCGGCGTCAAGGAGGTCAAGGCCCGGGGCGCGCGGGTCATCCTGATCGCCCAGGAGGGCGCCCCCGACGATGGCGCGGCGGACGACCGCTTCCTGCTGCCCCGGGTCAGCCAGCTTCTGACGCCGCTGGTCAGCGCCACGATGCTGCAGCTCTTCGCCTATTACGTGGCGGTGCTCCGGGGCTGCGACGTGGATAAGCCCCGCAACCTGGCCAAATCCGTCACCGTCGAATAGCCTCCGCCCCGGCGCTCGGCGGCAAAAAGCGTCGTTTCGGCGCGGCCGCGCCGGAATTTACGCGCCCGGCCTTTCTTCAAGGCCGGGTTTATGTTATACTGTGGCCGAATCATACTGGAGGGAGTCCGTGGATGCGCATGGCCAAAGATCAAGACAGGAACCGGCGCCAGCGAAAGGGCGACGATGGCGCCGACAGCTGGATTCCGGTGGCCATCATGCTGGTGGTATTTCCGCCGGTGGGTGCCATCATGCTGCTCAAGCGCTTCCACAGTCTGACGCGCGAGGAGTCTTCGGAGCGCCGCGCAAAGTCGTCTTCCTCCGCCGGATCGGTGCTTTTGATGCTCGGCGCGCTAATGCTTTTCCTGGGCGTCCGCTCCGTTTTCCCGGCCTTATTCGCCATCGGTCTCGCGCTTCTGGCATATTCCAGCCATCTGGGCCGCACCCGCCGCCGGTTTGAAAAGTATCTCAACGTGGTGGGCCGGCGCAAGGTGATGCGCGTACGGGAGATCGCCGCCGCCATCCCGGTGACGGAGGAACAGGCCTGCCGCGACCTGGAGCGGATGATTGAGGATGGCCGCTTCCCCGAGGGCGCGTACCTGGACATGAGCACCCGCGCACTGGTGATCGACGGCCACGCGGCGGAGCCCGCGCCGGCGCGGGAAATCCACCTGCATTTCGAGCCGGAGGCGGCCCCCGCCCCCAAGGCGGAGCCCAAACCGGCGCCCAAGCCGGCGCCCGCGCCCGATTCACAGGCACCGGAGGACCCCTATATGGCCAAGCTCCGGGAGATCCGCCGCATGGACGAGCTGATCGCCAACGAGGACGTATCCCGGAAGATCCGCAGAATCGAGGAAGTCACCCGGCTGATCTTCGACAAGGTTCGCCAGTCTCCGGCCAAGCTGGATCAGATCCGCACCTTCATGAACTACTACCTGCCCACCACGCTGAAGCTGCTCAGCGCCTACGCGGAGCTGGAAAAACAGACCGTGGCGGGCGACAACATCCGCTCCAGCCGGGAGGCCATCGAAAAGATGCTCTCGCAGCTGGTGTTCGGCTTTGAGCAGCAGCTGGATCAGATGTTCGAGGCCGATGCGCTGGACATCTCCTCCGACATCACGGTGCTGGAGCGCATGATGGCCAAGGACGGGCTTTCGGAAAACCCCTACCAGCTGCCAAAGCGCCCGGCCAAGGCGAAAAAGACCGAGGAAATCACGCTGACGCTGGGCGGCGCCCAGGCGGCCCAAGCCCCCGCGGGCGCGGCGGCCCAGGCGGCGGAGGAGGAAAAGGCGTGAGCGGCGCGAGTGAAAAACACCCCTCCGATTCCTACACCGAACAGGTGCAGATCCTCACCCAGGGAACGCTCAACGGCTTCAAGCGGCTGTTCGGCGGCCAGCTGATGGAGTGGATCGACGTGGTGGCCGCGGTGGTGGCGCGGCGGCACTCTGGCCACAACGTGACCACCGTCGCCGTGGACAACCTGCAGTTTGCGGGCCCCGCCCGCGCCAACGACGTGGTGCTGCTGGCCGCCAAGATGACATACGTGGGCCGCACCTCGATGGAGGTCTGCGTCAAGACCTATGTGGAGGCGCTGGACGGTGAGCGTGAGCTGATCAACACCGCTTACCTGGTGATGGTGGCGCTGGACGAATTCGAGCGCCCCGCACCGGTGCCCCGGCTGGTGCCGGAGACGGACGAGGAGAAAGAGGCCATGCTGGCCGGCGAGCGCCGCAGGAAGCTGCGCAAGGAGCGCTGCCGCGAGAATTACTAATTGATTGGGACCGGGGCGCATGCGCCCCGGCCCCAAAGCGTCTTGGACGAACCTACGCCCCGCCCAGCTTTTCCTCGATCACGCGGGCGGTGTCCTCGGCAATGCGGCGGATCAGCGCCTCATCCCGGCCCTCGGTCATCACGCGGATCAGCGGCTCGGTGCCCGACACCCGCACCACGATGCGCCCATCCCCGCCCAGCGCCTTCTTGCCCGTCTCCACGGCCTCCTTGACGACCGGGTCGGTGTAAAACTTCAGCTTGCCCTCCGGCGATACGCGCACGTTGATCATGGCCTGGGGGTAGCGCTTCATGATGCGCGCCATCTCCGAAAGCTTCACGCCCTCGCGGCGCAAAAGCGACAGAAGCTGCACCGCGGTCAGCTGGCCGTCGCCGGTGGTGGCGAAGTCCCGGTAGATCACGTGGCCGGACTGCTCTCCGCCGAAGTCGTATTCCTCCAGCAGCATCTCCTCCAGCACGAACCGGTCGCCCCCCTTGGTGGCCTCAAAGCGGATGCCGTTTTCCTCGCAGAACTTCACACAGCCCAGATTGGTAATGATGGTGCCCACGACGGTGTTCTTGTTGAGCTTGCCGCGCTTTTTCATGTCCAGCGCACAGATGGCCATGATGAAGTCGCCGTCGATCAGGTTGCCCGCGTCGTCGATCATCAGGCAGCGGTCCGCGTCGCCGTCAAAGGCCACGCCCGCGTCCAGCGCGTGCGCCAGCACGTATTCCCGGAGCGCGCCGATGTGGGTGGAGCCGCAGTTCATGTTGATGTTGAGCCCGTCCGGATCGGCAAAGAGGATGGTGGCCTTGGCGCCCAACTCGGAAAAGAGCCGGGCCGCGGAGGCGCTGGCGGAACCGTTGGCGCAGTCCACCGCGATGTTCAGCCCCTCCAGCGAGAATGCGACGGTGGACTTCACGTGATCCACGTAGTCCTTGACGGCGCCGGGCTTTGCAATCACCTTGCCGATGTCGGCGGGAGCGGCCAGCGTTTCAGGCTGCACCCGGTCCAGCACGATGGCCTCGATGCGCTCCTCCAGGTCGTCGGGCAGCTTGTAGCCGTCGCCGGAGAAGATCTTGATGCCGTTGAACTCCGCAGAGTTGTGGGAGGCGGAAATCATCACCCCCGCGTCGGCCTTGTACTTGCCCACCAGGTAGGCCACCGCCGGCGTGGGCACCACGCCCAGCTGAATCACGTCCGCCCCCACGGAGCACAGCCCGGCGGTCAGCGCGCCGGCAAGCATGTCGCTGGAGATGCGCGTATCCATGCCCACCGCGAACACGGGGCGGCGGCGGCTGCCGCCGGAGAGCACCATCGCCGCGGCGCGGCCAATGCGCAGCGCCAGTTCCACTGTCAGCGTGTCGTTTGCCACGCCGCGCACACCGTCGGTTCCGAAGAGTCTGCCCATGCTTTATTCTCCTTTACGTCCGTCTCTGGGCGATGCGCCCGCCGTCCTTCACCACGTGCAGGGCGGGCACGACGCCGCGCACCAGCGACAGCGGGTACACCCACGCGCCGCGGCCCAGCACCACGCCGGGGTTGAGCACCGCGTTGCAGCCGATCTCCACCTCGTCGCCCACCATGGCGCCAAACTTTCTGAGGCCCGTGGCAATATCGCCCTCGGGCGCATGCACCGCGATGTCCCGCTTGTCGCTGCGCACGTTGGATGTGATGGCCCCCGCGCCCATGTGGGCCCTGTACCCCAGGATGGAATCCCCCACGTAATTGTAGTGGGGCACCTGCACCCGGTCAAAGAGCAGGCAGTTTTTCAGCTCCGTGGAATTGCCCACCACCGCGCCCTTGCCCACGATGGCGCTGCCCCGGACGAACGCCGCGTGGCGCACCTCCGCGCCCTCGTCCACGATCAGCGGCCCGGCCAGCGAGGCGGACGGGGCGATTTTCGCGCTCCGCGCGATGTATATGCCGCTCCCGCGCCGCTCATACGCGCTCTCGGGCAGGGTTTCGCCCAGCGCCAGGATGAATTCCTTCAATAGCGGCAGCGCCTGCCAGGGGTATTCCAGGCCCCGAAACAGCGCCGCGGCGATGGTCTTTTCCAGGTCAAACAGCGCCTGTGTTGCCAGATTATTGGCCATCCCGTGCATCCTCCTCGTATTTTTCCAGCGCCACGCCGCCCTCCGCGAGCATCTGGCGGGCGAAGTCGTCCGGATACCCCGCCCGGTAGACCACCCGCAGGATGCCGGCGTTGACGATCATCTTGGCGCACAGTACGCAGGGCTGATGGGTACAGTACAGCGTCGCGCCCGCGATGCTCACGCCCAGACGCGCCGCCTGGATGATGGCGTTCTGCTCGGCGTGCACCGCGTAGCACAATTCGTGGTGGGTACCCGAGGGGATGTTCAGCCTGCGCCGCAGGCACTCGCCCCGCTCGACGCATGTCCTGACCCCGGCGGGCGCGCCGTTGTAGCCGGTGGTCATGATGCGCTTGTCCTTCACGATCACCGCGCCGATCTTGCGCTCCGCCTGATAGCAGCTTGCCCACGTGGCGATGACCTGAGCCATCTCCATGAAGCGCTTATCCCACTTGTCCACGGTTCCCTCCGCCAAAGCGCTCGTTGACCTCCCGGTAGGCCTCCGGCGAGCCGATGTCGATGCATTCCCCGGTGAAGATGTAGGCGCGAACGTCCCGCCGGGTGCACAGCCACTCCGGGAAATGGCCGGGCGCGTCCGGGGAATTGCCCTCGTCCAGATACTGGCGGATCAGCGGCAGCGTGTCCCGCCGGTAGAGGTAGAGCGCGTACACGCCCACGTCGCTGGGCGGGTTTTCCGGCTTTTCCACCAGGGACAGCACCCGGTTGTCCGCCCCCAGCGTGGCCACCCCAAACTTGCGCAGCGTGTCCAGATCGTCCAGGTGCGCGGTCAGAAGCGTGTCCCGCTCGGTGCGCCGAAAGTCCGCCGCGAAGTCGCGCAGCGGAAAGGTGAAGAAGTTGTCGCTGGCGGCGATCAGGAGATCGTCGTCCAGCGCCGCCCGATCGATGACGAACTGGATGTCCCCCACCGCGCCCAGGCGGTCATCGTTTGAGGTGGTGCCGTCATCCCACACGGTAAACCGAAGGCCCGGGTACCGCGAGGCCGCGCCCCCGGCCCAGGCTTCAAACCGGGCGATGAACCGGTGGTTGGAAACGATGTGCACCTCGGTCATGTCCTCGAGGGTCGCGATCTCGGACACCAGGTAATCCAGCATGGGTTTTCCGCCGATGGGCAGCAGCGCCTTGGGCGTGTCAAGCGTGAGCGGATACAGCCGCGTGGCGTAGCCCGCTGCCAGAATCAGTGACTTCATCGTCTTTACGATCCTCCACAACCGTGCATTCGCGTGAACTCATCTGATTATACTTGCCGTGGAAGGCTTTGTCAAACCATTCCGTCCGGCGCGGCGCGAGACATGAGTTAACCCACAGATAACTTGCAAATTGTCGCGCCATCCCCTAAAATGAGGAAGTGACCGCAAAAGCGGCGCCAAAAAAGAACGAAAGGGGGCAGTCCGAATGTCTTACAGCCTGAAGTATGCCGTGGCCATCAAGCGTACCATTGCAGCCAATGGGATCATCCGTGATTCGGATTGCCGCCTTATGCACCTTCGCGATCAAAGGGCGTAGTTTCCGTCCGCCAACGCGTCGGCCATCGGGCAGCATCTGCCCGATGGCCTTTTTGTGCCTTGAGAAACCCAAAGGAGGGCCTCTCCCCCATGAAATCAAAACAGATGCGCCTGGTCCGATCGATGATGAAGGGCCACCTGGCCCGGTACCTGGGCTCCGTGCTGGCGATGGCCGTCAGCGTGTGCGCGTCGCTGGTGACGCCGCTGGTGCTGGCGGAGGCCATCGACGCCGTAATCGGCGCGAAGCGCCCGCTCCAGCTTCCGGGGCCAATCCTGGACTGGGTGAACCGGATGGGCGGACGCGATTTTCTGGTCCGCAACCTGTGGCTGATGGCGCTCGGCATGCTCCTTTTGTACCTCGCCGGCGGCTTTTTCCAATACCTTCGGGGGCGCTGGTCCGCGGAGGCCAGCGAGGACATCGCCAAATCCCTCCGGGACCGATTGTACGACCACCTGCAGCGGCTGTCCTTTGACTACCACGTCAAGGCGGAGACGGGCGATCTGGTGCAGCGCTGCACGTCGGACGTGGAAACCATCCGACGCTTTTTGCAGAGCCAGCTGGTGGAAATCTTTCGCGCGTTTCTGATCGTGGGCGTGGCGGTGGTGGTGATGCTCCGGATCAGCCCCCGGATGACGCTGGTTTCGCTGATCCTGGTGCCGGGCCTCTTCCTGTGGGCGTACTTTTTCTTCCGGCTGGTGCAGAAAAACTTCCAGAAGGTGGACGACGCCGAGGGCCGCATGAGCGCCGTACTGCAGGAAAACCTGTCCGGCGTGCGCGTGGTGCGCGCCTTCGGGCGGCAGCAGTACGAGGTGGAGAAGTTCGCCCGCGTCAACGACGACCTCTACCGCAAGCACCGGCACCTGGGCGACCTGCTGGCCGTGTACTGGCCCTCCAGCGACATGATCAGCATGGTGCAGGCCGGGCTGGCGCTGATCTTCGGCGTTTTTCTGGCCGCCGACGGGCAGCTGATGGTGGGCGAGATGACGGTATTCGTCAGCTACATCTGGATGCTGCTCTGGCCGGTGCGCCAGCTGGGCAGAATCCTTTCGGAGATGGGCAAGGCGATGGTGGCCGCGGGCCGCATTGCCGACGTGCTGGAAACCCCGGCGGAAGACGACCCGGAGGGGACGCTCACCCCTTCCGTCGCCGGCGACATCCGCTTCGAGCACGTAGCCTTCTCGTATGAAGCGATGAACCCGGTGCTCATCGACGTAGACTTTTCCGTAAAGCGCGGCCAGACCGTGGCGATCCTGGGGGCCACCGGCTCCGGCAAGTCCACCATGATGCACCTTTTGCAGCGGCTCTACGACGTGGACGATGGGCGGATCACCATCGGCGGCACGGACATCCGGAAGATCCGCAAGGAGCACCTGCGCAGCCGCATCGGGCTGATTTTGCAGGAGCCGTTCCTCTACTCCCGCACGCTGGGCAACAACATCAAAATCGCCGCGCCGGACGTGTCCGCGGAGGTGGTGGAGGGTGCCGCCCGCACCGCCCGGGCCGACGGCTTCATCCGGAACTTTGACCGGGGCTATGAAACGCTGGTGGGCGAGCGGGGCGTCACGCTGTCCGGCGGGCAGCAGCAGCGGGTGGCCATCGCACGCACGCTGCTCAAACAAAACGACATCCTGATCTTTGACGATTCGCTGTCCGCCGTGGACACCGAAACCGACCAGGCCATCCGCGCGGCGCTGCGCCGCGAAAAGACCCACGCCACCACCTTCATTATATCCCACCGGCTGACCACCCTCAGCCAGGCGGACCGGATTCTGGTGCTGCAAAACGGCCGCATCGCCCAGCAGGGCACCCATGACGAGCTGATCGACCGGGACGGCCTGTACCGCCGCGTGTGGCGCATCCAGTCCCAGCTGGAGGAGGAGCTCGGAACCGACGACGCCTCGGCGTAGGGCAAAGCCCGCGCACAACCCGGGCGGGCGCGCCAAGGGCGTCCGCCCGCCGTCAAAGGAGGAATCAGGATGCAGGCGCATCTGGAGCAGGACTTTACCAAGCGCCTGGACGCGGGGCTGTGGCGCCGCGTGCTGGGCTACGTCAAACCCTTTCACCCCCACCTGGCGGCCATCATCGCGCTGATGATCGTTTGCGCGGCGATGGATGTGGTGTTCCCGCTTTTGACCCGGGAGGCCATCGACCGCTTTGTCGCCGGCGCGACCACCGAAGGGCTGGGCGGGTTCATCGCCCGCTACGGCATTGCCGTCGCGGTGCAGACCGCGTCCATCGCCGGGTTTATCTTTCTGTGCGGGCGGGTGGAGGCCGGCGTGTGCCACCGGATCCGCCGCCTGGGCTTTCAGCGGCTGCAGGAGCTGTCCTTTTCCTATTACGACAGGACGCCCATCGGCTACATCCTGTCCCGGATGACCTCCGACACCCAGCGGCTGGGCGATACCATCGGCTGGAGCCTGATCGACCTGGTGTGGGGCACGGGCTTCATCGTGCTGTCCGTGGCGGTGATGCTGTCCATCAACGTGACGCTCTCGCTGGCGCTTATCGTGGTGCTGCCGGTGATCGCGGCGCTGGCGGTGTACTTTCAAAAGCGCATCCTGGCCAGCTACCGCGAGGTGCGCAAGACCAATTCCCGCATCACCGGCGCCTTCAACGAGGGGATCGCCGGCGCGAAGACCACAAAGACCCTCGTCCGCGAGGACGAGAACACCCGCGAGTTCGTGGAACTGACCGGAAAAATGCGCGCCTGCTCGGTGCGGGCGGCGGTGCTTTCGGCCCTTTTCATGCCACTGGTGATGTCGCTGGGCTCCGTGGCCGCCGCCTACGCGCTGTGGCGCGGCGGGTACGAGGTGTTCAGCGGGATCACCAGCCTGGGCACGCTGACGCTTTTCATGAACTACTCGGTGCAGATCTTCGAGCCCATCACCAACATCGCCCGCGTGTTCGCGGACCTGCAGTCCGCCCAGGCTGCGGCCGAGCGGGTGGTGTCGCTGCTGGATTCCAAGCCGGAAATCGTGGACGGCGCGGCCGTCGAGGCAGCCTTCGGCGACAACTTCCACCCGAATACGGCCAACTGGCCGGACCTTGCGGGCGACATCACCTTTGAAAACGTCTCCTTCCAGTACGGCGGCGGCGAAAAGGTGCTGGAGGACTTCAGCCTCACCGTAAAGGCGGGGCAGACCATCGCGCTGGTGGGCGAAACGGGCAGCGGCAAGTCCACCATCGTCAACCTCATCTGCCGGTTCTACGAGCCCACCGCGGGCCGCATCCTGATCGACGGCGCGGATTACCGCGGGCGGTCGCAGCTGTGGCTGGAATCTCATCTGGGGTACGTACTGCAGCAGCCGCACCTCTTTTCCGGCACCATCCGCGACAACATCCGCTACGGCCGGCTCTCCGCCACCGACGAGGAGGTGGAGCGCGCCGCCCGCATGGTGGACGCGGAGGGCTTCATCCTCAAGTTTGACAAGGGCTACGATACCGACGTGGGCGAGGGCGGCGGCCGGCTGTCCACCGGGCAGAAGCAGCTGATCTCCTTCGCGCGGGCGCTCCTGGCCGACCCGGCCATCTTCGTACTGGACGAGGCCACCTCCTCCGTGGACACCGAAACCGAGCAGCGCATCCAGAAGGCCATCGCCACCGCGCTGAAGGGGCGCACCAGCTTCATCATCGCGCACCGGCTGTCCACCATCAAAAGCGCCGACCGCATCCTGGTCATCCAGGGCGGCCGCGTCCGGGAACAGGGCACCCACCGGGAGCTGATCGCCCAGCGGGGCTACTACTACAACCTCTACGTCAACCAGTTCCGCGAGGAGCGCGAGCAGGCGCTTTTGGGGCGCGGGACGGCGCAGTAAAGCGCCCGCGGGCTTGGAAGGCCGCAAGGAAAACGGGAGCCGCTCCGATCGGAGCGGCTCCCACGGTTTTTCCTGAAGCTTTTATGGCTGGTTTACTCGACGACCTTCGTCACGACGCCGGATCCCACCGTGCGGCCGCCCTCGCGGATGGCGAAGCGCAGTCCCTCTTCGCACGCGATCGGCGTGATCAGGTTGATCTCCATC
>JARKQG010000100.1 GCA_029974035.1 Eubacteriales bacterium | reverse complement strand
CCACCGTGACCGCGACGCCGACCTTCTCGCGCGCGTAGGCGAGCGCGCGCGCCTCGCCTTTAAACGCGCGCTCCAGCGCGGCGCGAAACGCTTTGTCCGGCATCATCGAGTTGACGCTCAGGAGAATGTCCATCGGCTCGTCCGGCCTTTGAAGCGCGCGGGCGCGGATGTAGGGGGCCAGCATGTCCGCGAGCGAATCCAGCATCGACGCCTGCACCGCCGCCGACACGATCGGACAGGGCTCCAGCATCTTCTTCAGGATCGCCTCGCCGTCGTCGATGTGCAGCGCGTCGTACCTTTCGATGCGGACGCTGGAAACGCCCTCGTTGGTCGCCTTGTAGACGGTGTAGCCGTCGGCCGCCCGAAGCTGCTCGATCAGCGGGCGCACCATGTCGACGAACGTCAGGCCGTAGCCGGGCTGGCTGAACACCTCGGCGATAAAACCCCTGCCGATGCGTCCCGCGCCCCATATGATGACGGGTCTGTTCATCATGGCGGCCTCCGTCAGCTCATCTGCTGGCCGCCGGTCACGTTGATGGCCTGGCCGGTCATGTAGGAGGATTCGTCCGACAGGAGAAAAACCATGAGATTGGCCACGTCCTCGTACTGGCAGCCGCGCTTCATGGGCACCTGGTTTACGTACTTTTCCCGGATCTTCTCCTTGGTGGTGCCCTGGTTGCGGGCGTACTGCTCGTAGAGCGAATTGACCCACAGCGGGCTGTCCAGCAGGTTTCCCGGGCAGATGGCGTTTACGCGGATGCCCTCCTCCGCCAGCTCCAGTGCCAGCGACTGGGTGAGGCCCACGCCGCCGAACTTCGATGCCGCGTAGGCGCAGTTCTTGGAGGAGCCCTTTTTGCCGGATTTGGAGTTGATCTGCACGATGGAACCCCGGCCGTTTTTGCGCATGAAGGGCACCACGGCCTTGCAGGTGTTGAAGTAGCCGTTGAGATTGACGTCCACCACCTTGGAGAACTGGGCGTAGGTCATCTCCCCGATCGGGCCGGAGATCAGAATGGCCGCGTTGGACACCAGCATGTCAATCCGGCCGTATTTGTCTTCCGCCGCCTGGCACATGGCCGCGCAGTCCTCATCGCTGGTGACGTTCACCTTGACGGCGATGGCGTCGTCCAGCGACGCGGCCACCTTCTGGGCCGCCTCGTAGTTCATGTCGGCGACGACCACCTTCGCGCCCTCGTCGCTCAGCCGCTTGGCCAGCGCCTCGCCCAGCCCCTGCGCCGCGCCGGTGATGACCACCACGCGGTCCTTCAAACGCTTACATTCGGACATACCGGAGGAACCTCCCTTTTCGAGCCTGTTTTCATTATAAGCATAGCATTTTCGACAAAACGGCTCTAGCCTAATCTTGTAAAGACAACGAAACAAGCCGCCGCGTGCATTCACCCGGCGGCCGGCCCGCCGCGCTAAACGTCCAGCAGTGCGGCGCAGTCCGCCATCAGGCGGGCGATCTCCAGGTGTTGCGGGCAGCTTTTTTCGCAGGCCCGGCAGGCGACGCAGTCGGCCGCGCGGCCGCTGCCGCCGGCCAGAAGCCACTTGTAGTGGCCCATGAGCGAGGGCCGGGGGCCAAAGCGCATCACGGAGGTGGCGGTTTCAAAGACGCCGGGGATGTTGATCTTCCGCGGGCAGCCCTCCACACAGTAGCCGCAGCCCGTGCAGGGAATGGACGGCATGGCGTCAAGGGCCTTTGCCGCCGCCCGGAGCGCGGCCAGCTCGGCCTCGTTCAGCGGCTCGAAGTCGCGGAAGGTTTCCAGGTTCCCGGTCAGCTGGTCAAAGTCCGACATGCCGCTGAGGACCGTAGCCACGCCGGGGAGCGACAGGCAAAAGGCCAGCGCCCAGCGGGCGTCGGACCAGTCCGGATGGAGCGTCCGGAGGGGCCGGGCGGCAATTTCCGGCAGCGCGGCCAGCACGCCGCCCTTGACCGGCTCCATCACCACGACGTCCACGCCGTGGGCGCGGGCGCACTCGTAGCACGCGCGGGCCTGGACCTTGTCGTCCTCCCAGTCCAGGTAGTTGATCTGAAGCTGCACGAAATCCACCTCCGGGTGGGCGGAGAGGATCGTCTCCAGCACGTCGGCGGTGTCGTGGAACGAAAAGCCGATGGACCGGGCCAGCCCCCTGTCCCGGAGGGAACGGAGAAACGCCCACTCGCCGAATTCGTCCAGCGCGGCGAGGCGGCCCGCGTCCAGCGCGTGCAGCAGGTAGCGGTCAAAGTAGGCCGCGCCGGTGCGGGCGAGCTGCGTTTGGAACAGCTTTTCCGGGTCCTCCGGGCCCTTGACCAGCCACACCGGCAGCTTGGTGGCCAGGCGGAAGGCGGCCCTTGGGTGGCGGTCGGTCACGGCGGCCCGGACGGTGCCCTCGCTCGCGCCGCCATGGTAGCCCCAGGCGGTATCAAACCACACGCCGCCGTCGGCCAGGAACCGGTCCGCCATGCGGATGGTTTCGGCCAGGTCGATCTCCCCGCCCGCGAGGGGCAGGCGCATCATGCCCATGCCCAGCTGTTCAACCCGATTCATGGCGTATCCTCCTTATCGGCGCGGCTTTTTTCACGCGCTTCCGACATGCGGCAGATGTCCTCGGGCAGCCCGGGGGCGTCGTAGGCCGCGGTGTCGTGGGGCATGCCGCGCTTTTTCAGCCGGTTGCGCACCAGTGCGCTCATCATCTCGTAGAGCACCGCGAAGATCGGGATGAACACGATCATGCCGGTCACGCCAAACAGCCCGCCGCCCAGCATGATCGCCAGAATCACCCAGAAGGAGGAGATGCCCAGCGAATCCCCCAAAATCCTGGGGCCGAACACGTTGCCGTCCAGCTGCTGCAGCACCACGATGAACACCAAAAACCACAGCGCGCTGACGGGGTTCACCATCAGAAGGATCACGACGCCGATGACCCCGCCCAGGAATGCGCCGATGAACGGGATGATGTTGGTCACGGCCACGATCACGCTGATCAAAAGCGCGTAGTCCATCCGGAACACCAGCATGCCGATGTAGCAGGCGACGCCCACCACCACGGTTTCGATCAGCTTGCCGGAGATGAAGCCGGTGAAAATCTGGTGGATGCGCCCCGTCCAGTAGGTGAGCACGCACACCTGCTCCGGCTTGAGAAACGCGCAGCACAGCTTTTTGCCCTGGGCCAGAAATTTCTCCCGGCCAAAGAGCATATATATGGAAATGATCACCGACATGAACAGGTTCACCGAAACGCCCCAGATGTTGTAGCTCATGTTGAGCAGGCTCAGAAGCAGCTTGCCCAGGTAATCCATGCCGGTGTGCATGATGTCTTCCCATTGCAGGAGCATGTTCTGCGAGGACTGACCGGTGATGTCGGTGATGTTGAATTCCCGCAGAAACCACTCGATGTCGGCCCGGTGCTCGGTCACCACGCCGGTGATCGCGCCGGTCAGCGACTGGGCGGAATAGACAAACTGCGGCACCACGCTCACCAGAAACCCGACCACCAGCGTGAACAGCACCGCGTACATGATCACCAGCGAAAGCGCCCGGTACAGCTTCATCTGTGTGCGGGTGGGCTTGCCCCCCCGGGACAGGCGGCTGAGCAGCTGTTCGATAAAGCGGATCGGCGGGCGCATCATCAGCGCGATGAAAAGCCCGACGATCAGCGGTGAAAGAATGCTCATCAGCTGTGAAACGCCGTTCATGATGTCGTCAATCCGGTACAGCACCACCGCGAACAGCACGATGGCGCAGCCGGTCAGAATGTTGGCGATCATGCGCGCGCGCGCTTCGCCGCCGATGGTTCGCATGGGCTTGCCTCCCCGTTTGAAGGTTTCGGATACGGACAGCGCCCGCGGGCGCCTCCAACAGTTTAGCATAAATGCGCCGCGCCGGAAAGCGCGCCGTGGGGCAGGACCGTGAATTTTTTAAAAAGCCTTGACATCGGAGCTGGAAGATATTACAATTCAAAGACAATCATTGCTTTTCTACTTCCTTTTTCGGACGTTTTCGGAGGCGTGGGATATGATGAACATTCAAACGAGGGGGCTTCGCCGGGTGCTCCTGGCCGCACTGGTCCTTATGACGGCGTTGGCCGCGCCCGCGCTGGCCGATTCCGACGGCACGGTGACCTACCGGGCGCTTCTGGTCGGCAACAGCAGCTACGCAAACCTTCCCAACCTGCCGAGCTGCGCCTATGACGCGGCCAACATGCGGGACGCGCTTCGGTCGGGCTCGATCGGCTACGGCACGATACTCGTGCGGGAAAACCAGAGCGCGGTCGGAATCCAGGCCGCGGTGAACGGCATGCTCTCCTGGGGCGCGGACGACGACGACGTGACGGTGTTCTATTACAGCGGCCACGGCGCGTCCAGCGGCCTCGCGGGCGTGAACTACAACGGCGGCAGCGATATATACAGCTTTTCGCTGCTGCAGAGCACGCTTTCCAACGTGCGCGGCACGGTGATCATCCTGCTGGACGCCTGCGAATCGGGCGGGCTGATCAACAAGCGCGCGGCCGCTTCCGGAAGCTTTGCGGAAAACGCCGTCGCTGCCTTCAGCGAGGCCGGCTCGGGCCTGGCCGCCAAGGCGATCACCTCCGGCGCCAAGTTTCACGTGATCGCGTCCTCGTCGCAGACGGAGGATTCCTACGCTTCCTCCGGCAGCGGCGCCAGCTACGGCCTGGCCACCAACTACCTGTGCGAGGCCATGGGCTGGCAGCACAGCGGCGCCGCCGCCGCCGGCAACCGGCTGTCAAAGCTTGAGGGCGACGCCAATGGGGACGGCACCGTTACCGTCGGCGAGGCCTACGCCCACGCGGCCGCGGAGGTCGCCCGCAGCCTCAAGGGCACAAAATACCAGCAGAACATGCAGATCTACCCGGAGGGCAGCGTCCAGACGCTGGTCCGCCGTGAGGCGTCCGATCCCGACGAGGGCGAGGTCGCCAAGTCCCCCGTCACCACGATGAACCTGGCGAAGGCCTGCATCGCGCCGGGCATGGCGCTCCAGCTGGACAGCGGCCTGACCGGGTCGGTGGGCTGGTCGTCGTCGAAAAACGCCATCGCCACCGTCAGCACCACCGGCCTCGTGACCGGCGTCCGGGCCAGCAGCTCCACCCCCGCCGTCATCATGGCGCAGTCGGGCACCAGCTACACCACCTGCCAGGTGCGCGTGCTCTCCGCCCGCTACGTGGTGCAGAAGCTGCGCTTCAAGACGTACACCCTGACCCTGGAGCAGGGCAAGAGCTACACCATGCCCACCCGCTTCAGCCCCGCCTCGGCCAAGTACAAGAACCTGCGCTGGAAGTCCAGCGATTTGTCGGTGGCCACGGTCTCCTCCAGCGGCAGGATCACCGCCGTGGGCAAGAGCGGCACCGCCACCATTACCGCCACCGCCACCAGCGGCGTCACCGCCGAGTGCGTCGTCACCGCCACCGGCGCGCTGCCCCGCTCCGTCAAGCTGGACGCGAAAAAGCTGACGCTGATCCCCGGCCAGAAGGTGTTTCTGGCGGAGACCATTTCCCCCGCCAACGCGGAGAACAAGTCCGTCACCTGGACCAGCTCAAAGCCGAAGGTCGCCACCGTCAACGCCGACGGACAGGTGACCGCCGTCGCCACCGGCAAGACGACCATCACCGTCCGGACGGCAAACGGCAAAAAGGCCACCTGCGCGGTGAACGTGGTCAAAAACCAGTCCGTTCCCCGCTCGCGGGCCAAGAGCGCCTCGGGCAAGCTGGTCAACAGCGCCCGCAGGATCTACTACACCGCCACCGGCTCGATGCGCGTGGACCTGTACTTCTACAACCGCACCCGCTATACCCAGACGGTGCCCCAGACCGATCGGGGGCTGATCGTGCTCCGGCTGAAAAACGGCACAAAGATCTACGACACGGTGGACTTCCTCACCCGAAAGCAGGTGCGCAGCGGGCGCTGCATCACCTACACCGTGGAGCTGAACCTGGAGGATTATCCCAAGTTTGCCGGCCTCAACCTGCTGGGCTCCGACGCCTGGTACGAGGCGGTCAACTGACTTCCCTTCCGCCAAAAGGCGTGGGCCGCGCGTATCGCGCGGCCCATTTTCCGTAACGGGGGTTCCGGCGCCATGTCAGCCGCCAAAGAGCTGCACCCAGTACAGGGTGTTGCCCACCTTGTAGGCCGCGACGCCAATGGAGCCGAAGGACGAGCGCAGAATGTTGGCGCGGTGGCCCGAGGAGCTCATCCAGGCGGCCATCACCTTGTCGGCGCTCTGCTGCCCCATGGCGATGTTCTCGCCGCGGGCGGCGGAGGATACCGTGGACCAGGCGCTGCCGTCCGGCCGGGTGTGGCTGAACTTCTTCACAATCTCCTGGGCGCGCACCGCGGCGGCGCGGGTCAGCTCGCTGGAAACGGTCAGCGTCGACAGGCCCTGCTTCGCGCGCTCGGCGTTGGTCTGGCGCACCACCTCGGCGGCCATGGCGCTCATCGAGGAACCGGAGGCGGGCTTCTCCGTAGCGGTCGGTTTCTTGGTGGCGGAAGGCTTCGCCGTGGCAGTCGGCTTCTTGGTGGCGGAAGGCTTTGCCGTGGCGGTCGGGCAGACCGTGGCCGCGGGCTTCGCCGCGGCGGCGGTATAGGGGGTGATGGAGGTCTTGCCGTTCTTGGTGCAGGTCACCGTGTAGGTCTTTCCGCCGTAGGATACGTTGTAGGAATAGGAATCGCTCCCGTTGGGGCAGCTTGCCGCCAGCGCAGGCGCGGTGGCCAGCATAAGCGCCAGCGCCAGCACCAGAATCCGAACCTTGATTTTCATGCGGTTACACTTCCTTGCGAAACAGAATAGAAACTAGTTTCGTAGGAATTGTAACAACTCGTAGCAATTATGTCAACAGTTATTAATAAATTGGAAACAATTACCAGCCCTCAGCAGCGGGTGAAGGCATAGACCCCCAGCGCCACGGCCACCGACAGGTTGAGGGAGTCCACCGCCCGGCTCTGGGGGATGACGACGGGCCGGCCCAGCACCGCAAAGTCGGCGGGAAGGCCGGAGGCCTCGTTGCCAAACACCAGCGCGAAGCGGTCCGGCCGGGTTCGGGCGGCTTCGTCCAGCTCGGTCGCGCCGTCCAGCATAAAGGGGTAGAGGGCGTGGGATGGGTAGAGGGCGCGGTAGTCGTCAAAGCGGTCGTAGGTGGCCACGTTCATCCGGAACAGGGCGCCCATGGAAGCGCGCACCGCGTGGGGGTCGAAGGCGTCCACGCAGGGGCGGATCAGCGCCACGTCGCGGATGCCAAAGGCCAGGCAGGCGCGAAGCGCCGTGCCCAGGTTGCCCTGGTCGCTGATCTGGCAAAGCACCACGTGGGGACTTTCCGGGTTGGGCGGCGAGGCGTACTTGTCAAATACGACGCCCGCAAAGCAGTTGTCCTTTTTGGATTCGCGGCGCAGCACCCGCTCGGCCTCCTCCTCGCGGATGCCCAGCGCGCGGCACCGTTCGCGCAGCAGCGCCACGCCCTCACTCTCCAGCCCTGCGGGGCTCAGCAACAGCCGCCGCGCTTTCTCGGGGCGCGCCTCGATCAGCACCGTGGACGGATAGATGCCCAGCGCGTAGCCGTAGGGCAGCCGCTTGTGATAGGGTTCCAGCCGGGGCATGTCGCTCACCCTTTCGGAGGGTCGTTTCCGTTCCTTATATAATAGAAAAAACCCGGCCGGATGTCAATTGCGGAAAACCTTGAATTAACAAAGAAAAGTGTTGACAAAGGCTCCCCCGTTTGGTACAATAACATTCGCCGCTTGAAAAACGGCAAGCGATTCTTGAAAACGATACAGCGAGAGCGAGAGAGAAAGAACAGTCAGATTCTGAAGAGTTAAAGGCTTGGTGTGGGGTGCCTTGGCGGGCATGAAGCACCGAGAAAAAGGATTAAACACAAGAGTTTGATCCTGGCTC
>JARKQG010000080.1 GCA_029974035.1 Eubacteriales bacterium | reverse complement strand
GATCCGGTAGCCGTACTGCATGACGGCCGTGGTCACCTGCACACTTTCGCAGCCCATGGCGATGAATTCGCCGCGTCCCGCCAGGTTTCGATGCCGCCCATGCCGCTGACGGGTACGCCGGCAAGCCGCGGCTCGCCCTTCCGCGACTGGATGAACCGGAGCGCGATGGGCTTTACCGCCTGTCCGGACTAACCGCCCACGCTGGTGACCCCCGCCACGTCCGGCCCGGAGGAGAAGGTTTCCAGGTTGACGTTCATCACGCTTTTGATGGTGTTGATGGCCGCGATGCCGCTGGCGCCGGCGCCGACGGCGGCGAGGGCGGGGGGTTCCATGTTGCCCAGGTTGGGCGTCATCTTGGCCAGCACCGGCAGGCGCGTGCCGCGCCGAACCGCGCGGGTGAAGGCCGCCACCAGCGTCGGGTTCTGGCCCACGTCGGCGCCCAGGCCGTCCGCCGCCATGTGGGGGCAGGAAAAGTTGCACTCAATGATGTCCGCCCCCGCGCCGCTGACCAGGCGCGCCAGCTCCGTCCACTCCTCCTCGCTGCGGCCCATGATGGAGGCGATGATCACCTTTTCCGGGAACTCCGCCTTCAGCCGCCGAATGGCGGCGAGGTTCTCCCCGATGGGCCTTTCGGAGATCTGCTCGATGTTTTTGAACCCCAGAAAGGGCGTGGCCTCCTTGCGCAGGGCGTCAAACCGGGGCGAAACCTCGTCGGGCACAAAAAGGCCGATGGTCTTGGTGGCCGCGCCCGCCCAGCCCATCCGGAACGCCCGGGCGATCATTCCGTAGGTGTTGGCCACCACGGACGAGGACAGAAAAAACGGGTTTTCGCACCGGACGCCGCAAAAGTCGATGGCGAGGTCCGCCCGGGGCGGGGCCTGCCGCGCGCCGGAAGCGCGCATCAGCACCTCGTCCACGGCCACCGCCCGGCCCGTGCGCCTTTTGAGGCAGGCGCCCACGCAGGGCCGGCCCGCGCACGTCTTGCAGGGCAGCGGATCGGGCAGCAAAAGCGCCGCCCCGGCGGTGTTTTCAAACCGTACCGAGCGGATGGCCGCCGCCGCGTCGATGCCGTGGGGACAGGCGGCGGTGCAGGGCGCCCCCTCGCACAGGAGGCAGCCGCCCGCCTCCTCCCGAAGCGCGATGGCGCTGTAAATGCTTCGCAAGATGCGTTCCCCCTTCCTAGCGCATGACGGGCTCGCGCCTCACGAACCGGCCGAAGCCCGGTTCGCCCACAAAGGCGCCGTGATCGTAGACGAGCCGGCCGCGCACATAGGTTTTGACCGGATAGCCGGAAAATGTCTTGCCCTCCCAGATGGTGTGGTCATAATCGGAATGCATGTTGGAAACCGACACGGTAAACGTCTTTTCCGGGTCGTAGATCACGATGTCGGCGTCCTTGCCCACGGCGAGGGAGCCCTTCTGCGCGCAGCCGAAAATTTTGGCCGGGTTGGCGGCGCACAGCTGCACCGCCCGCGGGAAGGAGATCTTCCCCTCGTTGGCGGCGGCGAGCATGTAGGGATAGAGGTTTTCCACCCCCGCGCAGCCGTTGGGGATTTTTGTAAAGTCGTCCTTGCCCCAGTCCTTTTCGCAGCTCTGGAAGGGGCAGTGGTCGGTGGCGACGGTGTCGATGCTCCCGTCGGCCACGGCCTTCCACAGCGCCGCCCGGCTCTCTTCGCCCTTGATGGGCGGCGAACACACAAAGGCGCGGCCGTCCGGGCGCTTGTAGACGTCGCAGGTGAATTCCAGGTACTGCGGGCAGGTTTCGATGAAGATCTTTGCGCCCGCGCGCTTGGCCGCCACGGCGGCCTCGAGGCCCTCGGCGTCCGCCATGTGCACGATGTACAGCGGCGCGTCCGCGTGCCTGGCCCAGTGGACGGCGCGCTTGTCGGCCTCGGCCTCCACGTACTCCGGCCGGGACAGGTAGTGGTACCAGGCGGAGGTATGCCCCTCCTTCAGAAACCGCTCGATGTTCATGTCGATCACGTCGGGGTTCTCGGCGTGGATGTTGGTGATGGCGCCCACCTCCGCGGCGCGCCGCAGCACCTTGATGAAGGTGCCGTCGTCCACCATCATGCCCTCTTTTTTGTACACCATGAAGCACTTGAAGCTGGGGACGCCGTAGTCCACGGCGGCCTGGAATTCGTCCAGCAGCGCGCCGCCGTTGAGGTCGGTGATGATGCAGTGGAACGCGAAGTCCACGCAGGCCTCCGGCGCGCACATGGCGCGCCGGGCCTCGACGGTTTCCACAATGCCCTTGCCCCTGCGCTGCATCGGGTAGTCGAACACCGTGGTCACGCCGCCGGAGGCCGCGGCGCGGGTGCCGGCCAGATAGCCGTCCGCCGACACGGTGCCGCCGAAGGGCATCGCCAGATGGGTGTGGGCATCGATGGCGCCGGGCAGCACGTACATCCCCGCGGCGTCCACAACCGCTTTCGCCGGAAGATCGAGATGCGCCCCGATCAGCGCGATCCTGCCATCCGCCACACCGATGTCGCCGGAGAAAACCTCCTCCGCCGTGACGATCCGGCCGTTTTTGATCAGAAGATCAATCATGGGACTGCCTCCTTAAAAGACGGCCGCCCGCGCCGTGCTCGCGGCCCGGCGCGGGCGGTCGTTGGGAATTGCGCCGCGGTTATTCCGCGATCTTGTACACCAGCACCAGGCCGGAGCGCTGGAACACCTGCGCCACCTCGACGAGGCCCATGCCGCCGGCGTTGGCCGCGATCAGGTTGGACACCCAGGTGACGCCAAAGTCCACCTGACCGGTGTAGACCGCCGTGGTTTCGGAGATGTCGCCGCCGCCGGGCACGATGGTCACGTTGAGGCCCGCGTCCGCATAGTAGCCCTTGTCCAGCGCCACGTAGTAGCCCATGAACTGCGCCTGGGGCAGCCACTTGAGCTGGATGGTCACATCCGCCTTTTCGGGGGCTTCAAGGGCCGCGCCCTCGGCGGTGGCCGCCTCCCAGTAGGACGCGTCGCGGATGTCGTCCAGGGTCAGCTTGGAAAGGGCGTCCGCCGCCGCGGAATCGGAGAGCTTGATGTAGGTCTTGGCCAGGTCCAGCGTCTGCTGCATGGCCTCCTCGTCCATCGCGCCGTAGGCGGTGACGGCGCTGCCCTTGGTGTCGGTTTCCACCAGCTTTTTGACTTCCTCCGCCATGTAGGCCTGGTGCTCTCTGGACACGGAGGAGCCGTACTTGTACACGATCTCCGCGGCCTCCGCCGGGTTGGCGCAGGCGTAGGCCCAGCCCTTCATGGAGGCGGCGACAAACGCCTTGACCGTGTTGGGGTTGGCTTCCGCGAAGGCGCGGGTGGTGAAGATGTTGTCCTCCAGCATCGCCACGCCCTCGTCGTTCATGTCAATATACTTTACCGTGTCGCCGTAGGCGTAGCCGCCCTGGTAGTCGTTTTTCACCAGACCCAGCTCGTTATACGTCATGGCGGAGGCCAGGAGGATGGAATCATCGTCAAAGCCGTCCATGTCGAAGGCCTGGCTGAGGTAGGTGGTGGGCTGGCCGTATTTGGAGAGCAGTGCCTGTATTTCGTACTCGTTGCCCAGGCCCCAGTTGCCCACCTTGCCCTGGGACGCGGCGTCCACCACGACGGCTTCGGCGGTGGCATCCGCCGGATACCCGGCGGCCAGCGCGGGGCCGGCGGCCGTGATGAGCAGCGCCGCTGCCATCAGAACCGCCAGAATCAGCGTTCTCTTTCTCCCATGCAACATGTCCGTTTCCTCCCTTAATTTGGTTTTTATTCAACCGAGTGGGCGTCATCTCCGCCACTTCAGAAGAATACGCTCCGCGGCGAGCAGCGCCGCGTACATCGCAATGCCGATCGCGCAGGCCACCAGAATGTAGGCCCAGGCGGTGGCGTACTGCGCCAGCACGATGTTTTCGCGAATCTGCCGGCCCACGCCGATGATGTACTCCGCGAAGTATTCGCTGACCAGCGCGCTGATCACCGAGCCCGGCACGCTGACCCGCAGCGCCGTGAACACGTATGGCACGCTGTTGGGCAGCCGGAGCTTGTAGAAGATCTGCCACGGCGTGGCGGCGTAGGAGTGCATCAGATCCAGCGAAAAGGGCTTCAGCTCCGTCAGTCCCCGGTAGGCGTTGATGCTCATGGACACCGTGGAGGTGATCATCACCACCAGCATCTTGGCCAGCATGCTGCGCACGCTGGCGTCCGGGCTGAAATCCTTGGTGAGGTTGTTGAGGATGGGCGCGATGGCGATGATGGGGATGGCGTTGAAGGCGGAGGCCAGCGTCAGCCCGCCCTTGCCCCACTTGGTAAACACCGCCGCGATCACGCCCAGAAAGTACCCCAAAAGAGAACCCAGCGCCAGGCCCCCCAGCGCCACGGTCACCGTGGCCCGCACGTTGAGCATGATGGTCGGCAGATTGTCGCCGATGATGGCCAGGATGCGCCCCGGAAGCGGCAGCGTAAAAGTGTCCGCGCCCAGAATTTTGTGCAGCAGCTGGGTCTGCCACAATACGGCCACCGCCGCGCCGAAGAGCACCGGGTACAAAATGGCGGAGAATCCGTCCCAGGAGAACTTCTTTTGCTTCATGGCAGCGCCCCCGGCTTTGGGGCGGGCCCCTTGGGGTTTCTGCGGTAGGGGGAGGCCCACTTTTCCAGCGCGGCCATCAGACGGTAGCTCAGAATGCCCACGATGGCGCTCAGAAACACGATCTGCCAGAACACGTAGATGGTCATCGCGTGCTTGAGGGACTGGCTCATCATCGTGCCCAGCCCGCTGCCGCCCTGCAGCGTGTCCACCAAAATGGAGGCGGTGATGGCCATCGGCGCCGCGATTTTGAGCCCGGTAAAGAGGTAGGGCATTGAAAAGGGGATGAGCAGCTTTCTGTACACCTCGTACCGGCTGGCGGCCAGGGAAAACATGAGCTCGCGCTTTTCCCTTTCCACCGCCTTGAAGCCGGCCAGCGCGTTGGTGGCCACCGGGTAAAACGTCAGGATCGCCGCGATCACGATGCGGCTTTTGTCGATGGACTTGGTCAGCGCCAGCACGATGGGCGCCATGCCCAGAATCGGGATCATCTGGATGATCATCAGGTAGGGGAAAAGGGCCTTTTCCACCGCCTTGAAAAGGCTCATCACCAGCGCCAGCAGGTAGCCCACCGCCGCGCCCAGCACAAAGCCGATGGCCGCGCGGAACAGGGTAATGCCCGCGTTGGACAGCACCAGCTGCAGCGCCGTCTGGGTGCCGTTGATCTTGCGGGGGTCAAAGACCGAGTAGAGGATCTGCCACAGGTGCGGCAGCACGTTTTCCGGCGTGCGCTTGACGCCCGCGATGACCGTGGCGCCAATCTCCCAGACCACCACGAGCCCCAGGGTCCACACCAGCGTCACCATCCGGGGGGAGGCGAGCGCCTTTTTGAGGGCGGTCAAAGGATCACACCCCCTCGAAGCTGCCGCGGACCTTGGCGACCAGCGCGCCGAAGGCGGGCGTATCCTTGACGGCCAGGCGCCTGGGCCGGGGGATGTCGATGTCAACCACCGCCGACACGCGGCCCGGGTGGGGCGAGAGCACCACCACGCGGTCGGACAGGAACACCGCCTCGGCGATGTTGTGGGTGACGAACACCACCGTCTTGTGGGTCTTGCTCCAGATGGTCAGAAGGTCCTCGTTGAGCTTTTCCTTGGTGAATTCGTCGAGGGCGGAGAAGGGTTCGTCCATCAGAAGGATCTCCGGGTCGATGGCCAGCGCCCGGGCGATGCCTACCCGCTGCTGCATGCCGCCGGAGAGCTGGCCCGGGTACTTGCGGCCAAAGTCGTAAAGCCCCACCATGCCCAGCATTTCGCTGACGGTGGCGGTGCGCTGGGCCTTGGGCAGGCCCATCAGCTCCATCGGCATGCATACGTTGCGCCGGGCGGTGCGCCAGTCGTAGAGCACCGGGCTCTGGAATACGATGCCGAACTTCTTTTGCAGGCGCACCTGGCGGGGCGTCTGCCCGCGCACGGTGATGGCGCCCTCCGACGGCCGCTGCAGGTCCGCGATGGCCCGCAAAAGCGTGGTCTTGCCGCAGCCCGACGGCCCCACCAGCGATACGAATTCGCCCTGGCGGATGGCAAGGTTGACGTTGACCAGCGCGTCGATGGTCTCGCCGCCCTCCCTGTCCGGGAAGCGCACCGAAAGGTTTTCAATCAGGATCTCCGCGCCGTCCCCCGGCTCGGGGATGGGTTCGGGTTTTTTTCTGGCCAGCTGCATGGTCATACCTCCGATTCTGGTCGTTCCGGAACAGCAAAATGGCGCAAGGAACGCGCCTTACGCCATTGTAAGCGGGGGATATACCTAGTAGAGCGCCTCGTACAGGCGGGCGACGTCCCCTTCCGCGACCTCGCGGAGGGTGTTCGCCGGGCTGCCGCTTTCGATCGCTTCCCGCGCCATCTGCGGGATCGCGCGGTAGAAATCCGCCTTCGGGATGCCGTAGGCCGCCGGGGTGGGGATGCCCAGATGGTCGGCCAGCGCCGCCAGCGCCCGGATCAGCGCCTCCGCGGCCTGGCGGTCGTCCCCGCCAAACCCGGCCGCGCCGGTCCGCCGGGCCAGCTCCGCAAATTTTTCCGGCCGGCCCGCCGCCGCGAAGGACAGGCAGGGCACCAAAAGCATCGCGTTTGACAGGCCGTGGGGCACGTGAAACCGGGCGCCGATGGGCCGGCTCATGCCGTGAACCAGCGTGACGGAGGCGTTGGAGATGGCCACCCCCGCCTCGTACGCGGCCACGGCCATCTCCGCCCGGGCGGCGGGGTCCCCGCCATCAAAGGCCCGGGGTAGACTTTTGAGGATGCGCCCGGCCGCATCGGCGGCGTAGGGATCGGTCAGCGGCGTGGCTCTTTTAGAGGTGTAGGCCTCCACCGCGTGGGTCAGCGCGTCCAGGCCGGTATGGGCGGTGAGATCGGGCGGCGCGGAAAGCGTCAGCGCAAAGTCCACCACGGCCACGTCCGGCAGCAGGCATTCGCCCCGGAGCAGGAGCTTCGCGCCCCCCCGGCTGTCGGTGATGACGGTAAACTTCGTGGCCTCGCTGCCGGTGCCGGCGGTGGTGGGAATGAGCGCCATTTTGGGCAGGTTTCCGGTGATTTCGCGCCCGGCGTGGGCCACCACGCGTCCGGGCAGCGCCGTGCGCACCGCGATGGCCTTGGCGCTGTCCAGCGGGCTGCCGCCCCCCAGGCCGATCAGATGGTCGCAGCCGCCGTCGGAAAAGGCCCTCGCGCCCGCCTCGATCATTTCGTCGTCCGGCTCGCCGGGGATGTCCGAAAAAACCGACCACGCCACCCCCGCCCGCGCCAGAAGCGCCGTCAGATGCGCGAAGCCCCCGCCTTTTTTCACGGTATTGCCCGTGACGATCAGCGCCTTTTTGCCAAGGCGGCAGATGTCCTCCGCCGCCGCCTCGAGGGCGCCCTCGCCAAAGACCGTTCGGGCCGGAAGTTTCAGAATACAGGCCATGCGTCCCTCCGTCAGATCATCGCGTCCACTTCAAAGAGCACTTCGTCCAGCTTCTCCATCTCCTCCGCCAGCTGGGCCTGGGTGATGATGAGCGGCGGCGCGACGAGGATCATGTTCTCGTGGGTGTAGGTCATGAAGCCCCGCTTGAACAGCCTGCCCAGAACGTCCTTCATGACGCCCTCGGGGTCCTTGCCGTAGGGCACCAGCGGCTCGCGGGCGGCCTTGTCGCGGACCAGCTCCACCGCGGCGAAAAGGCCGATGGCGCGCACGTCGCCCACCGACGGATGGGCCTCCTTCATGGCCAGAAGCCGCGCCTTCAGCGCCGCGCCGACGGCGCGGACGTTGTCCAGAATCTTCGCCTCCCCGTAGTAATTGACGCAGGCCACCCCCGCGGCGCAGGCCAGCGGGTGGCCGGAGTAGGTGA
>JARKQG010000064.1 GCA_029974035.1 Eubacteriales bacterium | reverse complement strand
TGGCGGTTGGATGGCATTTGCTACAATGGATCGCACGTCAACCAGGAGCCGATCCCATGCCGCGCGCGACCTTTCGCTTTTACGCCAGCCTCAACGACTTTTTACCCTATCCACGCCGCCAGGTCGAATTCGAGCACGAGTTCGGCGGGCGCGGCTCGATCAAGGATATGATCGAATCGCTGGGCGTGCCGCATACCGAGGTCGACCTGATCCTGGTCAACGGCCAGTCGGCCGGGTTCGAGGCGATCGTCCAGGACGGCGACCGGATCGGCGTCTACCCCGTGTTCTACACGCTCGACCCGGCGGCCGAGTCGCGCGTGCGGCCCGCCCCGCCGGAGGACTTCCGCTTCGTTCTCGATGTGCATCTGGGTAAACTGGCGGCCTACCTGCGCCTGCTGGGCTTCGACGCGCTTTTTCCTGAGGACTACGACGACGCCAATCTGGCGCGCATCGCCCGTGACGAGGGGCGCATCCTGCTGACCCGCGACCGGGGCTTGCTCAAGCGGGCCATGGTCACGCACGGCTTTTGCCCGCGCACCACGAACTCGCGCCAGCAGCTCCAGGACGTGCTGCGCCGCTTCGATCTGTTCGATCGGATCGCGCCGTTCACGCGCTGTTTGCGCTGCAATGGGCGGCTGGAGCCGGTGGACAAGGCCGCGATCTACGAGGAACTGCCCGCCCACACACGCGAGGCGTACGACGAATTCAAGCGCTGCGCGAGCTGCGGCCAGATTTTCTGGAAGGGGTCGCACTACGACCACATGACCCGGCTGGTGGAATCGGCCCGCGAGGGGCGCTGACCGGCCGGGTGACAAAGCGCGGGCGGCTTTACTACTTGCCCTGGTTGCGCCGGCTGAAATCCATTGCCGCGCCGATGGCGACGCCCAGGGCGATGCCCACGGCCAGGTTGTTCAGGGCCGCGCCGAGCGCGATTCCGATGGCAAGGCCGATCGCGATGCCTGAGCCAACGCGGTTGGCATCGGGGGTAGTACGCTTGGGATCGTTCACGAGTCTGTCTCCTCGTCGTGGGGTCGAATGGCGGGCCGCGCCGCCGAACATGACCAGGATAGCCCCGGATGGCGCGCGGCAGTCCCCCAGAAATTGGGTATCAGGCAAACGGGATCATTTTGGGGCTAAGCCGGGTCTGTTTCTGGCGGCCTGGCTCCCTGACCGGCTCAATCCACCGGGCGGGCGAAGTACATCTTGCCGGCCTCGCGGCTGATCAGGCGCGTGATCTCCACCCGGATGGTGCGATCCAGGTGACGCCGCCCGTTCTCCACCACGACCATGGTGCCGTCCTGCAGGTAACCCACGCCCTGATCCGGCTCCTTGCCTTCCTGGATGATCTTGAGGGTGATGATTTCGCCGGGGATGTACTCGGCGCGGACGGCGTTGGCCAGCATGTTGATGTTGAGCACCAGCACGCCCTGGAGCTTGGCGATCTGGTTCAG
>JARKQG010000035.1 GCA_029974035.1 Eubacteriales bacterium | reverse complement strand
CAGCCCCGGCAGCAGCCGCAGGAGCGCGTCTACCAGGATCGGCCCTATGAAGACCGCAGGCAGTCCCGCCGCAGCTTTACGCCGGACGTACCCAATTTCCTGCGGCGCAAATAAACACCCAATTGACGCAAAAGCCCTCCCAATAGGGAGGGCTTTGCTGCGCTTTGCCGCCGCCGGGCGGCCAGGCCCTCCGCCCGGGCCGGTAAGCGCCGCATGGGTGCCCCGGATCGGCATGCGGCGTCTACCTGTCACCGGCGGCTGCGGCAAGCGCGCGCGGGACTTCCTGGGGAATGAGCATTTTCTATACCATGTCTTTCCACAATTTATACACAATATTTCGATGAATTCGACATGTGCATGCCGGATGAAGACGGCTATGCGCCGCTCTGCCGATTGAGCGCGAACCACGTATTGCGGGGATGCGGGGGATGAATGGTCCGGAAGGCGGCAAAACCGGTGGTGCTTGCTGTCGTTTTGAAGGCGTTTCCGCCTGTTTTTCCGGCGGCTGCCTGTCGAAGGCGATGCGAGGTGTCGAACGAAATGTTGGGATCGGGCTCAAAAAGATGCGGTTTTCGCGCCGGGCATTTTCTATAATTGCGGCAGGCGGTGATGAGATTGCCCATCGGTCTCGAACGCTATGTACTCGTCAATTTCATCATGAATTGTATTGTGATTGGCGTCATTGCGCGATTTCGGGGCCGGAGCCGCTGGGGGCTGACGCTGTTCGCGGCCGGATTTGGGGCGCTGTACGCGGTGGCGATGCAGTACCCGATGTTTTATCAGCTCAGGTGGTGGCCTTCCCGGGTGGCGCTGACCGCCGTGTTGGCCGCGGTCGCCATTCGGGCGGACAGGCCAAGGGACCTGGCGCTCAACGCGCTATTGCTGCTGGGCGGCGCCGCCTTCATGAGCGGTGCGGTCAACCTCGCGAAGGGACTTTTCCAGGACCCGGTCGGGGCCCTTGTCACAGGCGCTTTCTTGGGTACAATCGGCATGCTGGCCTTTATCCGCGTTCGCGCGCGCCGCATGGAAAAATGGGAGATGATGCTCAGACTGATCCGGGGCGGCCGCCGCGTGGAACTGAACGCGATGGTCGACACCGGAAACCGACTGCAGGAGCCCATCAGCGGGCAGCCGGTGGTCATTGCCGCAGAGTACAAGATACGCCCGGTGCTGCCCGAAAACTTTGCCGCGGCCGACGCGGCCGGGCGGCTCCCCCCGGGATTCAGGCTGGTTGGCTACAAAAGTCTTTCAGGATCAGGCAAGATGGTGTGATTTCGCCCCGACGAGTTGCTCGTTTCCAGCGGTGACGGCTGGCTGAGCGCGCCGGACGTGTGGGTTGCCGTCTATCCCGGCAAACTCCCAGGGAACGTTTGCGCGCTTGCGCCGCCGGTGTTGGGAAGAGTGCATAACGCGCATTGAGGAGGAGACGCCGATGGTTCATCCTGCGGGACAAGTGATCAGGCAGACAGTTTTGGGGCTGATCGTCAAGATGCGGAAGGGCAGCATCTGCTACATCGGCGGATGCGACATGCTGCCCGCGCCCCTTGGCAGGGAAGAGGAGGCGAAGGCGCTTGAGCGCCTTTCCGACGGGGATCTTCAGGCGAGAAGCCTGCTTATCGAGCACAACCTGCGGCTCGTGGTCTATATCGCGCGCAAATTTGAGAACACCGGCATCAACATTGAGGACCTGATTTCCATCGGAACGATCGGCCTGATCAAGGCGGTCAACTCTTTCAAGCCCGAAAAAAAGATCAAGCTCGCCACCTACGCCTCGCGCTGCATTGAAAACGAAATCCTGATGGTGCTGCGCAGAACCAGCCGGCTCAGGCTGGAGGTATCCTTCGACGAACCGCTGAACACCGACTGGGATGGCAACGAGTTGCTCTTGAGCGACATTCTCGGCACCGAGAGCGACCTGGTGTCCCGGGATCTGGACAGCGATGTGGAGCGGCAGATGCTCTACGGCGCCATCAAGCGGCTGGGCCCCCGGGAAAAGAACATCGTCAGGCTGCGCTATGGGTTGGCGGACGGCGCGGAGCACACCCAGAAGGAGGTCGCGGACCTGATGGGCATTTCGCAAAGCTACATCTCGCGCCTCGAAAAGCGCATCATCAAGCAGCTTCAGACCGAGATGCTGAAGATGGCGTAACGGCTCAACCCAAGGCACGGATCAATTGGCGGGGGTTGCGGTTCCGGTGGACGCAGCCGCCGCCTCCGTTTCCCTGGCGGCCTGCGCGGCGGCCAGGGAAGCCTTCTCCTCCTCGGTCTGCGCCAGATCCTCCAGAGGGCGGCAGAAGGCTTCATACACGGAATCGGCGACCACGTACACCGCGGGGTCGCCCGCCCGGTTCAGGTAGTAGCCAAAGCCCGTGGGCACCGCGCTGCCCAGGCGCAGCACTTCGCGGGTGCCGTCCCGGTAGCCGATGGTCACGGTGGCCGCCGGCGCCTCCAGGCCAAACTCCGCCAAATCGGTGGCCGACGCCGCGGCCATGCGCTCGGCGGTCAGGTCCCCGGCGTAGCGCTCCATGGACAGCACCTTCGCCGTGCTGACGGCAAAGTCCGGCCGGTCCCGCACCTCGTACTCCTTGCCCAGCACGTCGTTGCCGTCGGAAAGGTCATAGTCGTTGAGATTGACCAGCGTGTAGGCGTCCGCCCCGGACCGCGCCACGGAAATCGTGTCCAGCAGCGTCTTGTCGCGGCTGAACAGCACAATGCTGGAATCTGCTTCTTCCGGCGCGCTGGGCGGCCGGAGCGCAAAAGTCAGCGCGAGGGCCAGTGCCGCGGCCAGAAGAATCAGCGCCGCAAAACGCGCCCGGCGCGGCCGCTCATCCCGCGCCCGCTTCAGCGCCTGCGGGCTGTCGAGCACCTTTTTGGATTGGTTCAAAGCCGCTTCCTCCTGACGTACATCACAGTACCCGCCACCAGCACCGCGCCCGGGATCAGCGCCACCACCAGCATGGCGAGCAGCCACAGCGTGCGCGCGTCGGGGATCCTCAGCGCGTCCGCGTCGAGCGCCTTGGAGCGAATCTCAATGCCGGCCGGCCGGTTGGACAGCCATTTGACCGCGCTGATCGCAAAATCCAGATTGCCGCTGGAATACATGTAGTCGCTGTCCGCGAAGAGGTACAGGTTGCCCGCGGCCACCACGCGGGCGCCGTTCTCGTCGCCGGTCGTTTGAGCCGCGGCCGCCAGCGTAAAGGGGCCCCGAGGATCGGTATCCGCGGGGGTGGTCACATCGCCCTCGTCGTCGGCGGGCTTCAAAAACGCCTGGGCGGAAGAGGTGAGCAGCGCCTGGATGTCAAACCCGTCCGCGGACTGGACGGTCAGCGCGCAGGCGCCGGGCAGAATGAGCCGGGTGTCGGCGAGGGCGGCGGTGATTTCGCTGGATGCGTCCGCGTTGGGTACCAGATACAGCGTGCTGGTCAGGTAATTGCCGATAGAGGCCGCGTCCTCCACCACCACGCCGCTCTGAAAGCGCATGCCCGCCTGAGCCAGCAGCTTCGCAAAGTTGGGTGTCCCGGCGGGATCGATGGACGGATCATTGACAAAGAGCACGCGCCCGCCGCCCTCAAGAAAGGCCGTAAGCTGGGCGTACTCGTCCGCCGTCAGATCCAGCGAAGGCGCCAGCACCATCAGCGTGTCGCCCGATTCCAGCTGCTCGGTGCCGTCCAGTTCAAAGGAGCGCACCTCGTAATTTTCGCGCTCCAACTGGGCCTTAAAAGTGGAGCAGTAGCTGGCGCTCAGTTCGTTATGCCCCGTGAGGAACAGCGCCCGGGGGGCGTTGGTGCCGGTGACGTAGATGAGTGCCGAGGTGATGGCCGCCTCCCCGTCAAAGGATGCCACCTGATAGGCGCCGGTGGTCTCGTCATAGGCGTAGGTATACAGGTCGCTGGAGACAATGACCTTGACGCGGCTCTGGTCGGCGTTTGCGACGATCACCGAACCCTCCGGCACCGCGTCCTCGGAGCCCTTCAGTTTATTCACGAGGCCCGGCTGAGCCTCCGGGTCCACGACGCGCAGGCTGACGCGGGGATTCAGCGCGTGGTAGCGCCCGGCCAGGGCGGTCAGCGTGGAGCGCGCCTCCGAATTGGAGCCGTTCCGGAACAGAAGGTAGATCACCGCGTCCTGATCCAGGGCGGATACCGCCGTTTTGCTCTCCTGGGAAAGCTCGGTCAGGCCGCGCCTGGTCAGGTCGAGCTTCAGCGCCCAGCGCTGGTCCGCGGCGTCCGCCAGCAGGTTGACCGCCACCGCCAGCAAAATCACCGCCAGCGTCACCAGCGCCGCATAGCCGCCGAGGCGCAGGCGCGCCGCCTTTGCATACTTCATGCGCTCCGCCACCTCCTTCGGTCGATGATCCGCACCGTCAAAAACAGCAGCACCAGGATCAGCGACAGGAAGTACACGAGATCCGACGCGCCGATCAGCCCGGCCGTAAAGGCATAGTATCGGTCGTACAGGCTCAGCCAGCCGATGACCGAGGGCAGCCAGGGCATCAGCGGCACATTCAGCGACGGACCGACGGAATCCACAAACTGGATCATCAGGTTGACGCCAAAGGTGGCCACCGCCGCCGTCAGCTGGCTTTCGGTAACCGCGGACATGATCAGCCCCACCGCCACATAGCTGGCGCCCAGCAGGAAAAAGCCGAGGTAGCCGGAGAGGATCAGCGGCGCGTGGGGTTCGCCGTAGGCAAAGACGATGGCGACGCAGGGCGCGGTCAGCAGCATCGTCATCGCCAGCACCGTCAGCGCGGCCAGGTACTTGCCCGCGACGATCGCCCCCACCGGCAGCGGCGAGGTCAGAAGCAGCTGATCGGTGCGCGTGCGCTTCTCCTCGCTGAGAAGGCGCATCGTCAAAAGCGGCATGACCAGCATGAACAGAAAGCTCAGCGAGTCAAAGAGTACGCCCAGGTTGGCGTTCATGGACAATAGGTTGCCCGACAGAAAGAATACGCCCGTCAGCAGCAAAAACACGCCCATAAACACGTAGCCCAGCGGCGTATAGAAATAGCTTTGCATTTCACGCCTGGAGATCGCCCGCATTACGATTCCACCTCGCCGGTGAGCCGGAGGACGATGTCCTCCAGTTCCATGTCCATCGGCCGCATCATCACGACCGGGTGCCCCGCCGCCGCCAGCGCGAGGGAGGCCGCCGCCCGGAGGTCGTCCGCCCGGGCGGACTCCAGAATGAAGTCCGCCGTGCCCGGCTCCTTGATCCCCAAGGACTCCAGCGCGCGAAGGCCCGGCAGCGCCGACAGGATCTTTTCCAACGCGGCCTCGTCGCCCGCCGCCCGCAGGCGCACGCGCCGCGCTTCTCCCAGCCCACCCGCAAGGCTTTCCAGTGCGTCCTGGACCAGAATCCTGCCCCGGCCGATGATGGCCACGCGGTCGCACACGTCGGCAACCTCGGTCAGGATGTGACTGGACAGCACGATGGCGTGGTCGCGCCCCAACGACTTGATGAGCGCCCGGATGTCGATGATCTGCGACGGGTCGAGCCCCACCGTGGGCTCGTCCAGCAGCAGCACCTCCGGGTTTCCCGCCAGCGCCTGCGCCAGCCCCACCCGCTGGCAGTACCCCTTGGACAGGTGGCGGATCAGCCGCCGCCGGTGATCCTGAAGCCCCGTCAGCGCGCACAGGTCGTCCACGTGGGCTGGGACGCGCCGCGGTTCGACCTCCTTGATCTCGCAGACGAAGCGCAGGTACTCGTTCACCGTCATGTCCTGGTAGAGGGGCGGCTGCTCCGGCAGGTAGCCGATGCGCCGCTTGACGTACCGGGGTTCCGCAAGAAGGTCGTGCCCGTCCAGCAGCACGCGGCCCTCGGTGGATGGGATGTATCCGGAGGCGATGGACAGCGTCGTCGACTTGCCTGCGCCGTTCCGGCCCAGAAACCCCAGAATCTGGCCCTTCTCCACCTGAAAGGAGACGTCGCGCACGGCATACACATCGCCGTACCGCTTGGTGACGCCCCTGAGTTCAATCATGCGACCGCCTCCTCGTCCAATGCTTCATATTATAACAAATTCCGCCGGCGCGCGGGCAATGCGCGTATGAACAAACTGTAAACGATCCGCCCCGCCGCCGCGGCATGACGCGCCCCGCCCCGGCATAGGCTTGACCGGGGAGGCGAGAGGATGATTCGCAACGATTATCGGCGCGCGCTGATTTTACTGCGCAGCGCGATCCGGGGCATGAGCGGGCATGTGCGCCTGGAGCGGCGCACGCTGGGCGGCAGCATGCGCTTTTCGGTGTCCGGCGCCGGCGCATCGGACACCCTGCGGGCGGTGCTGATGCGCAGGGGCAAAGGCGGGTGGACGGCGGTGCCCATGGGCGCGCTGCACGTGGACACCCGGGGCCAGGCGGGCCTGACCTGGACATTTGATCCCCGGAACATCGAAGGCCACGCGCTGGAGGAGTATCCGGTGGTGTCCGTGGTGCGCGTGGGGAAGGGCGGCGCCGTCGAGCCCGCGCTGAGCGGCTTTGTCAACGGGTCGGAGGAGGTGGACTGGCTTCAGGCGATGAGCTCCGTGCGGGCGCTGTACCGGGGGCCCGCCGTCCCGCAGGCGCCGCAGGCCGCGGAACCCGCCGCGGAGCCGGAGGTGGCACCCGCCACGGAGCCGGAGGCGGCACCAGAGACGGAACCGGTCGGCGGTCTTCCGGAGCCGGAAGAGGCCGAGCCGGTACAGAATGAGGAAGAACAGACCGAAGTGCTGGAATCGCCCGAGCCGGCGGAGCCGGAGCAGACCCCGGAACAGACCGAAGTCCAGGAGGCGCGGGAAGAGGCGCCGGAGGCCGAGGGCCCGCCGTTGGCGCACCAGCTGCTGGCGCTGGACATCACCATTCCCTGGCCGGAGCCGGTGGAGCCGCTCCGGGCGCTGTTTATGGAACTGCCCGCATGCGTGCCCTTTGATGCGGACGGATACACCTTTGTTCGCGCGCCGCTTCCAGGAAGCGGAAAGGCCTATTCACTGGTGGGTGTGCGGGTGGAGGACGAGCAGCCGACCTCGGTCTGTTACGGCATACCGGGCACCTTTGCACCGGAACCGCCCGCGGGTCTGGACGGATACATGTGGCGGGGCGAAGGGGTCAGCGGCTGGTGGGTGGTGTTTGTGGACGCGGTGACGGGCGAGGAGGTGCCCTGACCGGGGACGCGCGAAAAAATGACCGTCCGGCGCTGAAGCCGGAGCGGTCATTTTTACGGGTGCAAGCCGGGCCCTTGGGCGGTCAGTCGCCGTCGGGACGCTCGTCGACGATGGAGCTCTGATCCGCCGTTCCGGCCAGATCCTCCGGGGACTCAAGCACCGGCGCGGTGCCCTCCGCCTCGTCGGTGGGCGAAGGCACGGGGTCGGGCATGGATTCCAGCGCCTCGGCTTCCTGGGCGGCGAAGTCCGCCTCCGGCGCAAGCGTCGGCGCGATCCAGATTTCTTCGGTGGGCAGCGGCGCTTCGCCCGCGGCCTGCAGCGTATCGACGCTGCCGATCAGCATCCGCCCGATCCAGCGGGACATCCACAGCGCCGCCAGCAGCAGCACCGCGGCGGTCACGGCGATCAGGATCATTTTCTTCTTCACAGTCATACTCCACGGGCGCGGCGCGTTCGCGCTTGATTGATTTTGTCGATCAGGCGTTTGGCGGCATGGCCGCGAAAACCCCCGACCTGTCAGAACCCGGCCGGCAGCGCGGCCATCAGCGCATCCTGCATGCCGTCCTGATCACAGACGGCGGTATGGAGAATCGGCTTTTCGCGAAGCTGAGCGATGGCGCGGGGCACCCGACCGCCGGAAGCCTGCGCGAGGCGGTCGCAGCAGGCAAAATCGTCCAATGAGGCGGCCTCCTCTCCGAAGAGCGCCCGGGCGACGGCCTTTCCAAACTTGTACGGGCTGGCGGTGGAGGCGATGATGACGGGCGTCCTGTCGCCGGTTTCCCTGGAGTAGCGCGCGTGAACGCTGAGCGCCACGGCGGTGTGCGGGTCGCACAGATAGCCGCCCTCCCGGAAGGTGCGGGCGATCTCGCCGGCCACCTGTGCCTCGTCTGCCCAGCCGCCGCTCATGAACGCGTCCAGCTTTGCGCGGGCCTCGGCGGGCAGCGCGTAGCGCCCGGTTTTCGCAAGATCCTCCATCATGGCGGCGACGGCCCCGGCATCCCGGCCGGTGAGCTCAAAAAGGAGCCGCTCCAGGTTGGAGGAGATCAAAATGTCCATCGAAGGGGACGTGGTTTGATAAAAGGGGCGGTTGCGGTCGTACACGCCGGTCCTGATGAAATCCGACAGCACGTTGTTCCGGTTGGAAGCGCAGATCAGCCGCGCAATGGGCAGGCCCATCTCCCGGGCGTACCAGGCGGCCAGAATGTTGCCGAAGTTGCCGGTGGGCACGCATACGTTAACCGGGCGGCCAAAGGCGATGCGCCCATCGGCCGCCAGGCGGGCATAGGCCCAGAAGTAGTAGGCAATCTGCGGCACCAGCCGGCCCAGGTTGATCGAATTGGCGGAGGAAAACACCATGCCGCGCGCCGCCAGGCGATCCCGCAGCGCGGGGCTTGTGAACATGCGCTTGACGCCGGTCTGCGCATCGTCAAAATTGCCGCGGACGGCGATGACGGCGGTGTTTGCGCCCGCCTGGGTGACCATCTGAAGCCGCTGCGCCTCGGAAACGCCGCCCTCGGGATAGTATACCGCAATGCGCACGCCCGGAACATCCGCAAAGCCCGCCAGCGCGGCCTTTCCGGTATCTCCGGAGGTGGCGACGAGGATCATGAGCGTCCGCGTCTCGCCGACTTTTTTGGCCGAAGCGGCCATCAGCCGGGGCAAAAGCTGCAGCGCGATATCCTTGAAGGCCAGCGTGGGGCCGTGGAACAGCTCCAGCACGTGGCGGTCGCCGGAGAGCGCCGCCAGCGGCGCGACCTCCGGGACGTCGAAGGCGCCGTAGGCCGCGACGCACATTTCAAGCAGCTCGTCGAGGGAAAAATCGCCCAGCCAGCCGGCCATTACCCGCGCGGCCACCTCCGGGTAGCCCATCCCGGCCATCGCGCGGATGGCCTCCGCGGAGAGGGAGGGGATTGCCTCCGGAACGAAGAGCCCGCCGTCGTCCGAAATGCCCTTGACGATCGCGCCCGCCGCGCCGATCGGCGCGCCCCGGCCGCGGGTGGAAGTGTATCGCATGTCGCTCTCCCCTAGACCGCGTACCGCGTAATGAATTCGGGCAGCGCCTCGGGATCGCCGCTGACGCCCAGCACAAAGTTGACGTTGTGATCCTTTGAAAGGGACTCCATCTGGTCGAACAGGGGCTCGAGCAGCATGGGATCGGTGCAGTTGACAAGCTTCATAAAGGCGTCGACGAACACCAGCGAGATGTCAAAGTTGATCGCCAGCATGCCGCCCAGCAGCCCGTAAAACCAGGATGCGGAGCGGTATTCGCCCAGCGCAAACTCGCTGGCGTCCACCAGCCGCACCTCGTGGCGCAGATCGTACATGTTGTTCTTATCGTCGTCGACAAACACGACCAGGCCGTGTTCGGTCTTGAGCGCCTCGTTCGCCAAGTCGATCAGCCGCTTGCTCTTGCCGCTTCCGCGCTTGCCCAGGACCACCTGTATCATGGCCATCCCTCCCTGAGAAGAAGTATCGTACCGGCATTATACACCATTTTCCCCGCAATATCCAGCCCCAAATGCGCCGCGCGGATTGAGATTCTCCCGCGGGTGGTGTATAATGGGACGTGTGGAGGAGAAGCACATGACGTCGGATATGAACCTTCGGGAAAAAACGCTGGGCGTGGAAAAGATCTTTGACGGGAAAGTGGTGCATCTCGAGCGCGCCACGGTGGAGCTGCCCAGCGGGCGCACGTCCACCCGAGAGGTGGTGCGCCATGTGGGCGCGGCGGCGGTGGTGGCGGTGGATGACCGGGGCCGCATCGCGCTGGTGCGTCAGTGGCGCTGCGCGGCGGGCCGCGCGCTGGACGAGATCCCCGCGGGAAAGCTGGACGATTTCGGCGCGGACAGGCTGGAGGCCGCCCGCCGCGAGCTGCGCGAGGAGACGGGGCTTTCCGCCGCGTCCTTCCGGCACCTGGCGGACATCTTCACCAGCGTGGGTTTTTCGGACGAGGTGATTGGCCTTTATCTGGCCACGGGGCTTTCGCAGGGCGAGAGCAGCCCCGACGAGGACGAATTTCTGAACGTCTTCTTTGTCGACGCCCGGGAGCTGATCGCGCGGATCTACGCCGGCGAAATCGAGGACGGAAAGACGGTCTGCGCGGTGCTCCTGGCGCAGCCAATTCTGAAAGAGATGGGCATACTGTAAAATGGCGACGAGAAGACTGGACGAGGGCTGGACGATTTCCTGCGGCATCTGGCCGCCGTTTCTGATGCCCGCGCCGCGGGATGTTGTCTCCGCGCTTCGCGAACAGGGGATCCTTGGACGCGGGGTTTCCGGGCTGGAGTCGCTGGGCGAGCAGTGGGTGTATGCCCGGCGCTGGACGTACCAGACGCGCTTTGACCTGGGCGGCGAGGATGAGCGGTTCCTCCTGCGGTTTGAAGACCTCGCCGGCCATGGCGAGGTGCGCCTCAACGGCCGCCGGCTTGCGCTCTTCGGGCCGGGGGAATTGGCGCTCGACATCACCGGCGCCTGCGAGGCGGAAAATCAGCTGGAAGTGGTCTTTGATCCATCTCTGCCGGACGGCGCGCCCAGGGGCATCCTGGGGCCGGTGTGGCTCCGGGAGACCAGCTATGTGGAGCTTCGCCGCGTGCGCGCCCATGGGGCGGGCGGGGTGATTAAAGTGGAGGCCGACCTGACGGCCCATACCGCCGGGCGCTTTCTCATCCGCTGCCAGGTATCGCTGGACGGCGAAATGGTGGCGACCAGCGAGGTCTACGAGCGGCTGCGCGCCGCCGAGGGACATGTGCGCCACGCCGTCAAGCTGCCGGAGGCCGCGCCCTGGGACGGGAAAACCTACTACACCCTGCGGCTTCAGATCGAGCGGTCCGGCGTCGCCTGCGATTCCGTCCTCATGAACGTGGCGATGGACGCGCCGCGGCCAAAGCGCGTGGCGCGGGTGTCGCCGCACCGCCTGCGGGACCGGGACCTCCTGCGCGCGCTGAGGGCGCTGGGCGCCGAGGCGGTGGGGCCGGGGGAGGAGGGCGGGCTGCTGCCTCCGGATCTCCTGCCGGAAGGGCTCCTGGTGGCCGGGGCCGCCGATTGCCCGGAGCCGGCGAGGGCGGCGGCGCTGCCCACGCTGCGCGCCATGGAGGCGCTGGCGGGGGGCGAACGGTTCTGGCCGCCGGGGACGCCGGTTTGGCGGGTCACACTCAGCCCTTGCCCGGACGGGGAGGCGGAGGCGGCCCTCTACGGCGCCAACGCGATGGGCGACGCCGCGCGATACGCCCGCATCAGCCGGTTTGTTCAGGCGGAGGCACTCGGCGCCAAGGCGCTTGACGCCCGGCGGGCCGGCCGGGCCTTTGCCGTCTGCGCGGCGGAGGACGCGCCGCGCTACGCCAGCGACGCGCTGATCGAGCATTCCGGCCTTCGGCGTCCGGCCTTTGCGGCGCTCCGGAAGGCGTGGGGGGACTGCGCGGCCCTCGCCCAGCCGGAAGCGCCGGCCGCGCGCGGGCCGCTGACGGTCTGGATCCATTCGGACCGCGGCGGGAAGCGGCCCGTCACCGTGACCGCGGCGGTCTACCAGATGAACGGCGCGCTGATCGCCTCCGCAAGCTACGCCGCGATGGCGGGGGAAACCGCGCCGCTGGGCGAGCTGGCGGCCAGCCTTCCGTCGGAGGGCGCGGTGATTGCGCGGACGGAGCTTTCGGACGGCGGGAAGACCGTCCGGATCGATCAGGTGCTGGTGCTCGCCGGCGGCGGGCCCGCTCTGGAGGCGCTTCTCAGCCCCCCGCGGGCGGAACTGCGGCTCCGCGACGGGTTTCTCGCCTGCGAGGGCCGCGTCGCCGCGCTGGGCGTCGCCGCGGGGGACTTCTACGGCGCGCTGCTGCCGGGCGAAACCGTCGCGCTGCCGGAAGGAATCGCGCCGGAGGATGTCGAATCCCTGAATGGCCTGATCCTGTAGCGGGGCCGGGCGGCACATTCTGAATACCAGAGGCCACAACATGACCTTTTATGAAGAATCGGTCTTCGCCAGGATGAAGGGCATTCGAACGGAGCGGCTGTACATCCGGAGGCTGACCATGCGGGATGCCGCCGACATGTTCGAATACAGCAGGGATCCGCAGGTGGCGCGGCACGTTTTGTGGGATGCCCACCGCTCCATCAACGAATCGCGCGCCTACATCCGCTACATGCTGCGCAGGTACCGGGTGGGGGATGCGGTCAGTTGGGCCATCGAGCACGCGGAGAGCGGCCGGATGATCGGCACCATCGGCTTCATGTGGTATCAGCGGGACAACAACTCCGCGGAGGTGGGCTATTCGCTGTCGCGGGCCTACTGGAACCAGGGCATCATGACCGAGGCGCTTTCCGCCATGCTGGACTTTGCCTTTGACGAAATGCGGCTGCACCGGGTCGAAGCGCAGCACGAAGTGGATAACCCCGCCTCCGGCGCCGTGATGCGCAAGGCGGGCATGCGC
Source organism: Eubacteriales bacterium (assembly GCA_029974035.1). Next base: position 48,753 of record JARKQG010000035.1, on the reverse strand, counting down.
TACGAGGGCACGCTGCGCGGCAGGCTGTTCAACAAGGGCCGCTACGTGGATGTGGCGCTCTACGCAATGCTGCGGGAGGACCGCACGCGGGGATGAAATCCCGGCAACCTCGCGCCGCTTTTGTGCGTCCAACGTAAGACGCCTGAAACGGGCGCCGCTTTGACTTATCGGGCAGACTGCGCCGCCGCGGGCGGACGAAACGCAAGTGGGGGGGATGGCCATGTCCTTTTTGAGCGGCATCTGGCAGCAGTTTCTCTCGCTTTTTTCCAACCTGTTCGTGCGGCCGGACTGGCGCAACATTCTGGACATCGCGATCGTTTCGGTGCTGGTCTACCAGTTGATCCGGGCTCTGGCCCACACGCGGGCCAACACCGTGCTCAAGGGCGTGTTCATCGTCCTTCTGATCACGGGGCTGGCCGAGCTTTTGCAGCTCAACGCCCTCAGCTGGCTGCTGCTTCAGATGCTCAACATCGGCGCGCTCTTGCTGGTGATCCTCTTCCAGCCGGAGATCCGGCGCGGGCTGGATCAGCTGGGCCGGTCGCGCTGGCGGGCGCTTCTGGGCTCCACAAAGGACACAAAGCTGTCCGAAAAGGCGGTACAGGAGATGACCGCCGCGCTGGTGAACCTGTCCAAGCGGCGCGTGGGCGCGCTGGTGGTGATCGAGCGCGGCACCGGCCTGGGCGACGTGGTGGCCAGCGGCACGATGCTGGACGCCGAGATTTCCCAGCCGCTCATCGAGAACATATTCGAGCCCAACACGCCGCTGCACGACGGCGCCGTGGTAATCTCCGGGCTGCGCATCGCCGCGGCCGCCTGCATTTTGCAGCTGTCCGACGACAGCTCCATCAGCCGCGAACTGGGCACCCGGCATCGGGCTGCGATCGGCATTTCCGAATCGACGGACGCGGTGGTGCTGATCGTTTCCGAGGAGACGGGCATCATTTCGGTGGCACGCGGCGGGCGCCTGACGCGCCATCTGGACGCGAAATCCCTGTCGGGCATTCTTTCGGAGATGTTCGCGCCGTCCGACGCGATCACGCTGACCTCGATCTTCCGGTGGAAGGAGGGCGGCCATGAGGGTGGATAAAGAGGGCCTGAGCAAGCTCCTGCCCCACCTTTGGCGGGCGCTCACCCGAAACTTCGGCTATAAGCTGCTGAGTGTACTGATCGCGCTGAGCCTGTGGAGCTACGTACTCTACGCCAATCCGTCCATCACCCGCGAAAAGACCCTGTCGGGGGTGGACATTACCGTCACCGGACAGTCGGTTCTGTCCAGCAGCCGGCTGGCGCTGGCCACGAACCTCTCCGATGCGCTGTCCTCCGCGCGGGTCTCCGTGCGCGTCTCCCAGTCGGCGTTCTCGCTGGTGACCACCGACAACGTGCACGTGGAGATGGACCTCTCCTCCGTGCGCAAGACCGGAAAGCAGTCGATCCGGCTCAGGGGCACCTCCACCTACGGCACGGTGACCCAGGTGTGGCCGGAGTCCGTGGAGGTGGAGGTGGAGAACCTGGACCAGCGCTACGTGCCGGTGGAGACCCGGATCACGGGCGAGCAGGAAAAGGGCTTCTGGTACAACGTCAGCCGCGCCAATCCGTCGCAGATCACCGTGACCGGCCCGCGGTCGCTGGTGCAGAAGGTGTCCAGCGCCCAGGTGGACGTAGACATCACGGGCCGTACCACCCCCGGCAGCCGGCTGGAGCAGCTGCGGCTTTTGGACGCCCACGGCGACGCGATCGAGGCGGAGTACGCGCTTTCCAGCTCCACCAGCTCCGTCACCGTGACGGTGGACATCTACCCCACCAAGCAGATCAGCGTGACGGCCTCGCCCAATGAATCCGTGGAGGGCACCGTACGGCGGGGCTACACGCTGGAATCCATCGAGGTCAACCCGAGCACCGTCGTGGTCGCCGCCGACCAGTCGCTCCTGGATACGCTGGATCACCTGACCATCGAGCCCATCGATGTCACCGGCGCCGACCGATCTTTCACGCAGGTGGTGAACATCGCGGCCCTCAAGGACATCAAAAACCTGTCCAGCGGGCAGGTGTCCGCCACGGTCAGCATCGCCGAACAGGAGCAGACCCGGCGCTACACAAACCTCCAGGCCACGCTGAGCGGCGTGGCGGAGGGGCTGCACGCCAGCTGGTCGTCGCCCAGACTGGAGGTCAAGCTGGTGGGGCCCTACTCCGCGGTGCAGTCGCTGTCCCGCAACGATCTGGTGTGCTGGGTGGACCTGTCCGGCTACGGCGTCGGCGTGTACGACGTGCCGGTCAGGGTGACGGTGGACAACTACCCGGATCTATCCATCACGGTGGACCCCGCCACCGTCCGCGTGACGCTGACGCAAAAAGCCGGCTGACGAACGGCGCCGCGCCTTTGAAACGGTCTTCCCGGGCCCGGGGGCCGCGCCCTCCGGAAGAGCGGGCAGGAAGGGATACGTATGCAGCAAGCCGATTTTACCGATTCGTTCATCAAGGGGATGCTGGGGTGGATCCGATGGATCGCCAGTTCCATCGCGGATGCCTTCCAGACGACCGGCAGCCACTCGGGCGGCATGTCGTCCATATCGTGGTTTGCCGCCAACTGGATCAAAATACTGATCGTGCTGATCATCGTCGGCGTGCTGGTGGACTGGGCGGTGTGGATGGCGCGCTGGCGGCCCTACTGGGTGTGGTTCCGCAAGCGCCGGATTCTGCTGGACAGCGACGTTGAGGACATCGACGACGACGATCTCATGCTGCGCTACGGCGACTACGCCCCCGCGCGCGCCCGGCGCGGCGGGGAAATGGGGTATGACGAGGACGAGTTTGACGCCCCCGACGAGCCCGAGGACGGCTACGACAGCCTCTACGACGAGGCCGACGATGAAGCCGGCGAGGACGGGTACGACGGATTTGGGGACGAAGCCTACGACGAAGCGGACGCGCAGGTCCGCGTAGAGGCGGACGAGGACATCGACGCGCTCTACGGGCGCGCGGAAGACGAGCGCGCGTACGGGCGCGCCTACGAGGACGAGGACGCCTACGAGGATGAGGACGCCGAGGCGCCCGAAGCCCCGGTCCGGCCACCCCGCATAAAGCGCAGGCGGATCTTCGCGCGGCCCCGCAAAAAGGCCGGTCCGGAGGAGGACCCCTTCAGCGTCGAGGGCGACTTCTTTGACGACCTCGGCGCGGACCCGATGGAGGACATCGTGTCGCCCCGCGTCCGGAAGACGGCGGAGCGGGACGCGCAGGATACTTCGGTCTACCAGCGGCCGAAGCTGCTGCCGGGCGACGAGCCGGGCGCGGTGCGCGGCGCGGACGAGGACGAGGGCTGGCACAGCGGCTATACGCAGCGCAGCGCGGAGCGTGGCCGGCGCAGAAAGCAGGACGCGCGGGGATGAAGCGTTTTGATCCGTGGCGCGCGAACCGCATTCTGGCCGTGGCCGGGCATTACGGCAGCGGCAAGACGGAAATCGCGATGGCGCTCTCATTGGCGGCGGCGGAAGCGGGCTTGAACGCCCGGGTGGTGGATCTTGACATCGTCAACCCCTTTTTTCGGAGCGCGGAGCAGCGGGACGCCCTGGCCGCGCGGGGCGTCGGGGTGATCGCGCCGCCCTACGCGCTGACGGGGGTGGACCTGCCGGTGCTGCCCGCCCAGGTGCAGTCGGTGTTTGACGACCCCTCCGTTTACGCGGTGCTGGACGCGGGCGGAGAGGAGGCCGGGGCGTCGGCGCTGGGCCGGTACCAACCCCAGATGGAGCGCACGGACTGCCGGATGTACTACGTGGTCAACGTCTTTCGGCCGTTTTCCGAAGACGAGGATCAGATCGAGCGGCAGATGGAGCGCATTGCCCGCCGCGCGCGGCGGGTGCCCGCGGGGCTCATCAACAACGCCAACCTGGGCCGCTGGACGACGCCGGAGAGCGTTCTTGAGGGCCAGAGGGTGCTTGAGCGCGTGGCCGCGCGCACGGGCGTGCCCTTGGTGGCGGTGGCGGGCGAGCGGCGGATTCTGGAGGCGTTGGACGGGCTGGACGTGCCCGCCATCTTCCTGGACCTCATGCTGAAACCGGAGTGGATGGACTGACACATGCGGGAATTTGAAAAAGTGCTGGGCGTCGTGCTGCCCGCCGCGGGGACCCTGGCGGCGGCCGCGCTGCTCGTCGTATATCTGTATCGGTATTTTCTGCCACTCCGAGCCGGAAACGCCCTGCCGGAGGCGTTGCCGACCCGCTCGGCGCCGGGTGACCGCCTGCGGCTTTGGGGCTGGATCGCCGCGTGGGTGCTTGCCACGAGGCTTTTTTTGTATCTCATCGCGCTGGCCGGCTGCGCCGCCGCCGGGCAGGCGGGGAGTTATCTGGCAAACCCCGGCGCCTTTTGGGTGCGCTGGGACGCCAGCCACTACCTGGGCCTTGCCGAAAACTGGTACGTCAACGAGGGCGATCCCCGGTTCCACCTGGTGTTCTATCCGCTCTATCCGCTGGCGGTGCGCCTGGTGCTGCCGCTCTTCGGCGGAAACGCGGCCCTGGCCGCGACGGTCCTTTCCAACATATTTCTCCTGATTTCCTGCCGGGCGCTGTATGCGCTCGCGCGGCCGCAGCTGGACGACCGGGGTGCGCGGGACGCGGTGCGCGCGCTGCTTTTGTTCCCCACGTCGCTGTACCTGTCCATCCCATACAGCGAATCAATTTTTCTGATGCTGACGCTCCTTTCCGTGCTGGCGGCCCGAAGGCGGAAAATCTGGCTGGCGGTGGCGCTGGGCGCGCTGGCCGGCGCCTCCCGCATTCAGGGCCTGATCGTCACCATTCCGGTGTTTTATGAGGCGATGCTTCTGGAGGCGCGGGAGGGCAGGCCCCGCCCGGCACGCCTCGCGCTTCGCGCGGGGCAGGTATCGCTGATTGCGCTGGGGTTTGTGGCGTATCTGGCGCTCAACTGGCGCATTTCGGGCAATCCGTTCCAGTTTCTGATCTACCAGCGGGAGCATTGGAGCCAGACCATGGGCAGCCTGTGGAACACCCTGTCCTACACGCTGGAAAACGCGCTGCACTATGACGGCACCGGCGCGAGGCTGGGAATCTGGATTCCGCAGCTGGCCGCCATCGTCATGGGCCTCGCGGTGATGTGCCGGACGTGCCGGCGCGCGCACCCGGCGGATGGCGCCTACGCGCTGGTGTACGCGTGGATCTCGTTCTCGCCCACGTGGCTGCTTTCGGGTCCGCGCTATCTGATGGCCATGTACGCCCTCTACCCGATGCTCGTGCTTCTCGCCCGCCGCCGCTGGGCACGGGCGGCCATCGGGGGGATTTTGGTCCTCGGCACGGTCTACTGCGCGCTCCAGTACGCGGTGTTTGGAAATCTGCTGTAGCGGGTATATCCCTATCAACAACCGGGAAAGGTGGAAACTTCATGAAGAGAACTGCTTTGTTTTTGCTGGTGCTGGCGGTGCTAACGTCGGCCGTCGCCGTCGTCGCCGAGAGCGCCGCCACCCCCGCGCCCATGGACAGCGTCATCGGCGCGTTCTCCACGGTGGACATCGACGGCAACGCGGTGGACAGCAACATCTTTGCCGAGAACAAGCTGACGATGGTCAACGTGTGGGCCACCTTCTGCCCGCCCTGCATTGAAGAGATTCCGCATCTGGCGAAGCTGGATGAGGAGATTGAGGGCTTCCAGGTGTTGGGCGTCCTGGGCGACGCGGGCACGAAGGATGTTCAGGACCCGAACAACGTGGCGCTGGGTCAGGAGATCGCGGAGAAGTCCGGCGCGGCGTACCCGAGCGTGCTGCCCGACGACACCATTACCGCCATGCTGATGAACTACATCACCGCATTCCCCACCAGCTTCTTTGTGGATCAGGAGGGCCAGATCGTCGGCCAGGCGATCGTCGGCTCCATGAGCTATGACGATTGGAAAAAGGTGATCGAACAGAAGATGGCCGAGGTTGAGGCCGCCTGACGCGCGTCGGAACCCGGCCCCCCGCAGACGACCGCGGCGGCCCGTCCATTTGGACGGGCCGCCGCGTCAGGGCATCAAAAACCCTGCGGGGTTTTTTGATGCGAAGGAAAGTGGCTGCGCACACCTGAAATCCCCCGGGATTTCCGGGCGGTGTGCTGACGTATGGGGTTGTTTGGTCCATCCGTGTGCGCACTGATGGACCAAACGCGTTCCCGGCGCGCTGGTCGCCGGGAACGGTTGAAGCCCTGTGGGAACTTTGTTGAGGGTCTGCACGTGGTGTTTGCCGCCCGCTCAGCGGGTCGGCGGGTCGTCGGGCTTTTTGCCCCTGTGCTCCGGCACGGGGCCCGCGTCGTTTTTGGGAAGATTCTGCCAGTGGTCCATCTGCGTGCGCTTGGGGTTCCGGGGGTCGATCCGCTTCATGCCCTTCTTGGCCAAGGGACTCACCTCGCCCCCAGTATTTCCCGGAAACCGCCGGCCTATGCGCCCCCGGACAGGTAGCGCACCACGTCGTCCGCGCTCTCGGCGGGTTTGACCTTTTCAAACACCGCCTCAATGGTGCCGCCCTCGTCGATCACAAACACCGTACGGACGACGCCCATCACCTTTTTGCCGTACATCGTCTTTTCACGGAATACGCCGTAGGCATCGATGACGCTGCGGTCCGGGTCGGCGAGGATGGGGAAGGTAAGGCCGCGAGCGGCGGCAAATCTTTCGTGGGACTTCACGCCGTCGCGGCTGACGCCCAGAATGCGCGCGCCCAGCGCCTCGATCTCCGCGCGGCGCGCGTTCATCGCGTCCGCCTGACGGGCGCAGCCGGCGGTAAAGTCCTTGGGGTAGAAGTACAAAACCACCTTGCGGCCCCGATGGTCCGAAAGGCGGACGGGCCTTCCGGCCTGATCCGGCAGCGTAAAGTCCGGCGCCATATCTCCGATTGCCGGCATGGGGTTCCCTCCTTGCCGCGCGCCGCTCAGCCGAGGCCCGGCCGCAGCCGGGCCTCGCCCGGGGCGAGGATGCGCGCGAGAAATTCCCGCGTCCGGGGGTGTCTGGGGTTTGAGAAGATGGCCTCGGGGGCGTCCTCCTCGACGATCAGCCCGCCGTCCATGAATACAACCTTCGTGGCCACGTCCCGGGCGAAGGCCATCTCGTGGGTGACCACCAGCATGGTCAGCCCGCTCCTGGCCAGGTCGCGCATGACCTCCAGCACCTCGCCCACCATCTCCGGATCGAGGGCGCTGGTTGGCTCGTCAAAGAGCAGCATCTCCGGGTCCATGGCCAGCGCCCGGGCGATGGCCACCCGCTGCTTCTGCCCGCCGGAGAGCTGCCGGGGCTTGGCCCGGACAAAGGGCCCCATGCCCACCTTGTTCAGGTAGAGCATCGCATTTTGCTCGGCCTCCGTGCGGCCGCGCTTGAGCACCTTCGTCTGGCCGATCACGCAGTTTTCCAGCGCCGTCATGTTGTGGAACAGGTTGAAGGACTGGAACACCATGCCCACCTTGGCGTGGTATTCCGCCAGGGGCACGCTGCCGTCCTGAATGTCCCGGCCGTGGTAGGCGATGCGGCCGGCGGTGGGCTTTTCCAGGAGGTTGATGCACCGGAGCAGCGTGGATTTGCCGCTGCCGGATGCGCCGATGATGCACACCACGTCGCCCTTCGCGGCCTCAAAGTTGACGTCAAAGAGCACCTCGTGGTCGCCGAAGCGCTTTTTCAGGTGCTCGACGCAGATGATCGGCTCCGTCATTTTGCCGCCCCCCTGTGAACCCGGATGATCGACCGGGAGTCGCTCTCGCTGCCCAAGAACGTGTAGTTGTCCGGGCCGTCCATCCTGCGCTCCAGGAAGCGGAGCAGCCGCGTGATGGAGTAGGTCAGCGCCAGGTAGATCAGCGCGGTGATGAAGAACACCTCAAAGTACCGGAAGTAGGTGCCCGCCGCGGACTTCGACTGGAAGAACAGTTCGGAGACCGAGATCACGTTCAGCACACTGGAGTCCTTGATGTTGACGATGAATTCGTTGCCGATGGAGGGCATGATGTTGCGGATGGCCTGGGGGAGCACCACGCTGGTCATCGTCTGCCAGTGGGTCATGCCGATGGAGCGGGCCGCCTCGCTCTGGCCCGCGTCCACGGAGATGATGCCGCCGCGGATGATCTCCGCCATGTAGGCGCCGGTGTTGATGGATACGATCAGGATGGCCGCCGCCAGGTTGGGCAGCCGCAGCCCCAGGTACTGCATCGCGCCGTAGTAGATGACCATCGCCTGGACGATCATGGGCGTGCCGCGGAACACCTCGATGTAAAGGCCCAGAAGGCCGTGGGACAGCCGGATGAGCGCGCGCCCCGCGGGCCCCGCGCCGTCCGACGCTTCCGTCGAGCGGGCGATCGCCACCAGAAGGCCGATGCCAAAGCCCAGCACCGTCCCGGTCAGCGCCACCACCAGCGTGGTGACCGTGCCGCTGACAAACAGCGAGCCGTACTGGTTCAGGATGTAGCCGACCCAGCCGAAAAAGGTGGTGGGCATCAAAATAACCTCCGTGCTGATTTACTCGGCGGCCGCCGAAACGGACGAAGCCCGGCCGGCGACGCCGGCCGGGCAGAGGCGCGCGCCCGTCAGGCGGAGAGCGGCTGGGCGGCGATGCACGCGTCCATCAGCGCCAGGCGGTCCTCCTTGGTGATGCCGGCCAGGATCTCGTTGATCTTTGCGGTCAGCTCGCTGCCTTTTTTGAGGCCCACGGCCACGGCCACGTCCTCCGGCGAGGCGGAAAAGCCCTCGCCCTCGGCGAAGGTGACAAAGGCCAAATCCGGGTTGGCGTCCACCGCCGCCATCGCGCCGGGGCGTTCGGACACGTAGCCGTCGATGGCGCCGGCGCCCAGCGCCACGATCATGGCCGGGAAGGTCTCCATGGCGGTTTCCTTGACCACGCCGGGAATCTGGTCGATGACGGTGTAGTGGAAGGTGTTCAGCTGGCCGGTGATCCGGGCGCCGGTGAAATCCGCCAGCTTCGCGGCGGCGGCGTAGGGGCCGTCCTTGCGCACGACGACCACCAGGTCGCTTTCATAGTAGGGATCGGAAAAGTCCAGCGTCTGCTGGCGCTCGGCGGTGGGGCTCATGCCCGCGATGATGGCGTCGATATCGCCGGACTGCACCGCCATCGGCAGGCCGTCCCAGGCAGTCTTGACCACTTCCAGTTCCATGCCCAGGCCCTCGGCGATCAGCTTGGCGATGCGCACGTCGTAGCCGTCGGCATAGCCGCCGGCGGCGATGGGCACGGCGGTGTCGCTGGGCTCGGCCTGCGTCCAGTTGAAGGGCGCGTAGTCGCATTCCATGCCGACGCGCAGCGTTTCGGCTGACGCGCAGGCGGCGAGGATCAGCATTGCGGCGAGGACCAGTACCAGCGTTCTTTTCATGGTGAACCCTCCCGGATATAAAATGACGGCCGAAGCCCAATCACTTCGGCCGTCCCGTTACGGCGTAGGCGATAGCGCTCCACAATGAAACCATTGTGACAGACGCAGACATGTTCTGCCGGCGTCCAGCCGTTCCGCGCTCAAACGGGGAACAACTTCGGCGGGCCACCCTTTCCCGCGGACGTCCCGGCCCTTTGAGGGGCTGTTTCCGCGCTACTGTTGAGGCCCGCGCCTCTATCCGAATGAATAATTCAATTCTCAATAATTCATTTTTCATTATTGTAACGCGGAGGCGACGCAATGTCAATGCGCCGGGCGTAATTTTCGGGTAAATGTGCGGGCGCAAAGGGCGTCGCGCGCCGGTTTTTGCTTCCATTTTATTGGCTTGATTTGGGCCATTGTGTTATCAACATGACAAATTTCCGGCCCGGGAACGGCCGCGGTTTCCAACCGGGGCCAAGTGTGCTATAATTCTAGAAGCGATTTTTGGCCCGGGAGGGATTGACGTGCCGAAACCGGATCCGCCCAAACCGCGTCAAAGACTTATATTGGCATCCGGGTCTCCCCGGCGGCGGGCGCTGCTGGAGAAGATGGGCTATTCGTTTCAGGTGCTCGCGCCGGAGGTGGACGAGGGCGTAAACGCCCCGCCCCGGCAGGCCGTCATGATTCTGGCGAAGCGCAAGGCCGAGGCCGCGGCGGCCGGCCTTTCCGAGGGCGTGGTGCTGGCGGCGGACACGCTGGTGGCGGTGGACGGCCGGGCGCTGGGCAAGCCCGCGGACGAGGCCGAGGCGCGGGGAATGCTCCGCCGCCTCTCCGGCCGAGAGCACGAGGTGTTTACCGGCGTCTGCGTGATGGACGCGGCCACCGGCCGGCAGACGGTGCACGCGGAGCGCACGGGCGTTTCCTTCCGCCCGCTGACGGAGGGCGAAATTGCCGCCTATGTCGCCACCGGCGAGCCGATGGACAAGGCGGGCGCCTACGGCATACAGGGCGGCGCGGCGGCCTTTGTGGAATCCGTCAGCGGTTCCTTTGAAAACGTGATGGGCCTTCCGGTGAACTCCGTGGGCCTGATCCTTGAAAAATACCAGTAAACTTCGGGAGGGCGCGTTCATGGGCCTGATGACCGGCAACTTTCTCGCCATCGACCTGGGCTCCAGCAATACCACCGTGTATCTCGGCGGCGAGGGGATTGTGCTGCGCGAGCCCAGTGCCGTGCTGGCGCTTCGGGCCGACCCGGAGAGCGTCATCGCCATCGGGCACGAGGCAAAGGCGATGCTGGGCCGATCGTCGGGCGAGGCCGTGCTGGTCTCCCCGGTGATGGACGGCGCCGTGACGGACGTGGACATGGCCACCCTGCTGACGCTGGCGCTTTGCGAAAAGGTGATTGGGCGCAGAAAGTCGCTGGACAAGACGCAGCTGATGATGAGCATGCCCCAGGGGCTGACGAAGGTGGAAAAGGACGCGCTGATGCAGGTGGCCAAGCTCACCGGCGCCAGAAGCCCCATGCTGGTGCGCGCGCCGCTGGCGGCGGCGCTGGGCTCCGGGCTCACGGTGGACACGCCCCGGGCCGCGATGATCGTGACGCTGGGCGGCGGCACCACGGAGATCGCGGTCATATCGATGGGCGCCGTGGTGGCGGCCCGGTCCATGCGCACCGGGAGCCTCGCCTTTGACGAGGCCATCGTGCGTTTTGTCCGCCGGAAAAAGAACGTGCTCATCGGCCTTCGCACCGCGGAGGACCTCAAGTGCGACATTGGCTCGGCCCTCCTGCCGGATTACGACGTGGACAGCGACGACCCGGAGGACCTGGAGCCCTTTGAGCTCAGCGAATTCGCCCGCCTGGAGGCGTCCGAGGACGCCGAGGCGATGGCGACGCGCTTTCCCACCTACGCCGTCGCGCCGGGCGAAACGGTGGGGGAGACGGTGCTGCTCAAGGGCCGGGACGCCAGAACCGGAAAACCCATCACCGTGCCCATCACCACGCGGGAGCTCGCGCTTTCGCTGCGGGACCCGATCCGCACGCTGGTGGACGCGATGCGCGACGCCGTCGGCCGCGTGCCGGCGGAGATGGCCGCCGACATCGCGGAGGACGGCATCCGGCTTTCGGGCGGCGGCGCGCTGATGCACGGGCTGGCGGAGCTTCTGGCGGCGAAGCTGGAAATGCCCGTCTCCGTAGACGAGCATCCGCAGGACGACGTGGCGCTGGGCATGGGCCGCCTGGCGGAGGACGACCAGCTGCTGGCGCTCGCCGGGGAAGCGGGCTCGGTGGAGGGTTAGGCGCGATCCGCATTTGGTTCCGAGGGAGAAGTGAACGATGGCCAGAACGGTCAAACCGCGCATTGGGCAAAAAAAGAAAAAAAGCGGCCGCTGGGGCCGGATCGCCTTTGGCGCGCTGGTGCTGGCGGCGGTCGCGGCGCTGCTCTTCTTCCTGGTGATGCGCGAACCCGGCCGCGTGTCCATCGCGGAGAACGCGGTGGGAACGCTCTTTTCGCCGGTGGTTGGCGCGGTGGATGCCGCCACCACCTACCTGAGGGATGTGACCACCGGCGTCCGGAATTACTTCAAGATGGGCGAGGACCTGGAGGACGCGCGCCGCGAGATCACCGATCTCAAGCTCCAGATCGTGGGGCTTCAGGAGGAGGCCCTTGAAAACGACCGGCTCAAGAGCCTGCTGGACGCAAAGGAGAGCGCTCCCGGCGAGGACAGAATCTACGCGAAGGTGATCGCCCGCAACCCGGGCGTGTGGTTTGACACCTTCACCATCAACGTGGGCACCACCAGCGGCATTCAGCAGAACATGGCCGTTGTCACCGGCGACGGGCTGGTGGGGCGCATCTACGAGGTGGGCGCGAATTACGCCAAGGTGCTGAGCCTGATCGATTCCCGCTCCGCCGTCGCATGCCTGATCGAGCGCACCCGCGACAACGGCGTGATGCGCGGCAAGATCGAGGTCGATTCCGAAACCCCGGAGTGCAACATGTACTACCTGCGGGCGGTTTCCGACGTGACGCCGGGCGACGTGGTGCTGACCTCCGGCGTCGATACGCTGTTTCCCAAGGGCATCAAGGTGGGTACGGTGACGGCGGTTTCCCGCGAGCAGGACAGCTCCGAGCGATACATTGTGGTCATGCCGTCGGTGGACTTCCAGCACATCGAGGAAGTGCTGGTGCTGCGCACCGTGGTCGAGAGCATCCCGGAGGAGCTGCCGGCCATCCCCACGCCGTCGCCCAGGCCCACGCCGGTGCCCACGCCGTCGGCGGAGCCCACCATAAACCCCGACGCCGCCGCCACGCTGCAGCCCGACGATGCGATATGGAACTGGCCCACCGCCATGCCCGACGAAACCATCCCCGGCGAGAGCGGCCAGCCCGAGGCGGCGCCCACGCCTGCGTCCACCGTTCCGGCCGATCTGCTGCCGGAGGACGCCTGGGCAAACTGACGCGGGAGGTGCGCGCTTGCGAAGAGTTGTTCCGACGGTTCTGCTGATCGCGTCCGTGCTCCTGGATCTGGCGATCCTGCCGGTGCTGGTCCGCAGCCGTTACCTGCCGATGATGACGCTGGTCACCACCATTGAGTTTGGCCTGCTTCTGGGCCGCACCCGCGGCTCGCTCTACGGCATGATCGGCGGGCTCCTGATCGACATCCTGACAGGCTACCCCATGGGCCTGCGCACGGTGCTCTACATCGCGGCGGGGTATGCCTCCGGCGTGGCCGGGCGCAGGTTTCAGCGCTACATCCTGACGCCGGTGGTCGCACCGCTGATCGCCCTCGCCGGCTACGAGACGGTGATGGGCGCCTACGCGGCGCTTACGGGCGCCTCCGTATCCGGCACGGACATCCGGGACGCGCTGATCCGCGTCGCGCTGCAGGTGGTGCTGATCCAGCCGCTGTATCTTTTGTATGACCGCATGCTCAAGCCCAGATGGTCCCGCTGGGCCGGGCGCTGACCCCGGGAAGGGAGGGATTTCCACGAAACCATCCGTCGGCCGCTATGTGGGCGGCATCGTGCTGCTTCTTCTGGTGTTTGCGGCGGTATTTTTCAAGATGTACGATCTTCTGGTCGCCAGCGGCGCCGAGTACGCCCAGCAGGCCGCCAGCAAGACCAACCGCTCCATCACCCTCACCGGCATGCGCGGCACCATATACGACGCCAACATGACGCCGCTGGCCTATGACAAGCGGTCCTACAACGTGCAGTTCTACCGCGACCCGAGCCTCTCCTCGGAAGCCGACCGCGCGGAGTACACCCGCGCCATCATCGACGCCATCCGTCTGATCGAGTCCAACGGCAAGAAGGTCATTACCGGCTTCTGGCTGGAAAAGGGCGCCGACGGCGCCTGGCACTTCAACGGCGGCAGCGACAACCCCACCGTCGAGGCCAAGCGCGAGGAGCAGTGGCGCGCCAATTTCTACCTGACGGGCGTTCCGGAGGCGCAGCTTTTTGACACGCTCTGCCAGAACTACTCCATACCCGACACCCTGACCGAATCGGAAAAGGTCAAGGTGCTGACGGTGTGGCAGCAGTCGCGCATGTACAACTACCTCTCCCAGCCGGTGACCATCGCCTACAACGTGGACTTTGAAACCGTTTCGGAGATTGAGGTGCGCGCCAACGACCTGCCCGGCATCACCATCTCCGAGGGGTCCACCCGCGTCTACCCCAAAAAGACGCTGGCGGCCCACACCATCGGCTACATCTCCAAGATCTCCGGCGACAGCGCCCTGGAGGCCTACCGGGAAAAGGGCTACGCCACCGACGCCATGGTGGGCCAGACCGGCATCGAGTACTCCATGGAGGATCAGCTGACCCCCTACATCGCCTACCGCCAGGGCAAGCGGGTGGTGGAGGTCAACAACCGCGGCAAGATCATCCGCGAAATTTCCTACCAGGCCCCGCTGGACGGCAACGACGTCTACCTGACCATTGACGCGCAGCTTCAGGCGGTCATGGAAAAATACCTGGAAAAGAACATCGATGTCATCCGCGAGGAGCAGGAGACCCTGATCAATTCCGGCGCCTGGCGCACCCAAAACCGCACCGAGCTGGGCAAGTACGCCGAAGAGGAAAAGGAGATCGAAACCGCCCGGACCGGCGCGATGATCGCCATTGATCCGCACACCGGCCGGGTGCTGGCCCTGGCCAGCTACCCCAGCTTTGACCTTTCGATGTTCTCCGAGGGCGTCGACTCCGCCGTGTGGAACGAGCTGATCAACGACAGCCGCAACCCGCTGTACAACCGTACCATTTCCGCCCGCGACACCCCCGGCTCCATCTTCAAGCTGGTCACCGCCCTGGGCGGGCTGATGGAGGGGGTCATTACCCTCGATACGGTGATCAGCGACAAGGGCGCCTTCACCAAGACCGACGCCGTCCACCCGCCCAGCTGCTGGATCTCTCCCAGCCAGCGGTGGAAGCACGCCAATCAGACGGTGGTGGAGGGCCTGAAAAACAGCTGCAACTACTTCTTCTTCACCGTGGGCTACGACCTGGGCAGCGAAAAGCTGACCAAGTGGGCGGCGCTTCTGGGCCTGACCAGCCGCACCGGCATCGAACTGCCCAACGAGTCCACCAGCTTTGTGGGCAACCAGCAGATGCTCTACGACTCCGACCGCGCCATCGACAAGCAGTACACCTCCAAGCCCATCTACTCCGCCTACATGATCAAAAAGGCGCTGACGCGCATCGGCGAGGACCGGGGCATTGAGTACGGCGAGGAGCGCATGGACCAGGTGACCAAAAAGCTGCTGGACGTGGTCAACACCGAAGGCCTCAAGGAAACGTGGAGCAAGAAGATCCAGCAGATTTTGCTGGAGGACATGAACCTGCCCAGCCGCTACATCTCCAGCAACTTCCTCGTCAACGAGTTTTTCTACTACATCAACGACCTGCGCTGGACGAGCAACGAAACCATCATGGCGTCCATCGGCCAGTCCATCACCCAGGTGACGCCGGTGGCGGTGGCCCGGTACGTGGCGGCCATCGCAAACGGCGGCACCGTCTACGATGTGAACGTGCTGGACAAGGTGGTTTCCCCCAGCGGCAGCGTGATTTTGGAAAAGGAGCCCACCGCGGTCAACCACATCTCCGGCGCCAAGAGCTACATCGCCGCCATCCAGCGCGGCATGGAGGAAGTGACCTCGGTGGAAAACGACGGCACCGCTGCCGCCTACTTTTCCAAATCCCCCTACAAGATCGCCGCCAAGACCGGTACGGCCCAGAGGACCAACCTGGACGTGGAAAACAACTCCTGGCTGGTGACCTACGCGCCCTACGACAGCGAACCGCAGATCGTGGTGGTCAGCTACATCCAGAACGGCTACGCGGGCGCCAAGTCGGCCCCCGGTGTCATCAAGGTCATCGAGTACTATCTGGACAGCCTGAAAAAGAGCGACACGGCCACCGTCCCCCAGACGGACCGCCTGGCCGAGTGACGGAGGCGGGATGGGACAGTCACTTGTGATCACCTCCGGCAAGGGCGGCAGCGGCAAGTCCACCGTCGCCCTCAACCTGGGCGCGGCGCTGGCCGCGGCGGGGAAGGCCGTGGCGCTGGTGGACGTGGACATGGGCATGCGCTCGCTGGACATCCTCTGCGGGCTGGAAGACCGCATCGTCTACGATCTGGCCGACGTGGCGGACGGCCTGTGCCGCGTCAAGCAGGCCATCGTAAAGCACCCGACGGTGCCGGGCCTCTCGCTGATCAGCGCGGCGCAGACCCGCGGCAGCGACGCCCTGTCCCCCCACCGCGCCCGCGAGGTGATGGACGAACTGAAGATGCGCTTTGACTGGGTGCTGATCGACAGCCCCGCCGGCGTGGGCCGCGGCTTCCGAAACGCCGCTTCCGGCGCGGACCAGGCGCTGATCGTGGCGCTGACAGACCCCGTGTCCATGCGGGACGCCGAGCGCGTGACGGGGCTTTTGGAGCGGTGCGACATCCTGCGGCCGCTTCTGGCCTTCAACCGCGTCCGGGGCGCGGGCCGCGCCGCCCTCCGGCTGGCCGAGGAGCGCGCGGAGCGCCTTAACCTGCCGCTTATCGCCGTGATCCCGGAGGACGCGGCCATCCCCGGCGCGGCGCCGGAGCGGCCCGCCGCGCTGGGCGCATCCCCGGCGGGCCGGGCGATCCGCGAACTGTCCCGCCGCATGATGGGCGAGGACATCCCGATCGGGCCGGTCCGGCGCGAGCGGCTGATCAAACGCATAGCGAGGGCGATTACACAATGACGGCAAGAGGAATGACCGAAAGGGCGAAGGGCGGGCAGGCATCGACCGCGCGCCAGCGCTTCCGGCAAATCGCAAAGCTCATCCAGGCCAACCGGTTCAGCGCCCACATGATGCGCTCGTTCGACTGGGGCTTTTTCCTGCTGGTGATGGGCGTCGCGCTCTTTGGCGTGGTGTGCATCTTCAGCGCCACCGCCACGCCGACGGACACGCAGCCCACGTCGCTGACGGAGATGCTGTCCACGCAGCCCTTCACCTACGCGAGGCTGCAGATCATCTGGATCATGGCGGGCCTGGTGTTGATGGCGGCCATGGTGTACCTGGACTACGAATACCTGTCCAAATGGGCCAACCTGATCTACTGGGCGAACATCGCGCTTCTGTTCATCGTGCTGTTCATGGAGCGCGGCCGCGGCAACATGGCGGGCTGGTTTCGCTGGGGTACCGACGCCAACCGCACCCTGCAGCCCTCCGAATTCGGGAAGCTGGCCATTATCATCTCCATGGCCAAGCTCTTTGCCGGGCGGCAAAAGCCCATCACCACCGTGGCGGAGCTGGTGCCGGTGCTGGTCTACGTGGGCCTTCCGCTGGTTCTGATCGCGGCGCAGCCGGACTACGGCACGGCGCTGGTATACATCATGATCTTCGCGGTGATGCTGTTTGCCTCCGGCACCAACTATAAGCTCATCATCGGCATGATCTGCGTGGCGGTGCTATTGATGGTGCCGGTCTGGTACTTCATGAATACCTCCGAGGGCAACTTCCGCACCAACCGCATCCTCGTGTGGCTGGACCCCACGCTGGACACTTCCGGCGCCGGCATGCAGATGGCCAATGCCCGCATCGCGCTGGGCTCCGGCGGCATGTACGGCAAGGGGCTGTTCTCGGTGGGCAGCTTCGCCTCTCTGAACTACATCCCCGACGACCATACCGACTTCATCTTCGCCATCGTGGGCGAAACCTTCGGCTTTGTCGGTGCCGCGGCGGTCGTCGGCGCGCTGGCGCTGATGCTGGTGCGCATGATGATCATGAGCATGCGCGCGGCGGACGCCTTCGGCTCCTACGTGATCCTGGGCGTGATGGGCATGCTGGCGTTTCACATCATTGAAAACATCGGCATGGTGGTGGGGCTTTTGCCCGTCACGGGCATTCCGCTGCCCTTCATCAGCTACGGGGGTTCAAACCTTCTGACAAACATGACGGGCCTGGGCATTGTGCTGGGCATTTCCATGCGCTCCAAGGATCGCACCCGCGTTGCGCGCCCGCGCCAGACCGTCAGACTGTAGCGCCGCGAAAAACAAAAGGGCGCCAAAGCGCCCGGCTTGGGAGGGAATCCATTGATTACGGCGGTAGGCCTGAACCTTTCGATCGACCGCACCATTGAGATTGAGCGCCTCGTGCCCTACGGCACGAACCGCGCGCTGTCGACCCGCACCGACGCCGGCGGCAAGGCGGTGAACGTGGCGCTGACGGCCGCCCGGCTGGGCGCGGCGGCGGCCGTCACCGGCTTCATGCGGGCGGCGGACGCGGATTTTTTTGGCGCTGCGCTGCATGCCGGAGGGGTCGAGGCGGACTTTCTTCAGCTGCCCGGGGCGATGCGCGTCAACGTCAAGGTGCTGGACCGCGAGGCCGGAGCGGTGACCGAGTTCAACGAGGCGGGCGCGCCGGTGACGGCGGAGGATCTGGACGCGCTTTGCGCGCGCGTTCAGCGCCACGCGGCGCGGGGCGGCTGGATGGTGCTGACCGGCTCGCTGCCGCCGGGATGCCCGAAGGACTACTATCGGCGGCTGGCCCTGGCGGCGGGGGGCTGCCGCGTGGCGCTGGATGCGGACGGCGAGGCGCTTAAGCGGGCGCTTGACGCGGGGGTGGCCCTCGTCAAGCCCAACCGGCGGGAGCTGGAGGGGCTGACCGGGCGGGCGCTGAACTCGCTGGACGATGTGCGCCGCGCCGCGCTGGAAATTGTCGGCATGGGCGTGGAAACCGCGCTGGTATCGCTGGGCGGCGAGGGGGCGCTGGCGGTTCGCCGGGGCGAGTGCCTGTTTGCGCCGCCGCCGGAGGTGCCGGTCCGCTCCACGGTGGGCGCGGGCGACGCGATGGTGGCGGGCGCCGTGGCGGCCCTCGAGGCGGGGCAGGGATTGGAAGCCGTCCTCCGGGCGGGCGTCGCGGCGGCGGGCGCCGCCGTGTCCACCGAAGGCACCCAGGCGGCACCGCTTGCGGCGTATCGGCATATATATGAAACCATATCAATTCAGAAGGTGATGTAAATGACGGGCGTTGCGATCATGGGATGCGGCACGGTGGGCTCGGGCGCGATGAAAATGCTGACGGAAAATGCGAAGGGAATCTCACGTTCGGCGGGGCG
Organism: Eubacteriales bacterium; assembly: GCA_029974035.1. The sequence continues at coordinate 29,840 of JARKQG010000035.1, read as the reverse complement.
GGACGTCCTCTTGACGCACGTGCTGGACGTGCGGCCGGTCGCGGTGCCCGAGGGCGTTCGGCAGGTGTCGTCGCTGGACGAGGCGCTTGAAAGCGCGGACACGCGCATTTTTGTGGAATCCATCGGCGGATGCGGCATCGCGCATGCGCTGACCCGGCGCGCGCTGGCGGCGGGGCGCCATGTGGTGACCTCCAACAAGGAACTGGTGGCGGAAAAGGGCGACGAGCTGGGCGCGCTGGCCGCGGGAAACGGCGTCATGTACCGCTACGAGGCGGCGGTGGGCGGCGGCGTGCCGATCCTCCGGCCGCTGGGCACCTGCCTTGCCGGAAACCGCATTCTGGGCATCTCCGGCATCGTCAACTGCAGCACCAACTATCTGCTGACGCGGATGGAAAAGTCGGGCTTCAGCTTTTCGGCGGCGCTGGGCGAGGCCAAGCAGTTTGGGTACGTGGAGGGCAACCCGGACGCGGACCTCGAGGGCTGGGATGCCCGGCGAAAGCTGGCAATTCTGGCCAACACCGCCTTCGGCGCAAAGTTTTCCGATGATGGAAAGATTCCCACCACCGGCATCAAGGCCATCACCGAGGCGGATTTTGCCCGCGCCCATGAGATGGGCGGCACCATCAAGCTCATCGCCCGCGCATACCGCCTGGGCGAGGGCTGGACGGGCTGGGTGTCTCCGGCGTTTGTACCGGAGGGACACATGCTCCACGGCGTGAACGACGTGTTCAATGGCATTTTGGTGACGGGCGACTTTGTCGGCGACGTGATGTTCTACGGCCGCGGCGCGGGCTCGCTGCCCACCGCCAGCGCCATCGTCGGCGACGTCATCGAGATCGCGCGCTCCATCGATGCGCCCTTCTGCGCCGCGCCCTGGGCGTCGGTGCCGGAATTTGTGCCCGACGCGCCGCGCTACGCCTGGCCGGGCACCTTCGTCCGCACGCTGGCATAACCCTCCGCCCCCCCTCATAGGGATGCGGAGGAGGGGGGACACGCCATGGGTGAGCGGGACGAAGGCGGGCTTTTTCTGGACGGCGGCGCGGACGGCTGCCTGATCCTATCGGACATCGCCGACGGGCCGGCGGCCCGGGCACTGGCCGGAGAACTTAACCATTCGGGCTTTACCGTGTCGGCGCCGGCACTTTACACCGCGCGTGAAACTTTGGCCGGCGCGGCCCCGTCCAATTGGAAAGTCTGGCTGGACCGGGCGCGGGAGGCATATGCGCGGCTGAGCCGCGCGCGTCCGTCGGTGGCCGTGGCGGGCCTGGGCGTCGGTGCCGCGCTCGCGCTGGTGCTGGCGGCGGAATACCCGGTTTTTGCGGTGGCGGCGGTGTCCCCGGTGCTTCGCGTCCGCTGCGCGCCGGAGCGCCGTCGGCTCGCTCCGGACCGGGCCGGGCCGGAGGGGGAGGCGCCCCGCGCGCGGGATGTCTTTGCGCTGACGCGGCTTGCGCGGCGCAGCCTGTTCGCGGTGGTGGCCCCGGCGCTGATCGTGCGCGAAGCCGAGGGCGAAGCACATCCCGGCGGCGCGCACCTGGTCTTCACGGGGATATCCTCCAGACAGAAGCGGATGCTGGTGCTGACACAGCCCCGCCCCAATTCGCCCGGGTCGGCGCATCCGGGGCAGGCCTGGGACGCAATAAAGAGCCATCTCCGCCTTGCCTCCGCCGCAAATACGCTTGTAAACCCGGAAAAAAACTGTATAATGAAACCGAAGCGGTATTGAAAGGAAGGTATCGGATGACGAAGACGATTGCCAAATGGCTGGCCATGGCGCTGTGCGCCGCGCTGACCCTCTCTGGCTGTGGATTGGTCACCATCGACAAGGAAAAAGAGCAGGCCCAGCAGAACGCCACCGTGGTGGCGGAATATACCGGCGGCACGGTGACCTATGCCGATGCCCTTGCGGAATACCAGAACTGGCTTTCGTATTACGAGGCTTACGGCTATGCCATCACCAGCGAAACCGATAAGAACGATCTCAAGCAGCAGGTGCTGGACACGCTGGTGCAGCAGAAGATCATCGAGTCCAAGGCCAAGGAGATGGGCCTCACCGATCTTTCCGAAGACGAGAAGGCGGAGATCCTCAGCCAGGCCGAGACCGAGTATGAGGACGCGGTCACCTATTACATGGATTACCTGCAGGGCGACACCGATGAGGAAACGCGGCAAAACGCCGTGGATTACCTGGACAGCATCGGCTACACGCTGGAGAGCATCGAGCAGTACGACATCGAGAACGCCTGGCAGGAAAAGCTGAAAAGCGAAATCACCGAAGGCGTGATCATCACCGACGAGGATATCCAGGCCGCCTACGACGCCTCTGTCACCGAGGACCAGGCGTCCTTCACCGAGGATACCTACAACTTTGAGAACGCGGCCACCTACGGCGACATCATCACCTGGGTGCCGGAGGGCTACCGCGCGGTCAAGCACATCCTGCTGATGCTGCCCGAGGAGGATTCCGCTTCGCTGATTGATCTCGAATCGCAGCTTGAGGATGTCAACGTGCGCATTGAGGAGCTTCAGAACCCCGAGGCCGCCCAGGATTCCCTTGAGGAGGGCGACGCCTCCGCGTTTACCGATGCCATCAGCCCGGATGAGGCCGTCGCCGCCGCCGACAGCGCCGCCACCGCCGCGCCCGAGGGCGACGAAGCCGCCGACGGCGATGAGACCTTTGCCGACGAGGGCGAGCTTTTCGAGGACGAAACCGACGATACGACCGCGGACGAGGTTGCGCTGGAGAACCTGACGCTGCCGGAGCTGGAGACCAAGCGCGCCGACCTCGCCACGCAATTGGACGCCGCGCGGACCGCGGCCATCGCCAAGCTCCAGCCCAAGATCGACGAGATCCAGGCGAAGATCGCCGCCGGCGAGGACTTTGACAAGCTCATCGGGGAATACGGCGAGGACGAGGGCATGACCACCGAGCCGACCAAGACCAACGGCTATTACGTGTCCGCGGATTCCCAGATGTGGGACGACGCATTCACCACCGCCGCGATGGCCCTTGAAAAGGTGGGCGACGTGTCCGAACCGGTGCTCAGCCAGAGCGGGCTGCACATCATCAAGTACATCGCAGATGTCACCCCCGGCGCGGTGCCGCTGGATCAGGTCCGCGAGGAGATCAGCGCGGAGGCGCTGGAGACCGCCAAGAACGACCACTACGATGAGACCGTGCAGGGCTGGGTGACGGAAGCCAACGCCAAGACCTACGTGGACAGGCTGGTCGATCCCACCGCCTGACCCCAACCCGAACCGCTCCGGCCGCCGGGGGTATCACATCCCCGGCGGTCGGATTATTCTTGTTTCAGGCCCGCGCGAAAAGTTAATTTTGTGTACGGGAAGGGTTTCTGCGCGTTCGCGTGGTATATACCATCCACATGGGGAAGACTAGCGCGGGATGCCGCGCGGGTCGATTCCGATTAATTTGTCGCACTGCGTCGGATTTGTGCAGGAAATCCGCCGCGCGCGGCGAATTGTATCTACGATCGAATTAAGGCGGTGTGCAGCATGTCGGGAAGAATCCCGGACGCGTGGCTCGACGAGCTGCGCGCGCGGCTGAACATCGTTGACGTCGTGGGCTATTACGTGCAGCTCAAGCCCAAGGGCCGGCGATACTGGGGACTATGCCCGTTCCACAACGAAAAAACAGCGTCCTTCAGCGTGGACGGCGAGGAGCAGATGTACTACTGCTTCGGCTGTCACAAGGGCGGCACCGTCATCAACTTCGTGATGGAAATGGAACGGATGGAATTTCTGGACGCCGTCAAGCTGCTGGCCGAGCGCGCGCGGCTCGATCTTCCGGATTCCGCCGATTCACCTGAAGTCGACAGGACGCTCAAAGAGCGCGTCTACGCCGCCAACCTGGCCGCGGCGCGCTATTTTCACGACGTCTTGTGGACCAGCGCGGGGGCGCAGGTGCTGGATTACCTGCACAGGCGCGCGCTGGACGACGGGGACATCCGGCGCTTCGGTCTGGGCGCTTCGACGACCGGATGGGACGATCTGACAAACGAACTGACCCGGCAGGGCTTTGAAGAGGATGTGCTGGTGCGGTCCGGCCTGACCGTGCGCAAGGACCAACGGCGGTTTGACATGTTCCGAAGCCGCGCGATGTTTCCCATCATCGACGCCCAGGGCAGGGTGTTGGGCTTCGGCGGGCGGGCGATGGGCGACGCGCAGCCCAAGTACCTCAACACGGGCGACTCGCCGGTATTCAACAAGCGGCAAAATCTGTACGCGATGAACTTTGTGCGCAAGGAGCGCTCGCTGGACAAACTGATTCTGGTCGAGGGGTACATGGACGTATTGGCGCTTCGGCGCGCGGGCGTTCCGGGCGTGGTGGCCACGCTGGGCACCGCGCTGACGGAGGAACAGGCCCGGATCATGAAGCGCTACGCGCCGGAGACCTGGGTGGCCTACGATGGCGACGCGCCTGGTCAGAAGGCCACGCTGAGGGCGCTGGACATTCTCGAGGCGGCGGGCATCCCCTGCCGCGCGCTGGTGTTTCCGGACGGAATGGACCCGGACGACTTCATCCGGCGGGAGGGGCCCGAGGGGTTTGGCCGGCTGAAGCCGGTGGACCGGTTCAACTACCGGCTGGATACCTTTGCCAGGGAGTTCGATCTCACCACCCAGGAGGGGCGCACCGGCTACGCGATCAAGGGCTGCGAGGCGCTGAAAAAGGTCGAAAACCCGGTGGAACTGGAAAACTATCTGTCGCGGCTGGGCGTCGAGACCGGTTTTGACCGGGAGGTGCTGCTCAGCCAGATCGGCGTCCGGGCGCAGCCCGAGCGCAAAAGGTCCGAGCGCAGGCTGAACCCGAAGCCCGTCGCGGAGACCGAAACCCAGAAGTGCGAGCGCACGCTGATCATGCTGCTGGCCAGGAACCTGATTCCCGGGGAGACCGTCAAACGCGAGGACTTCGATACGCCGCTCTACGCGCGCGTGGCGGAGCAGCTGCTGGCGGGCCTGACGGCGGCGGCGGTTCTCGACCGGGTGGGTGAGGACGAGCGCGCTCAGGCCGCGCGGGCGCGGGGGGACGAAGCCTTCGCGGATGAGAAAAACGCGATGCAGATTGCGCAGGATTCGCTGAACAAGATCCGCGCGGGCCGCATGGAGGCCGCGCTTTTGCTCCTCCAGGAGGAGGCCGGAACCGCCGGGGAGGACCGGCGGCGGGAACTGATTGAACAGATGTCGGCGCTTATGCAGGAGCTTGAGCGCCTGAGGACCGGTCGGAAGGAGTGGACCGTTTGAGCAAGGTGACGATGCAAAGCGCGGCCAACCGCGTCAAAGAGCTGCTCGAGGCGGGGAAAGCCAAGGGTGTGCTTACTTATAAAGAGATCATCGAGCAGTTGGGCGAACTGGAGCTGGACACCGACCAGATCGACAAGATTCTGGAAACGCTGGAAAACGCGGGCATCGAGGTGGTCAACGAGGCCAAGTCGATCTCCGAACCCGAACCGGAACCCGTTCTGGAGCTGATTGACGAGGACATCGACCTGTCCGTTCCCGAGGGCATCTCCATCGACGACCCCGTCCGCATGTACCTGAAGGAGATCGGCAAGGTGCCGCTTCTGTCCGCCGACGAGGAGATTCAGCTGGCCAAGCGCATGGAAGCCGGCGACGAGGACGCCAAGCACCGGTTGGCGGAGGCCAACCTGCGCCTGGTGGTGTCCATCGCCAAGCGGTACGTGGGCCGCGGGATGCTGTTTCTGGACCTGATCCAGGAGGGCAACCTGGGCCTCATCAAGGCGGTGGAAAAGTTCGACTACCGCAAGGGCTACAAGTTCTCCACCTACGCCACCTGGTGGATCCGCCAGGCCATCACCCGCGCCATCGCGGACCAGGCCCGCACCATCCGCATCCCGGTGCACATGGTGGAAACCATCAACAAGCTCATCCGCGTCTCCAGGCAGCTTTTGCAGGAGTACGGCCGCGAGCCCACGCCGGAGGAAATCGCCGTCGAGATGGGCATTTCCGAGGATAAGGTGCGGGAGATCATCAAGATCGCCCAGGAGCCGGTGTCGCTGGAAACCCCCATCGGCGAGGAGGAGGACAGCCATCTGGGCGACTTCATTCCCGATGACGACGCCCCCGCCCCCGCCGAGGCCGCCGCGTTTACACTGCTCAAGGAGCAGCTGATGAGCGTGTTGTCCACTTTGACGCCCCGGGAGGAGAAGGTGCTGAAGCTGCGCTTCGGCCTGGAGGATGGGCGCGCCCGCACGCTGGAGGAAGTGGGAAAGTACTTCAAGGTCACCCGCGAGCGCATCCGTCAGATCGAAGCCAAGGCGCTGCGGAAGCTGCGCCACCCCAGCCGGTCGCGCAAGCTGAAGGATTCGCTGGACTGATGCGGGCCATTGCGCTGGATGCCCGGCTCGCGGCCGTCGCATCGCTGGTGCCCGCCTGCGAATGCGCGGCGGACATCGGCGCGGACCACGGCTTTCTCGGCGCGCACCTGCTCCTGACGGGCAGGTGCGCCTTCGTTCGCTTCGCGGACATCAGCGCCGACAGCCTGGAAAAGGCGCGGTGGCTGATCGGCAAGCTGCATCTTGCAGACCGGGCGGAATTCTCGGTGGGTGACGGCGCGCAGGCGCTCTCCGGGCCGGTGGACGCGGCGGTGATCGCCGGGATGGGCGCGGAGACCATCTGCGGCATCCTGGAGCGCGGCCGGGAAAAGCTTGAGGGCGCGGCCCTGGTGCTCTCGCCCAACCTGGGCGCGGCGGCGCTCCGGCGCTTTCTGATGGATGGTGGCTACGCCATCACCGGCGAGGCGCTGGTTCGCCAGGGGCGCAGGTTTTATCCCGTGATCGCGGCGCGCCCCGGGCGGGCAAAGTATGACCGGCTGCAGCTTCTGGCCGGCCCGGCGCTGCTCAAAGAGCGGCCGGAGAGCCTGATGCTGTACGCGGAGCACCGGTCGCGGGTCATCCTCCGGGCGCTGCCCGGCGCCCGGAAGGGCGGCGAACCCTGGGTGGCGGAAATGGAAGAAGAGCTTCGCCTGTGGCGGGAGGTGCGGTATGGCGACGGTGGCCGAGATGCTGGAACTGGTGAATGAAATCGCGCCCTTTGATCTGGCGGAGGAATGGGACAACGCGGGGCTTCTGGCCGGGCATCCCTCCTGGGAGGTCCGGCGGGCGATGGTGGCGCTGGACCTGACCCCCGGCGCCCTCCGGGAGGCCGTGGACGCCGGCGCGCAGCTGATTGTCACCCATCACCCCATCCTCTTTCACGGGCGGAAGAACCTCCGGGAGGACGACGGCGAGGGTGCGCTTTGCGCGGACCTGGTGCGCTCGCGGATCGCGCTGATCGCCGCCCACACCAATTACGACAACGCGCCGGAAGGGCTGAACGACGCGCTGGCGGCAGAATTGGGCCTTGAAGGCGTCGAGACGCTGGCCCACGGACTGCGGGCGGGGGTCTTTGAGGGAAGCCCGGACGCGCTCATCGCCCGGGTACGGGAGCGACTGGGGGGCGCGCCCCGGCTGTACCGGGGCGGCGGGGAAATCGGGCGGGTTGCCGTGTGCGGCGGCGCGGGGGGCGCCTTCTGGCCCGAGGCCGCGGCGGCGGGCTGCGACGCCTACCTCACCGGAGAGATCCGCCATCACGAGGCGCTGGCGGCCACCCAGGCGGGGCTCACGCTGGTCGAGGCCGGCCACTACCACACCGAGCGCGTGATGGTTAAAGCCTTGAGAAGCCGTTTACAAACGCGGGCAAATACGTTACAATATAATGTGCACGTCTTTGGCAGCAGTTTTGAGCCATTTTGACGGGCGGATGGGAGGAAATGAATGCAGCTTGACATGCTTTGGGCGTTCATGCAGGTGGATATGGAAGCCGACCGCTTCGAGAACGAGATGCGGCAGGCGCCCAACCGGCTGAAGCTGATCAAACATCGCGATTTCATCGTGGAGCAGCAGGCCAACATGAAGCGCATCGAGGAGGAAGTCGCCACCATGTGTGACCGCATGGAGGCCATTTCCGACGAGGCGTCCCGGTTGGAGGGCGTGGTGCACGCGCAGGTGGCGGAGGTGCAGGGCGGCGTGCCCGCATCGATCGAGGAGCTGGACGGCCGGATTGCGCAGGTGCAGAAGCTTCTGGAGACGATTTCGCACTACGAGCAGGAGCTCCAGCGGATTCGCAAGGACGCAGAGGTGCGCGATCGTCAGCAGCGGGAGATTCGCGTGCGCGCGGCCAAGGCCAAGGCGGAATACGATGAGATCAAACAGGTGTACGATCAGGAGTTCAGGCGGGACAGCGAAAAGCTGTCCACGCTCAAGCACAGGGCGGAGGCCGCCGGCAAGAGCATCAAGCCGGACCTGCTGGAGCGCTACATGAACATCAAGCAGCACGCGGCGCCGCCGATGGCGCGCCTGGTGGGCGGGCAGTGCGGCGGCTGCTACATGTCGCTGCCCTCGGTGACGCTCAAGCAGATTCAGGCGGGCGAGCGCATCGTCGAGTGCGACAATTGCGGAAGGATTCTCTATCAGCCGCCGGAAGGCTGAATAGATACGTTTTGTGAGGCCGTCGGACGGCCGCGGGGGAGAGCCGCAAGGCTCGAACGCGAGGAAAGTCCGAGCTCCATAGGGCAGGGTGCCGGGTAATCCCCGGTGGAGGCGACTCCAAGGAAAGTGCAACAGAGATATACCGCCGGGCTCCGGCCCGGTAAGGGTGGAAAGGCGAGGTAAGAGCTCACCAGCGGCATGGCGACTTGTCCGCTCTGTAAACCCCACCTGGTGCAAGATTGATAGGAGGGCAACTGTGGCGGCCCGTCACGCCCTCGGGTAATCGCTGGAGCCGGATGGCAACTTCCGGCCTAGATAGATGGTCGTCCAAGACAGAACTCGGCTTACAGACGGCGCTCACAAACAAAACCCCGGACATTTGTCCGGGGTTTTGCTGTTGCATGCGCCCTTTGCCTTGATCGGCGCGCGGGCAAATTCAAAATGAATGACGCAACCGCCGGACGACCGTTTTTTTCAAAAAACCGGGCAGAATCGGCAAAAAAAGACGCTCCGGATAAGCGAAAAACCATCCTTTACCGAATGGATAAAAAGATTTATGAGAATTTATCCCGTCTTATTGACAGGGAACGCCCGGTATGGTATAGTGACAGCAATGTAGGGAAACGTTACCACATGTTCCGCGCGCAGCTTTCGCGATCAACGGCACATATGGGAGGTCTCGCCGGTGAGCCATCGTACAACCATCCGTGACGTGGCCCGTGCGGCGGGCGTGTCAACGACGACGGTTTCCCGCTACCTGAACAAGGCCGGTTATGTCGGCGCGGAGGCGCAGGGCCGGATTGAGGAAGCCATCCGCGGGACCGGCTACGCGCCGAGCATCATGGCGCGGGGCCTCAAGGCGCTCAGGAGCAATCTGGTTGTTCTCATCGTACCCGATATATGCAATCCGTTTTATTCAAAGATGGCCAAAACGGTGCAACGCATGGCGTTGTCGCGGGGTTTTGGTGTTGTTTTGCTTGATTCGGACGAGCGGGCGGACAAGGAGGCAGAGGGCGTCCTGTTCGCCGCCCAGATGTACGCCGCGGGCATCATGCTCGCCTCGATCAACTCCTGCGCGCACGCGGTGCCGCTCATTCGCGAACAGCGGCTCGCCGCCGTGGGGCTCAGCTCCTACGACCTGCCGGAGGCCTTCGACATCGTCACCGTCCACAAGCAGGGCGGCACGAATCTGGCGGTTCGCCATCTGGTGGAACTGGGGCACCGGCAGATCGTGTTTGCGGGCGGGCGCCCCTCGTCCGGCATTGCGACCGGCCGGCGGGAGGGGTTTGAACGGCAGATGCGCCGGGAAGGGCTGCCTTTGACGGATGAATCGATCTACGAAACGGGCTTTTCGCAGGAGGACGGCTATCGCGCGGGGGTTCGATTCCTCGCGCTGGACCCGCTGCCCACCGCCATCTGCTGCGCCAACGACCTGAACGCTTTCGGCGTCATCAACGCGCTGAACGACCGGGGCATTCGCGTGCCCGAGGACGTATCCGTTACCGGCATGGACGATGTTCCCTATGCTTCGATCGCCAAGCCCCGACTGACCACCGTCACAAACGACGGGGCGCTGTTCGCCGAGAAGGCGTTTGAAATGCTGATGGACCGGATTGGCGGCTGCACCGCGCCGCCGCGCCACTTTGAGGTGCCCAACGTGCTCATTCCCCGGGAATCCACCGCGCCGCCCCGCGCCGGGGCACCCATCCGGTGATGGCGAAGGCCGCGTCCTTCGAAATCATACATCATTTTGTGGGAGGTATTCCGATGAAAAAGGTGTTTGCCCTCTTCCTGGTGCTGGCCATGATGCTCGGCCTCATGGCGACCGCTTCGGCGGAGTCGGACCCCGTCAAGGTGTGCATCGTGTTCTCCGGGCTGCTGGGCGACAAGTCCTACAACGATTCCTGCTACGCGGGCGCGCAGAAGGCGGTGGAGGACTTTGGTGTGGAGCTCAAGACGCTGGAAGGCACCGAGGCGACCGAATGGGAAGCCAACTTCCTCTATGCCTGCGAAGCGGGCTACGACCTGGTCATCTGCTCCTCCTCAAATTTTGAGGAATACATGAAGGAGCACTGCGCCAACTATCCGGACGTGAAGTTCGCCATCATCGACACCACCGTCGAGGGAGACAACATCGTGTCCATCAGCTTCGCGCAGAACCAGGGCTCCTTCCTCGCGGGCGCGGCCGCGGCGATGTTCACCACCAAGACCGATGTGCCCGGCGTTAACCCTGAGAAGGTCATCGGCTGGGTCGGCGGCATGGACATCCCCGTCCTGCACGATTTCTACACCGGCTTTGAGCAGGGCGCCAAGTACGTCGATCCGGAGATCGAAATCCTCCAGTCCTTTGCCGGCACCTGGAACGATCCCCTCAAGGGCAAGGAACTGACCCTCAGCGACTATGACCTGGGCGCCGACATCGTGATGAACGTCGCCTCCGGCACCGGCACGGGCGTCCTCGAGGGCGCGAAGGAAGCCGGGCGCTACGCCATCGGCGTCGACCTCAACCAGGACAACGACCAGCCCGGCAGCGTGCTGACCTCAATGGTCAAGCGCGTCGATACCGCCTGCTACCTGCTGATCCAGTCCGTGGTGGAGGGGGCCTACGTCGGCGGCGCCACCGAATACCTTGACATCGCCAAGGGCGGCGTCAGCCTGACCGACTTCTCCGTCATCAAGGAGGCCCTGGGCGACAAGTTCCCCGCCGACATCCCCGAGAAGATCGCCGAGCTTGAGCAGAAGATCATCTCCGGTGAAATCGTCGTGGAGAATTACGAAGGCTTCGGCCCCGCGAAGTAATCAAGCCCTGCGAACCGCGCGCGCCGCGCCTCTATGCGGCGCGCGCGGCCCGTGACCAATACGCTGCGGGGGAGTGCATACCACGTGAAACCCATCGTTGCAATGCAATCGATCATGAAGCGGTTCGGCGAGGTGCAGGCGGTCCGGGGCGCCAGCTTCGACCTGATGCCCGGTGAGATCCATTCGCTCATCGGCGAAAACGGCGCGGGCAAGTCGACGATGATGAAGCTGCTCTACGGCATGTACGCGCCGGACGACGGGCGGATCGAGATCGGCGGCGAGCCGGTCAAACGGCTGACGCCCAAGGCCGCCATCGAAAAGGGCGTCGGCATGGTGCATCAGGAATTCATGCTGGTGCCGGAGCTGACGGTGCTGGAAAACATCATTCTGGGTTTCGAGCCCAGAAAGGGCATGGTCATCGACGAGAAATCCGCCCGGTCGATGGTGCAGGGGTACATCGATCAGTACGGCATGGACGTGCAGATGGGCAAGCGCATTTCCCAGATTTCGGTGGGCGAGGCGCAGCGCGTGGAGATCATCAAGATTCTGGCGCGCGGCGCGACGGTGCTCATCCTCGACGAGCCGACGGCCGTGCTCACGCCCCAGGAGGCGCGGCGGCTCTTCGTCATTTTGGAAAACCTCCGCAAGGCGGGGAAGTCCATCGTGTTCATCTCCCACCGGCTGGGCGAAGTGCTCCAGATTTCCGACCGGATGACCGTCATGCGCCAGGGTGAAACCGTGGGCACCATCGCCCGGGCGGAGGCCACCTACGAAAAGCTTGCCCGCATGATGATCGGCCGCGAGGTGTTTCTCAACGTCGAACGGCAGGCCAACGAGCCGGGCGAGACGGTGCTGAAGGTGGACAATCTCTGGACCTCCGGCGAAAAGGAGCTTTCGAAGATCCGGGGGCTTTCGCTCTCGGTGCGGGCGGGCGAGATCGTCGGCATCGCGGGCATCGACGGAAACGGCCAGTCCGAGCTGATCGAGGCGATCACGGGGCTTCGGCGGGTGGAGCGCGGAAGCGTCCGCCTTCTGGGGCGCGATGTGACCAACAAAAGCCCCCGGCGCATCCGCGCCGCGGGCCTTGCGCACATCCCGGAGGACCGAAACCTCCGCGGGCTCAACCGGAAGATGGCGGTCTATGAAAATCTCGCCGCCGCGCAGATCGACGCGAGACCCTTCACGAAGTATGGGTTGCTGGTCAAGCCCGCCATGATTGAGCGCGCGAAGCGCCTCGCGGAGCGGTACGACATCCGCCCGCCGGAGGGTACGCTGCCCGCCAGCGCCCTCTCCGGCGGCAACGCGCAGAAGGTGGTGGTCGCCCGGGAGGTGGAGATCGGCGCGAAGCTTCTGATCGCGTCGCAGCCGACCCGGGGCGTGGACATCGGCGCGATCGAATCCATCGAGGCGATTCTGCAAAAGGTCAAGGCGCGGGGCGTCGGGGTGCTGCTGGTTTCCGCGGACCTTCGGGAGATTCTGTCGCTGTCGGACCGCATCCTCGTCATGTATGAGGGGCGCATCACCGGCGAAATGGCGGCCGCTCAGGCCACGGAGGACAATCTGGGGCTCTTAATGATGGGCGGCGACGCCCGAAAGGAGGCGACCGGGCCGTGAAGCGATGGGGAGAATCCGGCGCGGGCACGCTGCGCATCCTTCTGATCCTGCTCGTCGCGATGGCGGTGGGTGCGGTGGTCATCCTCCTGATCGGAGAGAACCCGTTGGACGCCTATTACGCGCTGATGCGGGGCGCCTTTGCCGGCAAGCGCAACTTCGGAACGACGCTGGCCAATTTTACGCCGCTTCTGCTGACCGGCATGGCCTTTGCCGTAGCGTCGAAGGCCGGCGCGTTCAACGTGGGCGTCGAGGGCGAAGTCTTTCTGGGCGGCATCGCGGCCGCGTGGGTGGGGATCAACGTGAAGGGGCTTCCCGCCTTTCCGCACATTCTGCTGTGCTTTGCCGCCGCGATGGCGGCGGGGGCGGTGTGGGCGATCATCCCGGCGGTGCTGAAGGCCTACTACAACGTCAGCGAGATCTGCGTGACCATCCTCATGAACTACGTGGCGCTGTACATCACCTCCTATCTCGTCACCGGGCCCATGAGCGCGGGCGTCGCCAACGCGCAGTCCGACCCCGTACTGGTGACGCTGACCCAGTTCATGAAGCCCTCCAGCGTCAACACGGGGCTCTTCATCGCGCTGGCGCTTTCGGTGGGGCTGATTCTGATGATGTCCAGCACGCGCCTGGGCTTCAAGATCCGCATGGCGGGGACCAATCCGATGTTTGCGGAGTACGCCGGCATCGATCCGAAGGATATCCTGATCCGGACGATGATGATCTCCGGCGCCATTGGCGGCGTGACCGGCTGCATTGAAATCCTGGGCGTACACGGCTACTTCCTCAACAACTTTGCGACGAATCTGGGCTCCAACGGCATGCTGGCGGCGCTGATCGTCAAAAACGACCTGCGGCTGGTTCCCTTCATGGCACTGTTCCTGGCGATCCTGAAGTCCGGCGCCATGGGCATGCAGCAGACCACCGGCGTGCCCAAGTCCATCGTCGATACGATCACGGCCCTTTTCATCATCTTTGCCACGATGGAAACGCTGTTTACCTTTAACCGCCAGCGCGCGCCAAGGACAAAGCGCGCCAACGCGATCAAGGGGGTGCTCAAATGATTCTGGAGAGGATCTTCACGTCCTCGCTGATCTACGCGACCATCCGCTCCGCGACGCCCATCGTCTACGCGGCGCTCTGCGCGTCGATCACCCAGCAGGCGGACATCCTGAACATCGGCACCGAGGGCATCATGCTGGTGGGGGCCTTCGCGGCGGTGGCGGTCAGCTACCTGACGGGCTCGTGGGTGCTGGCGGTGGGGGTGGCGATGCTGGCGGGGCTTGTCATGGGGCTGATCATCGCCGTCGGGCACATCCGCTACAAGGCGGATAACTGCGCGCTGGGCATCGGCGTCAACCTGTTTGCCCTGGCGATCACCAAATTCCTGCTCAACAGCGTGCTGGGGAAATCCGGCACGTTTACGGACCCGAACCTCGCGGGCATCCCGAAGGCCGCCTTTGGCTTTCTCGAGGGCAACGAATTTCTGAACGCCGTCTTTAACGGCTGGTCGATCACGGAATGGTTTGTGATTCTGCTGATCGCGCTCATCAGCTTCCTGTTTTACAAGACGCCCTGGGGCCTTCGGCTCCGGGCGGTGGGGCAGCTGCCGGCCGCGGCGCAGACCGCGGGGATCAACGTCCCCGCGATGAAGTATCAGGCGATCATCATCGCCGGGCTCATCGGCGGCCTTGCCGGCGCGCACCTGTCGCTGGGATATTCCAAGATGTTCACCGAGGGCATGACAAACGGCCGCGGCTTCATGGGCGTGGCGGCCATGTACTTCGGCGCGGCCGACCCGGTGCGCACCACCGTGGGCTGCCTGGTGTTCGGCCTGGCGGACTCCATCGGCGGGCGGCTGCAGCCCTTTGGCGTGCCGTCCCAGGTGATCCTGCTGATGCCCTATGTGGTGACGGTGGCCGTGCTGTGGGCGTCGATGGCGGTCAAGAACGCGCAGGAGCGGCGCAGAAAGAGCGCGCTCGTCACCCGGTGACGGGCGCGGCGCGCGCGGAAAAACATGCGGATTGGAGGCCTTCATGGAAAAGCGCAAGATCATTCTCGACTGTGACCCCGGCCACGACGACGCGGTGGCGATCATGCTGGCCGGGAGGAGCCCCGCGATCGAGCTGATGGGCATTACGGTGGTATCCGGCAACCAGACGATTGAAAAGACGGTCAAAAACGCGCTGAATGTGTGCCAGTATCTGGACCTTGACGTACCGGTGTACGCCGGAAGCGCCAACCCGCTGGTGCGCACGCGGCCGCCCATCGCCGACGACATTCACGGCGAAACCGGGCTGGACGGCCCGGCCTTTGCCCCGCTGGCGCGCGCGCCGCAGCCGGGCCGGGCGGTGGAATTCATCGTGGATGCGCTGCTGAAGTCGGACGGCGACATCACCGTCGTCACCACCGGGCCGATGACCAACCTGGCCCTCGCCATGCGGTTTGAACCGGCCATCGTGCCGAAGATCCGGGAAATCGTGCTGATGGGCGGCAGCCACGGCTTCGGAAACGTGACCCCCGCGGCGGAATTCAACATCATCACCGACGCCGAGGCGGCCCATGTGGCGTTTTCCTGCGGGCGCCCGGTCACGATGGTGGGGTTGGACGTGACGCGGAAGGTGCTGTGCCTGCCCGCCGTCGTCGACCGGATGGCTGCGGTCGGGAACCGCGCCGCGCGCCTGTTTGCGGATCTCATGCGGTTTTTCAACGCCACGCAAAAGCGGGTGTTCGGCTGGGAGGGCGGGCCGCTGCACGA
This sequence comes from Eubacteriales bacterium, assembly GCA_029974035.1. Next base: position 14,171 of record JARKQG010000035.1, on the reverse strand, counting down.
CCCGGTCACCATCGCCTACCTGATCGATCCGTCGGTTCTGACCGTTCAGCGGATGTATGCGTCCGTCGATATCCGCGGCGTGGACAGCTACGGCCGAACGAACTGCGATTCCTTCGGCTATCTCGGGCGTGAGCCCAACGCGAACGTGGCCGTGGACATCGACGTGGCGAAATTTTGGGATATTATTGAAGCGGGGATTCATCATTATGACCGTTAACGAGCGCGTCCGTCAACTGCTGAAGGCCGATCCGGACCGGTACCTCGAGCCCCTCCGGGAACTGGTGATGATCGACACCCACTGCCTGGGCCACGGCATTGCGGGCGGCCTGGAAAAAGAAGGGCAGGCCTACATGGCGCGTCTGCTCCGGGGGCTGGGCGCCCAGGTCGAGGTGCGGCCGATGCGCGAGGCGGACATTGAAACGGCGATGCGCCTCTACGGGGAGGGGAACCCCGGGCACAATTACGACGGGCGCGAGAACGTGTACGGCCGCTTTTCCGGCGGCGGCGGCCGGAGCCTGATGTTCAATGGACACATGGACACGATGCCCGTCAGCGAGGCGGCCCTCTGGAAGCATCCGCCCCACGGCGCCGTGGTGGAGGATGGAAGGCTCTACGGCCTGGGCGCGGCAGACATGAAGGGCGGCCTGGTGGCCTCGGTCATGGCGGTCAAGGCGCTGCGGGACGCCGGAATCGGGCTTCCCGGCGATGTGATCATCGCCTCCGTCGCGGATGAGGAAGGCGGCGGGAACGGCTCCATCGCCGCGGCGGTTCAGGGCCTTAGGGCCGACGCCGTCGTGGTCTGTGAGCCGACGGACGGCGGGCTGATTGCCGCGCACATGGGTTTTGTATTCTTCCGCGTGCGGGTTTCGGGGCTCGCCACCCAGTCCGGCCTCAAGTGGCAGGGCGTCAGCGCCATCGAAAAGACCATCCGGCTGATCCGCGCCATCGACGATCTGGAGCATCGGTGGCTTCTCAAGTACAAGCACCCGCTGCTGCCCGCGCCCAACCTGAACGTAGGCACCATCCACGGCGGCACCGCAGGTTCTACGGTGGCGGGAAGTTGCGTCTTTGAGGTGTGCGTACACTACCTGCCCGCGCAGATGCAGCATCATCAGGTGGTTTCGGAGTTTACCGAGGCCATTGAATGGGCCTCGAAGGGCGACCCCTGGCTGAGCGAGCACCGCCCGGAGATCGAAATCTATCAGGCGGGCGGCGCCTTTGAGATGGAGGGCGGCCATCCCTTTACCGATGCCTTCCGAAGCGCCCATGAGGCTGCGCTGGGCAGGCCCGTGGAGATTGTCGGCAGCCCTGCCGGATGTGACAGCCGGGTATGGCGCAACATCGCCGGCTGCCCGACGCTGCAGTACGGCCCCGGGCGGCTCGAGGAATGCCACGCCGTGGACGAATACGTGGCGATTGACAGCTACTTCGACGCCATCGCAGCCTACGCCGCGCTGATCCTGAAATGGTGCGACAATACATGATGGAGGGAAAGAGCATGGGGAAGAAGATCCTGCTGGCCGGCGAATCCTGGACCAGCTACACCACCCACGTCAAGGGATTTGACGCGTTCTACACATCCGTTTATGAGGAGGGCGCGGACGCGCTGATCGCGGCGCTGGAGAAGGGCGGCTACGAGGTGACGTACCTGCCCAACCACAAGATCGCGACCCAATTCCCCTTCACGATGGAGGAACTCGCCGGGTATGCCTGCGTGATCCTCTCGGATACCGGCTCCAATACGCTGCTTCTGCACCCGGACACGTTTTCCAAAAGCGTGCGGATGCCCAACCGCTGCAACCTGATCCGCGATTACGTGCGCGCGGGCGGCGCGCTGCTCATGGTGGGCGGCTACATGGCCTTCTCCGGCGTGGACGCCAAGGCCAAGTACGGGCAGACCGCCATTGCCGAAGTGCTCCCGGTCCAATGTCTGGGCGTGGACGACCTGATGGAAAAACCCGAGGGCGTGACCCCGGTCGTGCTCCACGACCACCCGGCGCTGGCCGGCGTCCCGAAGGACTGGCCGCACTTCCTGGGGTACAATAAGACGCTGCCGCTGGAGGGCTGCGATATTGTGATGAAGGTGGAGGGCAACCCTTTCCTCGCCTTCGGCGAATTCGGCAAGGGCCGCTCCTGCGCCTTTGCCTCCGACTGCGCGCCCCACTGGGGTCCGCCGGAGTTTGTGGGCTGGGCCGGCTACGATCCGCTGTGGCAGGGCATCGCGGACTGGCTGACGAAGTCGTGATGGAGAGGCTGCTTTGCGACATTCTGAACATCGACACCCAGAACCCGCCCGGCAACGAGCGGGCTCTGGCGGAGTGGATCGCACGGTACCTGGCGGACGCGCCCTGCGGCGCGTCGGTGCGGCCGATATCCGGGCAGCGGGCCAACGTCGTGGCGCGCATCCCCGGACATCGGCGGGAAGGCGCGCTGCTGCTGAACGGCCACCTGGACACCGTGCCCCATGGCGGCGGATGGCTGACCCCGCCGGGGACGGCGAGCCAAAGGGACGGATGCCTCCATGCGCGGGGCGCCAGCGATATGAAAAGCGGCCTCGCCGCCGCGCTCTTTGCGTTCCGGGAATACGCGCGCTCCGGGGAAACGCCCCGGACGGACATCCTTTTTGCCGGTACGGCGGACGAGGAGTCCGGCGGACTGGGGGCGGCGGCGCTGATGGAGTCCGGCGAGGCGGACGGCGTCGGCGCCATCGTCATCGGGGAGCCCACCGGCAACCGCCCGGCGCTTGCCGCCAAGGGCGCGATCTGGCTTCGGGCGACGGTGACCGGCCGCGTGAGCCACGGCGCGTATCCGGAGCGGGGCGTGAACGCCATTGAGGGTGCGATGCGCTTTGCCGAGGCGGTTCGCGGGTGCCTGAGCGGCGCGCATCCGCTTCTGACGCCGCCCACCGCGACGGTGACGGGGCTCACCGGCGGCATCAAGCAGAACATGGTGCCGGATCGCGCGGAACTCCTGATGGATGTGCGCACGGTGCCCGGCGCGGCCCACGCCGCGCTGATCGACACTTTTCAGGCGGCCGCGCGGGCGCTGTCCGTCCATGGCCTTTGGATCGATTTGGAAGTCCTCAACGACCGGGCCGCGGTGACCGTGGGGGAGGACGCGCCCATCGTCAGGGTCCTGACGGCCTGCTGCCGGGAGGAACTCGGGGAGGCGCCGAATCCCGTGGGCACCGCTTTTTTCAGCGATGCCTCCATCTTTTTGAAATACGGCCGCTTTGACGCGGCGCTTTTCGGCCCGGGGGAGAGCGACCAGGCCCATACGCCCAACGAGCGCGTTTCCCTCGCCGCATATCGGGACAGCATTCGGGTATACCGGGCGCTGATCGCGCGCTGGGCGAGGGAGGCCGGCTGATGCTCATGCCGCCCCGGCGGCATGAACCCGAGATGCCGCCCTCGCCATCTCCAGAATGCCCGGCCGCTGCCGGGCCACCTTCGCCGCCGCGTCCTAATAGATATAGATATACCCCTCGATTTCCTCCGCGGGCGTGACGCGCGTCACGCGAAGCTGCGGCTCGGTTCCCCCCATGTAAACCCCTTGGAACAACGCGCCTTCGACGGTGACCCACGCGCCGTCTTCAAGAGAATCCAGCGCATCATACATGCAAATCATCCCCATCGGCACCAGATCCGCCACGCAGCAGGACATCGCCAGGCGCGCAGGCACAAATCCGGTCTCGCCAAATTCGGGGTCCTTCAGCACGTATCCGGTCATGGACACCGTATACCCCACGTAGGCCTCCGTGTTCAGATACAGCTCGGAAATGCACTCGTAAAACGCGTCGTCAGGGATATCAAAACGCCTGGCTGCCACATCCAGACCGGGAAGCCCCTCTGGCACTTCCGGGAAAGTGCCGCTCTGCGCTGCTGGATCCGGGGGAGCATCTTCATCTTCCTCCAAAGCGGTGGAGGGGGTGGCGGCGGAAGCGGACAGCGTGCCGCCGACATAGGCGGCGGATATGCTCGACGCATCCAGCGGCCGGTGCGGCAGAAGCAGCAGCAGGATCGGAACGGCCAGCACAAGACAGTGAAGCGACCGCACAATGTGCTGCGGGCGGTACATCCTGCGCAGATTGAAAAATGACCAGGCGAGCATCACGGCCGCCGAAAAATACAGATACGGCTTCATGCGCGGCGCGATGTACGTCAGATACTTTCCGCTGAGCGCCAGATACAGCATCACCGCGGCAAAGGTCACATAGCAGGCTGTTTCCAAAAACACCTGCGGATTCAATGCATCGTTTTTCATTGCCATGCCCCTCCCCACGCGCAGTACACACTGACCACGGTCAGGCAAACGGCAAACGCCGCCGCGGAAAGCCGCGCAATGAACTTTTTTGAAAAGCCCGCGGACAGCATCATGGCGTTTTTGATGTCCATCATCGGCCCGAATACCAGAAAGCCCATGATCGCGCCCATCGGGAACTGGCTTGCGAAGCTGCGCCCCACCACCGCGTCAGAAGACGAACACAGCGACAGCACAAACGCCATTACCATCATGACGACCGTTGACAGAACCAGCCCCGCGCCGCCCTGCGCCCGGGAAAATAACCCGGTGCCGGCCGCCTGAAATACGGAGGAAACAAGCGTGCCCAGGATCAGATACTTGCCCACATCGAAAAACTCGGCCTGCGCGTGGCGGATAAACAGCTCAAACTTGGCACGCGCCCCCGTGACGCTTCCCGGATCGTCATAGCAGCCGCAGCCGCACGTGAGCCTGTTCCAGGCGCCGCCCGACAGCACTTGCTCCTTCGGCGTGCGAAGCGCGAAGGACAGCCCGATGACGACCGCGGAAATCAACCCCAGCCCTGTCCGGGCGCCGACGATCGACAGATCGCCGCCAAACGCATAGTAGGTGGACCAAATGACCACCGGGTTGATGACCGGGGAGGCCGTCATAAATGCAATTGCGGCTGGAAGGGGAACGCCCTTTCTGACGAGCGTCCGAAAGATCGGAATGGACGCGCAGTCGCAAACCGGCAGGCAAAAGCCGCCCACAACCGCCGCCAGCATCCCAAGGCCCAACGATTTGGGGAAATAGCGCTCCACCAGCGCGCTGCTGATGTAGGTCTGGATCAGCGAGGAGAGCAGTACGCCGATCAAAAGGAACGGAACCGCTTGCAGAATAATCCCGAGAAACACGTTGACGATGGTATTGATATCAACGCGCATCTGCGTGAACAGCATCGAGCCCGCCAAATAGACCAGCGTCATGAGCACGACCAGAAGGAAGAAAGTGCTGAAGGGATTCTCCCGCCTTCGGAACACCGCTTTTTGGATTTCAGCCAGCCTCTCATCCCGGTATACCGGAATCCCCGGATTGACCGTTCCCAGAAGCCGGCGCATCCGCTTCCCGTCCTCCGGCGTTTTCGCGCCGCGCACCACCGCGAAGTCACTGTTTGCGATCTGCTCGGGCAGCGCCGCGCCGGTGCGCCCCATCAGGGTTTCCACCGACGCGGCGTCCGCCACGTGAACAACCTTGCGGAGCTGCAAAAGGTCCCTGAGCGGAGCCCGCGCCAAAAGCGCCTGCAGCGTTGCAAAGGGCGTCACGCCGTTCCATTCGATCCATACGGCATCGACCGGCTGCTTTTTCATCGCGCCGGCAATCGCCTCTGCGATCGCCTCCGGTTTCTTTTCCAGGTCCTTTTTCCGGAAGTCCATGCGGTCAACGCCCGATGCCACGGGTTCTTCTCCACCCTCAAATTGCAGTACAAGCGCGCGGCGCTTCCCCCTTGCAAAGCCGCCCAGAAGGCGATTGAGAAGGGTGGTCTTGCCCGCCCCGAGAAATCCCGTCAAAACGTATAGAGGGGTCGCCATGAGATCCTCCTAGTAGTCCACGAAGGCTAAGAGCCGATGATAGGGCGCAGAGATTTTTCTGCCCGGCACGGAGCCGGAGCGCAGGCGCAGCAGCGCTGCGTCAAGCGGAGCGCGACACAACCGGACAGGAAATGATCCAGCCATAGCGCGGTAATTAGGCTTCGCGGACTACTGGGTGAAAAGTCCGGCCAGCCGCGGGCGATCGAGGCCCTGACCGATAAAGCACAGCGTCTCTCCGGGAACCGCGCAATCGGTGATCTGAAGATTTTCCGGCAGGTATTGAACGTTCAAATACCCTTTCCCGCCCGGGACGATCCCCTTGGCGCGCAGGAGCGTGCCGCACTTTTCCGCCTGCGCCATCCCCGTGCGCAGTTCTCCTTCGGAAAGGGCGCGCTTTACGTGGACCGTTACGGTATCAAATACCTCGTCCGCGTCGTGTTCATGAGGACAAACGCATGAATTCCCGTACGCGTGGTCTCCATGGCGGCAACCTTCGCGTTGGGGGTGCTCATGCGCGCCGTGACAGCAACAGCCATCCCCTTTGTGGCTCACGTGAATCGCCGCACCGCTGCTTTTTTGCCGCGCGTTCAGTATCTCATCCCCCGTCACTGCGGACATCGGCCAGGCGACAAGTGCCGCACGGTCATTCAGCTTTTCCGCCATTTCCCGCGCGGCACTTACCCGATCCGGGCATTCTTCCACGCGGCTGAGCACGATGATATCGGCATGCTCCACCTGGTCTTCAAAGAACTCCCCGAAGTTTTCCAGATACATTTGACAGCGCTTGACGTCGACGACCGTGATGCTGTCCCGAAGCCGCGCCAGATCTTGAACGCGCGGATCGCCGCAAGCCGCGATGACGTCGGACAGTTTCCCAACCCCGGACGGCTCAATAATGACTTCTTCCGGGCGATAGCGTTCAAGAAGCTCCCGGAGGGCGCGAACAAAATCGCCCGTCAGGGTGCAGCAGATGCAGCCGGAGTTGATTTCCCTGACCTCAAGGCCGCCCGCGCCCAAAAGCGCGGCGTCAACGCCGATTTCACCAAAATCATTTTCGATGAGCGCCACCCTTTGCCCCCGGAAGGAGTCCCTGATCAGCTTTTGGATCAGCGTCGTCTTTCCGGCGCCCAGAAATCCCGATACAATCACAATGCCCGTCTTCATTTCTTACCTCACCGTCTTGTATTTGCCGGCTTTTGCGCGGAAGCCCCGTGAATAAACGGAAAAGCCGATTTCCGAAAAAACCGGCTCGCCTCCGCACGGAAGACCTGCGTCGCCTGCTTCAATGGTCTTGTGCATTCCCAGCCTTACTTTAGCGCGGCGACCAGCGCCTCGAGATTTTGGCGCATGACGGAAAAGTAATCGCCGCCGGCGGCAATCTGCTCGTCGCTGAGCCCCTCGACCGGGCTGAGCACGTCGGTCTCAGCTCCGATGGCGTCGGCGATGGTCTGCGCCACCTTTGGGCTGACCAGTTCCTCAAAGAAGATCACCCTGACAGCGTGTTCCTTGCCGAATTCGATGATCTCCGCCACCCGCGCGGGGTCCGGCTCGGAATCCGGCGACAGCCCCTCGATGGCCACCTGGTTCAGGCCGTATTCCGCGCACAGGTACCCGAACGCCTGATGGGCCACCACGATATCCTTGTTGGCAAGCGGCGTCAGCGCGTCCCTAAATTCCTGATTAAGCGCGTCAAGCTCCGCGGCATAGACGGCGTAATTGGCCTCATAATAGGCGGCGTTGTCCGGATCCGCCTGCGAAAGGGCGTTTTTGATGCGCTCCATTTCCGCCTTCGCGTTTACCGGACTGAGCCATACGTGCGGATCATACTCGCCGTGGTGGTGATCTTCTTCCTCTTCCTCCTCCTCGGGCGAACTGTGCTCGGCCATCGCCTCGGCAATCTGCGCGCCGGTGGCGGAGGCGGGGAAGTACGTGGCGAATTTTTCGAGCGTCTGCTCCGTCGTGATCGTGCCATCCTCGGAGAAGTTGAGGTGGAAGTGCTCGGCGGGGCCTGCCTCGTGGTTGTGATCGGCAAACAGAAGGTATTTGGGCGCACCGTCAACCGCATCCGTCGCCTTGAACCGGTACAGCGCGCTCTGGGCGCCCAGATCCGCGTAGTCCAGGAACACAAAGCCATCATACGCATACGGCGCGGTCGTTTCCCCCTCGTCGGTATGGAAGGTGATCGAATCCCCCTCAATGACGAGGCGGTTGATGTCCGTTTCAAACCCGCGCTTGTAGTACGCCGCCATCTCTTCAAAGGTCATTTCGCCGCCCTCGGCGGCAAGCGCAACCGCCTCATCCAGTGTGCCGTCCAGCATGTACGGATAGATGGACTGCCAGTCTCCGGCAAAATCAGCCAGGGTGCGATCCTGCACGTCGGCCTCGGTGAAGCTTTCGTGGTGATGACCATCCCCGTGCTTGTGCCCCGCCAGCAGGTCAATCCCGCTGGAAGCCTCCACGGCAATCAAGTCCTTGTTGCTCAGGGCGGCCAGCACATCCTCGACCCAGTGCTCCATGCCCGCGCCGTTGTACACAAATACGTCCGCATTCTCAAGGCCCACAATGTCCGTCGCGGTCGGCTCCCAATCGTGCGGTTCCATGCCGGAAGGAACCATATTGGTCACCGTCACCTTGTCCCCCCCGATCTTGGACGCAAAATCATACATCGGGTAAAAACTCGCGTAGACGGACAGCTTCTGCTCCGCCGCGCTTTCCGCGACGCCGGTCACGGCCAGCGCGCTCATCAGCATCCCGGCGCACATCAGGATCGCAATAATCCGCTTCATTCCACAGGTACCTCCCCAAACTCATGGCTTCCCGTTCCCCTCAAGGCTGTCCTTGAGCGGCCGTTGTTGCAAACAATTCTCGTTTGCATTTAGATTATATTTCCGGCTTCTCCCACTGTCAATAGCGAATCCGCATATTTAACAATTTGCAAAGCCCATTTTGTGCGGCCGCGATTTTTTGGAACCCGTGAAGCTGAATGCCGTTTTCGCATAAATATTTGATTTGTGCGGGTAAAGGTTGTAATAAGGGGCGTCTCACGCCGGCGGGCAGACCAAGGCCGGACACAATGGTAAAAAAATGGTGAAGGGGGAAAACGGAAGTTGACGCTGGCGGTTGCTCATGCTATACTCCTTTCGGGAAGGGATTGGCGGGATCATATCAGGCGACGGACTGCGCGCCGGCGAACGGGCTTTTTTATTTCCCGATAAGTTAGTCATGGCTAACCAATGCCTGAAACGAAGTATTTTGCAGTTGTACTGCCTTTACCGCGAAGCGCACTCGGCGACTATTTATACAATTCCGTTAAAAAAGACCAACGGAGGATTTGATGGGCAGATATGCGGCAAAGAGGATTGTCGGCTTTTTGATCGTTCTGATTGGCGTGAGCATCCTCAGTTTTCTGATGATTGCCCTGTCCGGCACGGACGCGGCGGAGACGATCGCGCGGCGCGCCTCGCCCCGTGTGACGAGCGGGCAAATTGAGGAGGTCCGCCAGGCGCTGGGGCTTAACAGGCCGATGGCGGAGCGCTACTTCCGGTGGCTTGCCGGCCTCGTGACGGGGGACGCGGGCATATCTGTCTATTCCAACCGCCCCGTCGCGGAGGATTTAAGGGACTATCTGCCCGCCACGCTCTCCATGGTCGGGCTGTCACTTATGTGGGTGGCGCTCCTGACATTGCCGGTGAGCCTTCTGTGCGCGCGGCACCCGGGCGGAGTTTTCGACCACGCGGTGCGCTGGGTGACGCTGCTGGGCATCTGCACGCCCCCGTTCTGGCTGGGCTTTCTTCTGCTGATCGCCTTTGCCGTAAAAACGCCCGTTTTCAGCGTCCTTCCCGCGCCGGGCATCAGGGGCCACATCCTGCCCTCCCTGGCGCTGGCTTTGCCGATTTTGTGCTCGGGAATCCGGATTCTGCGCGGTTCGCTGCTTTCGGAGGCCCAGCGGGACTATGTCACGTATCTGAAAGCGCGGGGACATTCGCCGCGCGAGGTTTTATACCGGCACATGCTTCCCAACGCGCTGCCGCCCATCGTCACGCTGTTTTGCCAGTACCTGGGCTACTTGATCGCCGGGAGCGCGGTGGTTGAAAGCGTGTTTTCCATCCGCGGAATCGGCAATTATCTGGTCAACTGCATTCTTGCCGCCGATTCGACAGCGGTGGCCGCGTGCGTGCTGATCGTGGCGGCGGTGTTCGTGGTGGCAAATCTGATGGGCGACCTTCTGAACCGGATGATTTGCCCGTGGATGGTGAGGGAAACCAATGACTAGGCGCGTTTTGAAAAGCCCGCAGGCGCTCATCGGATTCGTCCTCATCCTGGTCACGCTTTTTCTGGCGGCATTCGCGCCGTGGATCGCGCCCAACGACCCGGAGGCCGTGTCGCTTGCCCAAAAATACGGCGCGCCCAGCGCCGCCTACCCGCTGGGGACGGATCAACTGGGCAGGTGCGAATTTTCCAGGCTCATCTACGGCGCGCGGTATTCCCTGGGCATGGCGCTGCCCACAATGCTGATTCTGGGGGCGATCGGCCTGACGCTGGGCTGCGCCGGCGCCTGCGTCGGCGGGCTGTTCGACCGCGTGCTGAACGTCATCTGCGACATCTTTATCGCGTTTCCGGCGCTGACGGTCGTGGCGGCCGTCATCGGCGCGCTCGGAAACGGCGTGGAGAACGTCGTCTTGTCCATCGTCATCTTTATGTGGGCGTGGTTTACCCGCATCGTGCGCTCCTACGCGGTGATGGAGATGGGCAAGGAATACATCCTCGGTGCGCGCATCGTCGGGACGGGGACGCCAGGCATCATTTTTCGCCACGTCATTCCCAATATCATGCCCCAGTTCCTGATCTACGCGTCCACAGGCGTCGCATCCGCCATCCTCACGGTGTCCGGCTTCTCGTTCCTGGGGCTGGGGCTTCCTGCCGGGACGCCGGAATGGGGCGCAATGCTGAGCGAGGCGCGCGCCGGCCTTTATACCCATCCGGAGCTTCTGGTCTATCCGGGACTGTGCGTACTTGCGACCGCTGCGGGCTTCAACCTGTTTGGCGAGGCGCTCCGGGACATTCTGCACGGAGGGGGCACCCAATGAAACAGCCGCTGATTCAGGTGGAAAACCTCGCCATTGTCCCGGCGGGCTGCGCCGAGCAAAAGGTGCGCGGCCTGAGCTTTTCTCTGGACGCGGGGCGTTCGCTGATTCTTCTGGGCGAATCCGGGTGCGGAAAGACGCTGACGTGCAGGGCGATCACCGGGGGATTGGACGCCGGATTTCGCGTGTCCGGCCGGATTCTGTTCGGGGGTGAAGATCTCCTCGCGCTCTCCGAAAAGCGGCTCTCGGGCGTTTACGGGTGGGAGATCGCGCTCATCATGCAAAACCCGATGACCGCGTTCAACCCATCCGCGCGCATCGGAGGCCAGATGACGCGGACCATCCGCCTGCACACGGGGCTTCGGCGCGGCGCGGCGAAGGAAAAATGCGCAGCCGCGCTGCGCGAGGCGGGGCTTGACGACCCTGAACGGGTTATGCGCGCGCACCCGTCCATGCTCTCTGGCGGAATGTTGCAGCGCGCGATGATCGCCATGGCGCTGGCACTCGACGCGCGGCTGATCGTGGCGGACGAACCGACGACGGCGCTGGATGTCGCCCACCGGTGCGAGGTTGTCGACGCGCTGTGCCGCCTGCGGAAAAGGGGTGCGGCGGTGCTGTTTGTAACCCACGATTTTGCCGTCGCCCGGCGGATGGGCGGAGAGATGATGATCATGAAGGACGGCCGAATCCTCGAGCGGGGAACGGTTGAAGCCGTTTTGCGCGAACCCCGGGCGGAGTATACGCGCGCGCTCGTGGCGGCATCCCGCCTGCGCTGCGCGGCGGACGGAGGTTTGATAAATGCTGGAAGCGATTGCGGTTGAGAAGCGGTACCCCCTTCGCGCCGAGGGGCGCGCGGCGGAGTTTCATGCCGTCAGGCCCACATCCCTGCACATCGGGGAGGGCGCCTGCTGCGCGCTGGTGGGCGAGAGCGGATCGGGGAAGACCACGCTCTCCCAGATGCTGATGGGGCTTGTTCCGCCCACCGCGGGCGATGTCCGGCTGGACGGCGCGAGCATCGCGGGGAAATCCGCCCGGCGCGCCCGGTGCGTCGCCGCGCAGCTTCAGATGGTGCTTCAGGACGGCAAGAGCGCGCTGGACCCACGGTACACGGTGTACGATTCCATCGCCGAGCCGATCCGCAATCTTCTGAAGCTCCCCCGCGATCGGGAGCACGCGCGGATTCTCTCCCTCATCCGGCGCATGGGGCTTTCGGATGAGCAGCTTTCCCGCCGGGCGGGGGAGTTGTCCGGCGGGCAGCAAAAGCGGGTGTGCATTGCCCGGGCCATCGCGGTCTCTCCGCGCCTCGTGATCTTTGACGAGGCGGTGAGCGGGCTGGATGTCATCGTCCGCAAGCAGATTCTCGACCTTCTAAAGGAGCTGCGCCGGGAAAAACCCTGTGCCTATCTGTTCGTCACCCACGATATGGACGTCGCCATGTATATGGCGGACACGATTCACGTGATGAAGGCGGGAAGCATTGTGGAAAGCGTGGTCTGGCGCGGCGATCCGTCCGTGTTCACGCATTCGTATTCCCGGCTGCTCGTTTCGTCCATGGCCTGGTAGTATTACCGTCCTCGGACGTAATATACAAAAAATGGCGGAGGTGTATCCCATGACCTTTCGGCGGATGTTCTCGCTTCTTCTGGCGCTCATGCTGTGCGCGGCCCTTCCCGCGGGGGCGGAGGAGAAAAGGACCGTGACCCTTGCGGAAAGCTGGGGCTTTTCATCGGGTTTTTATCCGGTGATGACCCCCGAGTCGGCGACCAGTGATTACGGAATCACTTACTGGAGCCACAATTTCTATGACACGCTGGTCCGGTACGACGAAAACGGCCAGCTGGTTCCCAGCCTCGCAGAAAAGTGGGAAATCAGCGAGGACGGCATGACCTATACCTTCACGCTGCGCGCGGACGTCAAGTTTTCGGACGGTACGCCGCTTACCGCGGCGCAGGTAAAAAACTGCATCCTGGCGGCCGCGCAGAACCTCGGTTCCTTCAACGGCTCGTACGGAAAACTGACCACGCTGATCGAAGACATGGAAACGCCGGATGATCTGACGCTTGTGATGCGACTCACCCAGCCCTATTACGGCGTGCTCAACGACCTGACGATGGGAAACCCTCTGAGCATCGTGGGTGCGGCGGCCTTTAACGAGGATCTCACGCTCTCCGACGCGATTATAACCCGGACGATCGGCACCGGCCCCTACCTGTACGCGGGGGAAACGGACGGCACGTCCTTCACCTTCGTGCGCAATCCCCATTACTGGGGCGAGGCGCCCGACGCGGACGGTTTTGTCGTCAAGGCCATTCCCGATAACGACGCGAAGGTCCTCGCGCTGCGCTCGGGCGAAATTGACGCCATCATCGGGGCGTCGCGGCTGAGCTTCGACGCGTATGTGGAACTGGAGAAAACTGCCGGATTCGGCGCGGCGACGGACGAAAGGGTGTCCAAGACGCGGTATCTGGGCTTTAACCTCTCCACGCCGCCGTTTGACGACGTCCGCGTGCGGCAGGCGGTCAATTACGCGCTGGACAGGACGCTTCTGTGCGATGTGATTTTCCAGGGCATCGAGAGCAGCGCGCATGCGCTCTTTGGCCCTGAAAAGCCGTATTGCGACGTGGAAGTCACCACGTACCCCTATGACGCGGAAAAGGCCAAGGCGCTGATGGAAGAGGCCGGCTGGGTGGATTCGGACGGCGACGGCGTTCGGGAAAAGGACGGCGTGACGCTGGAGATGCCGTTCCCCTACATGTATGAAGAGGGCAGTGTCAGCGACGCGGTCATGGCGATCGCCGCGCAGCTCGGCGAGATTGGTTTTCGGCTTACGCCTTCCTCCACGGACATGATGACATGGTACGGCATTTTGCTGGCGGGGGACTACCAGATCACGCTTTACTCGACCTACGGCGGCGCGTTTGATCCGTTTGCGCTGATGACGAACATAAACCCGGATGTCGGCGCCGATCCCATCATGATGCAGGCGGCTTCCGTCCTTGAGGGCGGAAACGCGCGCATCATTGAGCTCGACGCGACGGCTTCCGCCGAACGCGTACAGGAAATTTACGCGGAGGTGCTGGGCGCGATCGCCGATCAGGCGGTGGTGGCGCCGTTCTCCTACGTGCGCGAATTTGCGGTCTGGAATGACGCCGTCATTTCAGAATGTGGGTTTTCGCCGGATACCCAGTATGTGGACATCGCAAGCATCCGCCTGAAATAGCGCGCGCCGGTCCTTTTCCTGCCGGAGGCGGAGCCG
>JARKQG010000145.1 GCA_029974035.1 Eubacteriales bacterium | reverse complement strand
GAAGTAGACCATTTGATCAAGGCGCGCGGGCCCCGTCCGATCGGACGGGGCCCGCGCGCCTTGATCAAATGGTCTACTTCAGCGTGCTGTAGGAAAACACGTTTTTGCCCTTCTCCGCCACAAACCTGCCGCCGTCGGCGCCGGTGGGCGAATACTTGTTGATGATGTCGATCACCTCGTCTGAAACGGCGGTGTCGGGGACGGAGGCTCCGGTGTCCTTGTCGATGTAGTCGATGGCATCCTCCGCGGGCACGGGCTGCCAGTTGTTGCTCTGCTTTTCGTACTTCTTCTTCTTGCTGTTCCACGTCCGCATGGGGTCGCTGGTGGTGCAGACGGGGTAAATGCGGATCTGGTCCACATCGCTTTTCGATGCCGTTTCGGTGAAGCTGGAGGAGATCTTGAAGTCGATCTGCACCGCGTAGGTCCACTGACCGCCGCCGCCGCCGGTGACGAAGTTGCCCAGATCGTAGAGGATGTACTTGCCCTTGTACTTTTCGATGCCGCTGATCTCGTGGCGGTGGTGGCCGATCACCAGATCCGCCCCCGCGTTGATGGCGTTGCGGGCATAGGATTTCATGGTGGCGGTGACCGGGCGCACGTACTCCCTCTGCCCCGTCCAGTGGATGGTGACCACCATCATGTCCAGATCATAATCCCGCTTGTACTTTCTGACGCGGCTGACCAGCGTCGAAACCGGCACCTGATTGGCCTGCACGCCGTAGAAGCCGATCTTCTTGCCGCCGACATCCTTCACGGTGACCGCCGGCAGCGCCTTGGTGTTGTAGCGGTTGTAGCCGGAGGGCAGGGCGCCGCCGCCATACTTGTTGATGTTGGTGGCGGTATTGGCGTAGCTGGTCGTGCCGAAATCGGCGGTGTGGTTGTTGGCGATGTTGGCGATGTCGATGCCCACCTGGAGCGCCTGGGCGTTCTCCCCGTCGCCGCGGAACAGAAATTTGCGGCTGGTAGAGGGGTTGGAGCCGCCCTTTGAGGTGAGGCACACCTCGATGTTGGCGATGCCGAGGTTCGCGTATCCGGTGGCTCCGGTATTCGCAAACAGCGCGGAAACCTTTTCAAAGGGGTACTGATAGCCGTTTTTCTTGACCAGCGCCCGGTAGGCGTACTGGCTGGAGCGGGCGGTGATGCCGGAGGTGCGCGGGTCGCCGCCCAGCACGCAGTCGCCCACGGCGGTGATGGTGACGGGGGTGGGGTTTTTGTCCCGCACGTAGACGGTGCAGGAGGCGGTCTTTTTGTACTTGCCGGTGTCCGCGGTGGCGGTGATGGTGGCGATGCCGGAGCCCTTGCAGGTGAAGGTGCGGTCAAACCCGCCGGAGGCGCCCGCCTCGATGACGGCGGAATTGCTGCTTTGCCAGGTGACGCCCTCGTAGCTGGGGCGCCTGCTGCCGCTGGCGGAGGTGAGGGCGGCGGTCAGCGTAAAGGTTTCGCCCTCGTCCACATAGGCCACGGTGGCGGGGCTCCCGCCTTTTCTGATGGAAACGCTCTTGACCCGGACGGGCTTGACCGTGAAGGTACAGGCGTCCTTCTTGCCGCCGGTGGCGGAGGTGGCGTAGATCTTTGCCTTGCCCTCGCCCTTAAACGTCACCAGGCCGGTGGCCGGGTTCACCACGGCCACGTTTTCGTTGCTGCTTTGCCAGGTGACGGTTTTGTCGCTCACCGTGGCGGGGACAAACTTGGGCGCGGCCATCTGATAGGTGGGCGCGGAGGGGGTAAGGTAGACGGTCTTCGAGGAGGGGGTGACGTCAATCTTTTTCAGATTGACCTTCTTGATGTAGATCTTGGTGGTGCTGGACTTCCCCGTCACGGTGCTCTTGGCCGTGACGGTGATCCAGCCCGAGGGGTAGGCCCCGCCGCCGGCCCGGGCGGTGACGGTCACCTTGCGCGGGTCGGACGTGGGGATGATGGAGATCAGGTCGTTCGGATCGGCCTTCGACCACTCAATCTGGGTCCTGTCGGAGGCATTTCCGGGCGATGTGGTCACCGAGAGCGTCGTGGAGGACCCCCAGTCCATCGTGACAGTGCGCGGGCTGACCGTCAGCCGCGTGGCGTTTTTCGCCTCCGCGGTGAGCGCCAGGCCCGTCGTCAGCGCCAGTGCCAGCGCAAAAACCAGCAGCGCGCGAATGCTTTTTTTCACCGTGTTGTCCTCCGTCTATTGGGCTTTGTTGATCGGGTAGGTGTCAAAGGCGGCGGGAGAGGGCGAAAGGCTCCGAACCCGGGCCATGACGCGCTGGTATTCCGCGCTGCCCGCGGGGTAGGGCGTGGGCTGGGCGTTGTTGATCTTCTCCGCGTACTGGGATGTGATGGCGCAGGGGATGATCGTAATGCCTGCGGACTCCACAAAGCCGTCCTCTTTCCAGATGTTGAATTTCTGCTGGACGATCATGCTGTCGTAATCGTACTTGCCGTACTCGTTGTCGGGTCCGAACTGGTTGACGGGGTTCGAGGCCATGGTTACGAAGTTGCCCAGATCGTAGACGATGTAGCGGCCCCTGTAGCGCTCGATGCCGCTCACCCGGTGGGTGTGCTCGCCGGTGACCAGGTCGGCGCCGTTGTTGATGGCGTAGCGCGCCAGGTACTGCTGGCGGCTGGTGGGCTTGGCGTATTTGAACTCCGCCACGTCCGTCCAGTGGAAATGGACCACCACCACGTCGGCCTTTTTCGCGGCGGCGCGGATCTCGCTGCGCATCTTGCTCATGTAGACGCCCTTGGAGACGTAACCCAGGAAGGCCACCTTGACGCCGCTTTTCGTGACGTAGGCGGTGGTGCCGTTGCCGTAGTACTGGATGCGGATATCCGGCTTGCTGAGGGCGCGGATGGTGCCGTTGTAGCCGTCCTTGCCCACGTCGTAGGTGTGGTTGTTGGCCAGGTTCACCGCGTCGATGCCGGCGACTTTCAGCATGGTCCGGGCGTAGTTGGGGTCGCCCTGGAACACGAAGGGCTTTTTCTTGTCGCGGGTGTCCTTGAGGGTCAGCGTGCCCTCCAGGTTGAGGGTAGAGAAGTTGGTGTCGCCCTCAAAATACGCTTTGACCTTGTCAAACACCATGGCGTCCCCGCCGAGGGAAGTCACCATTGCCCGGAAGGCCTGGTAGGATTTGGGGTTCTGCACCGCCTTGCCGCTGCGCTGGTCGCCGCCCAGCACCGCGTCGCCGGCGGAGGTGACGGTGACGGTGTCATACACGCCGGCGCCCCGCACATGAACCTTGACGGTGGCCTTCACACGGGGGTTGGCGCTGCTCTGGCAGGTGATGGTGGCCGCGCCGCCGGATACCGCCTTCACGAGGCCGGTGCCCTCGTCCACGGTGGCCACGCCGGGCCGGTCACTGAACCACTTCACACCGCGGTCATAGGCGTAGGACGGGGTCGCCACCGATTTAAGCTGCGCCGTTTCGCCCGGGTCCAGCACCACCGGCGCGTCCTCCGGCGTGGTGACGGACACGGACTTGATGGCCTTCTGGGCGACAGTCACTTTGCAGCGGTTGCTCTTTTTGCCGCCGACGGTGGCGGTGACGTAGGTGACGCCGCTCTTTTTCGGCGTCAGCGCGCCGGTGGAGGGGTCGACTTCCGCCACGTCCGGCCTGGTGCTGGCGTAGACGACCGCGCTGAGCAAATCCTCGCCCACCAGCGCCGGGGAGACGGTCGCCGCCAGCTTCCAGCCGGAGGGATCGGCGTCGCCCAGGTAGAGGGTTTTGGTCTTGGGCAGCGTCACCTTGGAGACGTTGAGGGTCTTCACCGTCACGGTGCGGCGGGTGGTTTTGAGGTCCGATCCGGTGGCGGCCACCGCCGTGGCGCTCACCGTCACCTTGCCCGTGCCGCGGGCATACGCGGTGACCTTTTCACCCTTTGCGGCGGTGCGGGTGCCCATCGGCGCGCCGCTGGCAAAGCTGAGGATGTTGGGGGCGCTGCTCACCCACCGCACCGACTGGAAGGTGGCGGTGGTGGGCTTGACGCTGATGGAAAGCGCGGCGCTGCGGCCGGGCGCCATGGTCAGCGACTTGGGGCTGACCGCCATGGACTTGATCTTGACGGTGCGCACCGTCACCTTGCACTTGGCCAGCGTCTTTCCCGAGCGCGCGCCCACCAGCGAAATGATGGCGGTCCCGTTTTTGCCGGCGGTCACGGTGATCTCCGGCGCGGGCCAGGCCGACGCTTCCGAGCTGACGGAGGCCACGTTGGCGTTGCTGCTCGTCCACCGAAGCGGTTCCGCCGCGCCTTCGGGGAACACCCGCTGCACCGAGAGCGAAAAGCGCTCGCCGGGCGCCAGCGTCCTGGTCAGCGCGGAAATGGCCGCGTTGTCCGCGTTGGTCGCGGGCGAAGAATCGCCCTCGGCCAGCGCGCCATGGGCAAACACAAAAAAGGCCAGCACCATCAGGGCCAGGCTCTTCCGAATCCAGGAGTTTTTCAATGCGCACTCCTCCACTTAACAATTCCTACCATAATTATAGATCATTGGCGGCGCCCTGTCAACCGCGGCCTGACGGCCGGCGCAATCTTTTAAACGCTGCCCTGCAAAGCGCGGGCCGGCGCTTTCGGATAGCCCGGCCGGGCGATTTTTTGCCAAAGACTTCGAGGCCAACGGCGCGCCGCCGCACGTTTCGGAGCTTCGCGGGCTCCGTAGACCGGAAAGCAGCGAGGAAGTGAAAAAAATCGCGCTCTGGGGCGTGGCGCTGGTGGCGGTGCTTTTGGCCGTCGCCGCGGCGGTCGGCATCGCCGGGCGCCTCTGATCCATCCTTTGGCGGCTCCGCGCCCCGCTATTTCTGCGGCGCGGGTTCGCCGTCCTCGATGATGTCGTACCGCGGCGAAATCGAGAGCAGGATATCGTGCGTGGAGGATACGACGGCCAGGGCGATTCCCTGGGCGCAGACCTTGCGCATCAGCGCCACAAAGCGCGGGTACTGGGTTTCCTCAAAGCAGATCTGGGGGTCGATGATGATCAGCCCCTGCGGGTCCCGCACCACAAAGCGCATCAGAAAAACGAAGAATTTTTCACTGCTGGACAGATCCTTCAGGCGGCCGCGATCCCTGAATTTCTGGAACAGATCCATCAGATCATACCGCCGGAAGATGCCCTGGGTGGCAAACTCCATCATCCGGCGGTTTTCCTTCCATAAAAAGTCATAGACGGGCCGCCCCATGCACAGCATGACATTCTGGAAAAGGTCCATGCTTTCGATGATGCAATCGGAGATTTCGTGGCAGTTGAGGATGCATATCGGCGGGCGGTTCGCCCGCCGCCCGGCGGGGCGGACGCCGTCCAGATACACCTGAACGCCGGGCGCTAGGCCATGCCGGGCGCTTGCCAGATCCCAGAACCGCAGCCTCTGGTTTTGATCCAGTATGCCCTGGATGCTGCCCGCCTTTAATCGAAGCGTCAGGCAGGCGGCCGAAGCCGCGCTTGCCTGACGGAGCGAGGCGGCCCCGCAACCGGGGGGATCGGACGAATTGTCGCCCCTGGAGGGAATCGCCCCCGTGATGCCGGAGATCGCCTCACGGCTGAGTTTTTCCGAGGGCAGGATCGCGACGCATCGGCCGTGCTGCACCAGCGCTCCCCGGTCGGCCAGCGCCCACAACGGGGAATAGGCGTCGCTGACGGCCCATATGCTGGCGTTGAAATGCGGGCTGTCCTTGAAGCGGCGAAGAAAGGCCAGGAACACGCCGCGCTGATTGTCCGAATAGAATTTGAGAATGTTGTCCAGCACGATCAGCCGGGCCCCCTGCACCGAGGCCTTGACAATTTCGATGATGTGCGCGCAGGCCGTGTCCAGCCCCCAGACCTTGCTGCGGGGCGCGATCGCCTCCGCCCCGGCCAGCGCCAGCCACTCGGCCGCGGCCACCTCCATCATCCGCTGCCGGAAGATCCCCCGGGGATAAAAAAGGCTCTGGGAGAGAAAGAGGTTTTCCGCCACGCTCAGCGTGGGGATCAGTGTCGGCCTGGGGCCGATGCAGTAGATGCCCGCCCGGCGCGCCGAATCCGGCGTCAGGGCCGAAACTTCCTGGTTTCCGACGTACAGATGCCCCCCCTGATGGGCGCGCTGGCCCGACAGCACGCCCATCAGCGCGCGGCTGCGCATCTGGTTCTGGATGAGCATGCAGAGCATTTCCCCCCGGTACACGTTGCAGCTCACATCCAGAAAAAAGGGCGTGGGCTCGTGGACCTGCACGTGGTCCAGGCGGATGACCTCATATTTCATGCATGCCCTCCCGGAGCGGAAGCGCGATCTCCACCTGGGTTCCCACGTTGGGAAGGCTGTACAGCGTCAGGCCGTACCGCTCGCCGTACACCAGCTTGATGCGGGCGTTGACGTTGTAGAGCGCCACGCCGCTGGCCACCTGCTCGGGCCCCTCCCGGCGGTTGATGCCCTCCCGGAGGCGGGCGTTGATGGCGGCCAGCGCGTCGGCCGGAATGCCCACGCCGTTGTCGGACACCATGAGGATCAGCCTGGTGGGGGTGACCGTGCAGGAGATTTCGATCAGCCCGCCGGAGGCGATGGAATCCAGGCCGTGGTAGATGGCGTTTTCAATCAGCGGCTGCAGGGTGAGCTTGGGGATGCAGTAGTGCAGAAACTGCTGGTCCTCCGGCTCGATGGAGACCTTCAGCGAAAACCGGTCGGCAAAGCGGTACCGCTGGATGTTCATGTAGTTCTTGACGCTGTCCAGCTCCTGGTTGAGGCTGATCATGTCGCTCTTCTGGCCGATGGTGTAGCGCAAGAACCGGGAGAGGGAGCCCACCATGTCGCAGGTCTGGTGGGCGTTTTCCTCCATGGCCAGCCCGCGGATGGAATCGAGGGTATTGTGCAGAAAGTGGGGGTTGATCTGGCTCTGGAGCGCGGCGATCTCCGCCTGCTTTTGCAACAGCAGCGTGGCGTACTCCCCCTCCTTCGCGCCCGCGTAATACTCCAGCACGTGCCGCGCGAGGGCGAAAAGGCTGGGCGCAAAGGGAAACTTGGGGTCCTTCTGCTCCGCTTCGAGCAGCGCGCGGTACAGGGGGCGTATGGCGATGGCGTAGAGGGAGGCCAGCCACACGATCTGCGCCGCCACCCCCAGCGCCAAAAGCCCGTACAGAAGCGCGCGCCTTTCCGGAAAGGCCAGCGCCGCGCACAGGGACAGGATCGGCAGGGTCAGCTGCGCGGCGGACAGCCAGAACAGCTCCCGTTTGAAGCGGAACTCTCGAATGCGGCTCAGCATCGTCATGGGCTCACTCCAGCCCCCTGTGGTAGAGCGCGAAGATCTTCCGGTACTCCGTGGGCTTGACGCCCACGGCCTTTCTGAATACCTTGCTGAAGTGCTTGGCGTCCCGATAGCCCGTCTTGGCGCCGACCTCCATGATGGTGTAGCGGGGGTCCCGAAGGTATTTCTTGGCCTGCTCCATCCGGACTTCCGTCAGGTAGGCGGTGAAGGTGACGCCCGTCTTCTGCCGGAACAGGGACCCCAGATAGGCCGGGCTCAGGTACACCTCCCGGGCGATGTCCTCCAGCATGATGTGCTCTTCCAGGTGGGCAAGGATGTATTTGCGCACCAGCGTGATGATCTGCTGGCTTTCGGTGTCCAGGTGCCCCCGCAGCGCGTCCATCAGCGCGCCGAGCCGCGCGCTCATCTCCTGGTCCAGCTGCGCGGCCGACACGCAGGCCGAAAGGGCCTTGGGGATTGAATCAAAGTAGTCGTCCCACTCGGAAAACGCCGAAAAATTGGCCTTCATCAGCATCAGGATGGACAGCGTGTACTGGATGGCGCCCTGCCGCAGCGCGAAGGGCGCCCGGTCGTACCGGCTCTTTCCCGCCTTCCACTGCCCTTCAATGGCCGAGGCGGCCTCGCCAAACTGCAAAAGCTCCAGCAGCTGGGGAAGCTGCCTGGGCGCGGCGACCGGCTCCGGCGCGCGCGGCTCCCCCTGGACGCAGGGGTGCGCCTCCCCGTCCAGCCATTGGTCGGTGCCCATGAGGATGCGGGAATCGACCAGCAGCCGCGCGACGCCCAGGGATTGCGCAAGCTTTTCGGGGCATTGCTGGACGGTGCCGGTCGCCAGGGTTGGGCGCGCAAAGTCGTAGGGGGCGAGCAGCACGGAGATCTCGCGGAAGATCAGCTCCATCTGGGCGCCGAGCTCCGCCGAGCGCGCCGGCGGATAATTCAGCACAAAGGTGAGGCCGTTGCCCATGACCTCCACGAGGCACGCGTGGCACAGCGGCTCCAGCATCCGGGCAAGTCCCCTGCGGATCCGCAGCTCCACGTTTGTCAGCTTGCTGTCCGGCGAATTGGTGTAGTCGATGTGCAGGAGGCCCGCCAGAAAAAGGCCCGGGCGGAAGGCGCAGCCAAAGACCGCGTTGCAGTTTTCAACCGTCAGCGCCTCTTGCGTCAGAAAGCCGCCCGAGAGCTTATTCAAAAAGGCGCTTGCGCCGGTGTTCCCCCGGGCCGCGCCCACGTCGGCAATCTTCGCGGCCGAGCGCGAAAGGCTCATGTTCAGTTCTTCCCCGTCCAGAGGCTTGAGCAGAAAGTCCTCCACGCCGAATTTGACCGCGGTATAGGCGTATTCAAATTGGGTATAGCCGCTCATGATGATGAACCGGGGCGGGTTTGGCAGCGCCGTGGCCCGTTCGATCAGCTCCAGCCCGCTCATGCCCGGCATCCGGACGTCGGTCAGCACGATGTCCGGGGAGATTTCCTGAATCATCCGAAGGGCCTGCTCTCCGTTTATGGCGCTCCCGGCGTCCGTGAGGGCAAGGCCCTCCCAATCCACAAGGCCCCGGATCAGCGAACAGATTTTTTGCTCGTCGTCCACAATCAGCAGCTTCAGCATACGCATTCATCTCCCGGTTCCGGTCCTCCGCGCGCCCCTCAAAGGGCTCTCCGGCGCGCAGTTATAATCATAACAGAGTTTTGGGCGCTGTGCAATCGAGGCGCCGATAGAGAATCGGCGGAAAGGTGGAAAAAACGAAGAATTAAGGCGGTGATTCTGTGAACTTGGCCCGATCGCCTTGCCAGCGGGAAAGGCCCGTTGCTATAATGGCGCCACACGTTGGCCCTCGGGGCGGCGACGAAATCAAACGGGAGTGAAGCGCAATGCGTACGATGAAGGCATTGGTCTACGACAAGCCCGGCAGGAAATACTCCGGCATCCGTCAGGTGCCCTACCCCGCGTGCGGGCCGGACGAGGTGATCATCAAGGTGATGACCGCCAGCATCTGCAAGGGCGTGGAGCACGACCACGACCAGGAAAACGTGGGGACCGACCTGGCTGTGTACCCCGTGACCCCCGGCCACGAGTTTTCCGGGGTGATCGAGGAAGTCGGCGAAAACGTCACCGGGCTGGCTCCGGGACAGCGGGTGACCGCGGACAACACCGAGTACTGCGGCGACTGCTACTACTGCCGCAAGGAGGAGTCCAACTACTGTCCCACCTTCGGCTCGCTGGGGCACAACATCGACGGCGGCATGGCGGAGTACGTGCGGGTCCGCAAGGAAAAGGTGTTTCTGCTGCCGGACAACGTATCGTTCAACGCGGCGGCGCTGTGCGAGCCGATCGCCTGCTGTCTGCACTGCGTGGACCGGTGCAGCGTGAAGTACGGGGATGAGGTCGCGGTGCTGGGCGCGGGCTCGATGGGGCTGATCCTGGCGCAGCTTCTGCACCACTCGAACGCCGCCAAGGTGGTGCTGATCGCCTCCACCAAGCGCAAGCTTGAGGTGGCGGAAAAGCTGGGCATCGACACCATCCTGATGGACAGAAGCGATTACTCCATCCACGAAAAGGCGCTCCGCGAGCACTTCCCCCAGGGCGCGGACATCATCGTGGACGCCACCGGCGCGGTCAGGCTGGTGGAGCACGCGATGACGATGCTCAAAAAGGGCGGGACGCTGGTGCAGTACGCGCTGGTGCACAGCCGCGAACCCATCCAGCTGGATACCCGGCTCATGTTCAACAACGAGCTGACCTTTACCACCTCCTTCTGCCAGTCCCACTGCTTTGGGCGCGCCGTTCAGGCCATCCAGACCGGACAGGTGGACGCCGACGCGCTGGTGACCCATGAATACGCGCTGGACGATTTTTACGAGGCCCTGGATGAAAACGTGAACAACCACGATTCCATCAAGGTGGTCATTCATCCAAACCAGGCGTAGCTTGATCTGTCAGGAGGGATTGCGCTTTGGGGACGCAACAAGAGTACGTCGTCCAGATTGAGCACCTGTGCAAGCGTTTCCCCGGCGTGGTGGCGCTGGACGATTTTTCGCTGGACCTCAGGCCGGGACAGGTGCACGCGCTGGTGGGCGAAAACGGCGCCGGGAAATCCACGGTGATGAAGATCCTCGCGGGGATCCTCAAGCCCAACGAGGGCCGGATCCTCTTCCGGGGCCAGCCCTTTGAGGCCAAGAGCGCCTTTGACGCCATTGCCAAGGGCATTACGATGATTCCGCAGGAGCTGGATCTGGTGCCCGATCTGACCGTGGCCATGAACATCTTTCTCGGCAACGAAGTCATGGCCCGGGGCGGGCTGATGCAAAACCGGAGGATGGCGGAGCGGGCCCGGAAAATGCTGAAGGATTTTGATCTGGACATCGAGCCCACCAAGAAGGTTTCGGAGCTGAGCGTGGCCCAGATGCAGATGGTCGCCATCCTGAAGGCCACCGCCTTTGACGCCACGGTCATCATCATGGACGAGCCCACCTCGGCCATCACCGACCGCGAAGTCGAAAAGCTGTTCCAGGTGATCGCCCGGCTGCGCGGGCAGGGCAAGGCCATTATCTACATCTCCCATAAAATGGATGAGATCTTTCGCATCGCCGATTACGTGACAGTCATGCGGGACGGACGGCTGGTGGGCAGCGGCCCCATTCAGGATTTCACCCGGGACGAAATCATCCGGATGATGGTGGGGCGCGAGCTGACCGACATGTTCGTCAAGGACGCCAAGCCCACCGGCGCGTTCAACCCCGAGGAGGTCATCCTCGAGGTGGACGGCCTGGCCCGGGAACACGAATTTCAGGACATCTCCTTCACCCTGAAGCGGGGGGAGATTCTGGGCGTCGCGGGCCTGATGGGCGCCGGGCGCACCGAAGTGATGGAAACCATCTTCGGCGTGCGGGGGCGCTCCGCCGGGTCGGTGCGCGTGCGCGGCAGGCAGCTCTCCCGGCTCAACCCCGGAGCCGCGATCCGCAACGGCATCGCCTTCATCACAGAGGACCGGAAGGTCATGGGGCTGAACCTGGTGGGCGGCGTCCGGATCAACATCACCGTGGCCTACATCGAGCGGGTGCTGCGGGGCGGGCTGCTGCTGGACTTTCCCAAGGAGCGGACGCTGGTGGACGGCCTCATCGACAAGCTGAGCATCAAGGTGAGCAGCCGCGACATGGTGGTGGGCAACCTCTCCGGCGGAAACCAGCAGAAGGTCGTGGTGGCCAAGTGGCTGCTGGGGGACCCGGACATCCTGATCATGGACGAGCCCACCCGCGGCATCGACGTGGGCGCGAAAAGCGAGATCTACCGCATTATGGACAACCTGGCCAAGCAGGGGAAGGCCATCATCCTCATCTCGTCCGAGATGCCGGAGCTTCTCGGGATGAGCGACCGCATCATCGTGATGCACGAGGGAAGAATCACCGGAGAATTTTCCGCGGGGAATTGCTCGCAGGAGAGCTTGATGGCCTGCGCGGTAGGAGGGCGTAAACCGTGACGATCGGGAAAAAACTGCTGAAATACACCAGCCGATACGGAATCTACATTGCGTTTTTGCTGCTCTTTACGTTTCTGACCATCGCGTCGCCGGTGTTTCTCACCCACACCAACATCATCAACATCATCCGGCAGATTTCCGTGGTGGGCATCATCGCGGTGGGCATGACCTACGTGATCATCACCGGCGGCATCGACCTTTCGGTCAGCGCGATCGTCGCCCTGGCCGGGGTCATCACCACCAGCATGCTGCGCAAGGACAACCCCCAGTCGCTGATGCTCGCCATCGGCGTGGGCCTTCTGGTGGGCGTGGCCTGCGGCGCGTTTTCCGGACTTTTTATCACAAAACTCAAGGTACCGCCCTTTATCGCCACGCTGGCCACCATGACCATCGTCAAGGGCCTGACCTACATCTACACCGACGGCCGCCCCATCACGGGCCTCAGCGAGGGCTTTATCCACATCGGCCGCGGTTCGGTGGGCTTCATGCCGATTCTGGTCATCATCTACCTGGGCGTGGTGGTGGTGGGCGCCTTCTTCCTGCGGCTGACCAAGTTTGGCCGGTACGTGCTGGCGGTGGGCGGAAACGAAAAGGCCGCCTCGATCTCCGGCGTGAACACCGTATCCGTCAAGTTCAGCTGCTATGTGCTCAACGGCTTCTGCGCGGCGCTGGCCGGCATCCTGCTGGCCTCCCGCATCCAAACCGGCCAGCCCGCCTCCGGCAGCGGCTACGAGCTGGACGCCATCACCGCCGCGGTCATCGGCGGAGCGAGCCTCAGCGGCGGCGTGGGCAACATCCTCGGCTCTGTGGTGGGCATGCTCATCATCGGCACCATGACCAACGGCCTCGACCTTTTGAACGTATCTTCCTATTACCAGCAGGTGATCAAGGGGATCATCATCCTGGTCGCGGTGCTCAGCGATTCCAAAAAGAGCACCTCCGGCGCATAAGCGTGTGATAAGCCGGCGCCACAGCCGGATATCAGGATAAAACGAATGGAGGAACTCGTAATGAAGCGAAGCAAAGCGCCCCTGTCTCTCTGGCTTGCCCTGTTGATGGTGGTCGTGATCTTTGCGGGCGTACCCGCCTTTGCCGACGAGGGGAAGATCAAGATCGGCCTGACCGTCGCCAACATGTCCAACGAGTCCAACGCCATCTACGCCGACGCCGCCGTGGCCTATGCCGCCAAGTTTGACAACCTGGAGCTGATCGTGGTGGACGGCGCGGGCAGCAGCGAAAAGCAGGTCGCCCAGTGCGAGAACTTCGTGGCCCAGGGCGTGGACTGCGTCATCCTCAGCCCCTTTGACTTTGACGGCTGCGTGCCCGCCGCCCAGGTGTGCGTCGACGCCGGCGTACCGGTGTTTACCTCAAAGGGCATCATTGCCTCTCAGGACATCGTGGCCACCTACGTGGGCTCCAATGACCTGAACGCCGGCATCATGGAGATGGAGTACGTCGCCGAACAGCTCGGCGGCAAGGGCAACATCGTCATCATCGAAGGCCCCACCGGCGTCACCGGCGCGGTGCTGCGCAACGAGGGCATCCACCAGACGCTTGAGAAGTACCCGGACATCAAGGTGCTCTACACCCAGCCCGCCGACTGGTACCGCGATCAGGCCATGAGCCTGATGGAGAACTGGCTGCAGCTGGATACCCAGATCGACGCGGTCGTCGCCCACAATGACGAAATGGCGCTGGGCGCCTACGACGCGCTGGTCGCGGCCGGCAAGGACAAGGAAACCCTCGTCATCGGCATCGACGGCATCGAGGCGGCGTTCAAGTCCGTCAAAGAGGGCGGCCTGAAGGCCAGCATCCTGCAAGATTCCAAGAGCATCGCGGAAGTGTCCATCGACGTGGCGCTGAAGCTGGCCGCCGGCGAGACCGTGGAATCCAAGTATGACATCCCCTACGCGCTGGTGACCATCGACAACGTGGACGAGTACCTGAAGTAATCATAATTCCGCGGGAATTTGGCAGGCGTCGTGGAGGAATTCCGCGGCGCTTTGCCGAATCTATCAACCGGGAGGCGCAGCGTGTGGCCAAGATACTTTGCGTGGGAATACTGGTAAGCGATACCATCGTCAAGCCCGTGTATCCGGAGATCTTTTCAAACGACACGATGCGCGTGGACGCCGTGGAGCAGTCCACGGGCGGCGACGCCATGAACCAGGCGGTCGTTTTGCGCCGCCTGGGCAACCGCGTCGGCCTGGCCGGCATCGTGGGGCGGGACGCCCGGGGCGCCGAACTTGTGGAAAGGCTGAGCCGGGAGGGCGTGGATACCCGCCATATCCAAAGGAGCGAAAAAGCCGGCACCTCCACCAGCATCCTGATCTGCGAGGCCAGCGGGGAGCGCCATGTGCTGTATTACCCGGGCGCCGTGGAGGAATACTGCGAAACTTCGGTCGACGATCTGGGCGCGTACGATATTCTCAGCATCGGCAGCCTGTTCGCGCTGCCCCGCATGGACCGGGAGGGCTACCTGCGGCTGCTGCCCGAGGCCAAGCGGCTGGGGCTCACGGTGGTGGCCGATTTGACGGCCAACGTGTACGATGTGCCCCGGGAGGACATCGTCCGCCTCTTCCCCCACATTGACTGTCTGTGCCCCAGCCTCGTGGAGGGCGAAATGCTGACCGGGGAGCGCACCCCCCACGCCGTGATTGCCGCGCTGTGGGCGCTGGGGGCGCGGGCCGTGGTGCTCAAGGCGGGGAAGGACGGGTGTTACCTGGGCAGCGGCGGCGTTACCCACATTCCCGCGTACCGGGATGTGCCGGTGGTGGACACCACGGGGGCGGGGGACGCCTTTATGGCGGGGTTCATCCACGCCCTGGGCAAAAAGCAGGACTATGCCCGGTGCGCCCGCTTTGCCAACGCCGTCGCGGCGGTATCCGTCGGCGCGCTGGGCGCGACGACGGCGGTGACCGGCGAAGAACAAATTCTGCGCTTTGCAAGGAGCAGGGAGGAACGATGAAAAACCAAACCGCATACCTGACGGGGCCCCGCCGGATTGAGATCAGGGATTCCGCCATGCCCGCCGTCGGGGACGACGATGTCCTGGTGCGAATCGACCGCGTGACCATCTGCGGGTCGGACGCCCATTTTTTTGCAGACCCCACCTTCAGCGGCGCCTTTGACCCGGAAAAGATTCTGCCGCTGGTGCTGGGCCACGAGTGCTCCGGCATCGTGGAGCAGGCGGGCGCGAATGTCCGGCACCTCGTCCCGGGCGACCGCGTGGCCATCGAGCCGGGCGACGGCTGCGGCAAGTGCAGCTACTGCCTGGAGGGCCATTACAACCTGTGCAGAAGCATGAACTTCATGGCCGCCTACCCCTTCCGGCGGGGGGCGCTGTCCCGCTATGTGGCCCACCCCGCCAAGCTGGCCTTCAAGCTTCCCGACAACATGGACACGCTGGAGGGCGCGCTGATCGAACCCCTGGCGGTGGGCATGCACGCCGTCAACCGCTCCGGGGCGAAGCTGGGAAAGAGCGCCGCGGTGCTGGGCTGCGGCGCGATTGGCCTGATGACCATCGCCTCGCTCAAGGCCATGGGGGTGGACGAGATCATCGCCGCGGATCTCTTCCCCAACCGGCTGGAGAACGCCCGCAGGATGGGCGCGGCGTCGGTCATCGACAGCTCGAAGCAGGACCTGATCCAGGAGGTGCTCCGCCGGACAGACGGGCTGGGCGCCAACTTCGTCTTTGAAACGGCGGGCAGCCAGAAGACGGCCTCCATGAGCATCGACCTGGTCGCCCCCGGCGGAAAGATCGTGATGGTGGGCAACATCTACGGCGAAACGCCCTTCCGCTTTCTGGCGGCCAACGATAAGGAGGTGGACATCCTCTCCGTCTTCCGGTACGTCAACATCTACCCCATGGCGATCAAGGCGGTGGCCTCGGGCCGGATCGGCATCCGCCACATGATCAGCGAGATCTTCCCCTTTGAAAAGACGCAGGACGCCTTCTGCCGCGCGGTGGACGCCAAGGCGGAGGTCATCAAAGTCGCCATCAAACTGTAAAAAGAAAAAAGACACAGGAAGGATCGACTAAAATTATGGCCCTCTATACAATGAAAGAACTGCTGCGGGACGCGCAGCGGAGGCACTACGGCATCGGCTACTTCAACGCGGTCAATATGGACATGACGCGGGCGTACGTCCGCGCCGCGGAGGAGGCCCGCTCCCCGATCATCATCGGCACGGCGGAGGGACTTTTGAACTACGCGACCTTTGACTGGATCGCGCCGCTGATGCTGGACGCGGCCCGGCGCGCGAAGGTGCCGGTGGCGGTGCACCTGGATCATACGTACCACTTTGACACGCTCGTGCAGGCGCTCCGCGCGGGCTTTGGCTCCATCATGTACGACGGCTCGCGGGAAACCCACGCGCAGAACGTGGCCAACTCCAAAAAAATTGCGGAAATCGCCCACGCTGTCGGCGCGGGCGTGGAATGCGAGCTGGGCCGCGTCGGCGGCCTGTCCGACGAAACCGGCAGCGAGGATACCACGGAGTACACCGATCCCGCCCTGGCCAGCGATTTTGTGGATCAGACCGGCGCGGATTTTCTCGCCGTATCCATCGGCACCGTGCACGGCGTTTTCAAATCCGCGCCCAGGCTGGACATTGAGCGCCTGAAGGCCATCCGCGGGGTGGTGGAGGCTCCGCTGGTGCTCCACGGCGGCTCCGGCCTGTCCGACGACGACTTCCGCAGCACCATCGCCCACGGCATCACCAAGGTGAACGTCTACACCGACATCATTCTGGCCGCCCGGCGCGCGCTGAGCGATTCCCCGGACGCCTCCTATACCGACGCCCTGCAGCAGGCCGAAGACGCGATGACGCAGGCGACCCTGAATAAGCTGACCGTGTTCGGAAGCGCCGGAAAGGGCTGACGGCGGGGTTTTCAAAAGGATGCGGCGGCGTGCATGATCGGCGGGGCGGCAGATGTCTGCCGCCCCGCCGGCTGCGCGGCCGGTTCAGTTTCTGCGATTGGCGCCCGCATTCCCGCGGCCGCGGCCGCCGTCTGCGCCGCGGCCGCTCCGGCCCGCCGGGTTGTTCCCCGCCCGGCCGGAGCGCGCGCGCTCGAGCGAGTCCAGGTGGTTTTCCGACGCCGCCTTCAGCACGGTAAACACCGCCCGCACGTCCGCCGGGAGGGACTGGGCGAGAAAGGCGTCATACATTTCGATGCTGGCCGTCTCGGCCGCGCGCCCGGCCTCGTAGGCTTCCTCCAGTGTGGCGGGGGCGGTCGCGGTATCCGCCGCGCCGCGGTCCGGCCCGGTCACGCCATATGAGTCAAACAGCGGCGTCAGAAGGTCGATGTGCCGCTGCTCTGCCGCGATCAGGCGGGTGAAGGGCCGAAACGCGCCGAACTGCGCGATGATCGCCTGATACCCTTCCAGCGCCGCGCATTCGTCCTCCATGGCGCGGACGAGCATCTGCTCCGTGGTGTAGGCCCCGCCGGGGGCCGTGTCCGGGCTGGACACCGCCAGCACCGGCGCCGATGCCAGGGCCAGAACCGCCAGCGCAGCGATCAGCGTTTTAAATGCGTTTTTAAGTGGATTCCCTCCGATATTTTCATTCGGCAACCCCGTTGCCATGGCCCAAGGATAGGAAAAAGCTGTGACGAATCCGTGTTTTGCAGGTTCTCTGTCGGTGACGCCTCGCCCCGAGGGAAAAGGGCCGCGTCACGAATTCGTCACAGATGCGCGCTATAGTGGGGTAGAATCGAAGCATCGGGAGGGGACGGGTATGCCGCTGATGCTGATCGCCGACGACCACCGACAGATCACATCCATCCTGGAACAGTACGCCGCGAAGGAAGGCTACGAGGTCGTCATCGCCGAAAACGGGCGGCAGGCGCTGGACATCTTCGGCCTGCGCCGCCCGGATGTGGTGCTGCTGGACGTGATGATGCCCCTGGTGGACGGCTTTGAGGTCTGCCGGGAGATCCGCAAAACCGCCGACACCCCGGTGATCATGATCACGGCGCGGGGCGAGGATTTCGAGCGGATCATGGGCCTTGACATCGGCGCGGACGACTATATCGTGAAGCCCTTTTCGCCGGGCGAGGTGATGGCCCGGGTGCGCGCCATCCTGCGCCGCGTCGCGCCCGCCGAGGGGAAAAAGCCGCTCGTCCTGGACAACCTCGTGGTGGACATGTTGGATTACACGGTCGCCATCGACAGCCGCAGCGTCCCGCTGACCAAGAAGGAGATCGAAATTCTCTGGACGCTCGCCTCCAACCGGCAGAAGGTCTTTTCCAGGGACAACCTGCTCTCCAGCGTCTGGGGGTACGACTACTTCGGCGACAGCCGGACCGTCGATTCGCACATCCGCCGGCTGCGCGCCAAGTTGGACGCGTTTGACCACCCGACCTGGGAGGTCAAGACCGTCTGGGGCGTCGGCTACAAATTTGAGGGCAACGCCGGTGAAAAGTAAGATTGCCAGGCGCCTGTGGATCTACTTCGGCACGGCGCTGATCCTCTTTGCGCTGGTCATCGGCGGCGTGTTCGTGGTCCTCTTTCGCGAGCGCGCGGTGGCGATGAACCGGGACGCCCTCCGGCAGAGGGCGGAGGCGATGGCCTCGGCGCTGTCCGGGTACGCGTCCAGGCAGGCGGGCTCGGCGGGCAGCCGCGCGGGATACGGCGCGTACCTGAGGCTGCTGGATGAGATTGCGATGACCGACGCGTGGGTCGTCGACCGGCACCGGTCCCTGATCACCGCGGGCACGAGGGGCAGGGCGTACACCTATGGCGATCTTCCCGCCGACGCGGACGCGGTGGTCGCGCGGGTGCTCGTGGGCGAAACCACCTTCAGCGAAAGCTTCAGCGGGCTCTTTGACGCGCCCACGATCACCGTCGGCACCCCGATCATGGCGGACGGCGCGGTTGTGGGCGCGCTGCTTCTGCACGCGCCGGCCAGCGGCGTCGATCAGGCGGTCCGGCAGGGGCTGACGGCCATGGGCGTCGGCCTCGCGGCGGCGCTCTTTCTGTCGGCGGCGCTTTCGGCGCTGCTTTCGATAAAGTTCACCCGCCCCCTCGAGCGCATGGAGGCGGCGGCCGTGCGCCTTGCCGCCGGCGCCTACGGCGGCCGAACCGGCGTCCATCAGCCGGATGAAATCGGCGCTTTGGCGGCGGCCATCGACCAGCTGAGCGAAAAACTTCAGGACGTCGAGGACGAGCGCCGGCGCCTGAACCGGCTGCGGCAGGATTTCATCGCCAACATTTCCCATGAGCTGCGCACGCCGGTGACGGTGCTGCGCGGCTCGCTGGAGGCGCTGTGCGACCGCGTGGTGGAAGAGCCGGCGCAGGTGGA
Source organism: Eubacteriales bacterium (assembly GCA_029974035.1). The sequence continues at coordinate 11,356 of JARKQG010000145.1, read as the reverse complement.
GGCCTATCACCGACAGATGCTCGGGGAGACGATTGGGCTCGAGCGGCTGGTCAACGACCTTTTGGACCTGACCAGGCTTGAAAACGTGGATTTTCCCATCGAAAAACAGGCGGTGGACCTCGGCGACGCGCTGGACGACGCGGTTCGCTCCGCCAGGGGGATCGCCCTGGCGAAGGAGATTGCAATCGGGGTTGAACGAAGCGCCCCGGTCATGCTCACCGGGGACTACGGCAGGCTGCGCCAGATGCTGCTCATCGTGCTGGACAACGCCGTCAAGTATTCGCCCAGGGGCGCGTCGATCGACGTCGTGCTGACGCCGGGCCGGGCGATCATCCGCGACCGCGGGCCTGGCATTCCCCCGGAGGACCTTCCGCACATCTTCGACCGCTTTTATCGGGCCGCCGGCGCGCGCGATGCGCAGGGCTCCGGGCTTGGGCTCGCGATCGCCAGGCGGATCGCCGAACGCCACGGCATTGCGATCGAGGTGGAGAGCGGAGCGGATTGGGGGACGGAATTCCGGTTTATCCTGCCCGCGGAATGAGCGCGTCCGCCGCGGGGGGCCTTGTCCGCGCCCGTCGCGATCAGAGGCACCCTGCGCGCGCGTGATGGTTCCGATGCCCATCGAAATTGCGCCGCGCGGCACATCGTTGGCGTCGAGGGTCGATCCCGACGGCCCGGCGTTCCGGCAGGCTTGCCGCCGCGATGGCCTGGCCCACCCTGCGGCTGGATTCATCCGGCAGATGGAGCCGGACGCGCCCGGAAAGCTCCGAAAATTCCGATTTGAGCACTTCCCGCGCCCGTTTCAGCAGGATGGCGCCGCCCTTGCCGGAGGTGACCCGCCCCATGAGCAGCACGTGGCGCATCGCGTAGAACCGGGCATAGTAGGCGATTGAGTAGCCCAGGTACACGCCGATGGTTTCGTACACGGCCTGGGCGCGCGGGTCGTCCTGCGCCATCAAGTGCTGGACGGAGCTGAGCTTTTCCGCCGGCGTCAGGATGTCTCCCAGCGCGATGCCCGCGGCGCCGTTTTCGTTCAGGTCCATCGCGCCTGCCAGCGCGGTGACGTCCCCGTCGTTGGCGACGACCAGCGGAATGCCCTCGCCGATCTTCCGGGCGGCGCCCGGGGCGTAGGCGTCCCGCAGGTGGCGAAAGACCGCCCCGGAGCCGTGCACGTGGATGCAATGGCCGCCGTACACCCAAAGGAGCGTCTTGACGAGGCGCTCCACCACCGCGCAGCTGCGCGCGTCGTCCACGCCGTCGGGGAAGACGTCGATCGACGCGGTTTCGCAGAGCCCCCGGTTGCGCTCGATGGCGATCAGAAGGGAACGCGCGCGCCGGCGCGCACATCCGCCTCATAGCCGCGCAGCACCCACTCCATCGGGAGAAAGTCCGGGTCCAGCTTTGCCGTAATCCTCGGTTTCATCGTATGCGCTCCCATCAGGACTCATGGACGACCGCTCCGCCGACGATCGTCATGGTCACGTTGATCTCCTCGTCGCACAGCAGGATGTCGGCGTCCTTGCCGGATTCCAGCGAGCCCTTCGCGGCGTCCAGGCCGAGGCGGCGCGCGGGGTTCAGCGAGGCCATGTTCACCACCGCGTTCAGCGGCAGCGAGCAATGCCGGCGCACGTTGCGCACGGCCTCGTTCAGCTTCAGCACGCTGCCCGCGATTGTCCCGTCCCTCAGGCGGCACTCGATGCCCTTCACAAAAATCGGCTGGCCGCCCAGGGTGTACTCGCCGTCCGCCAGGCCGCCCGCGCGCGTGCAGTCGGTGATCAGCACCAGCTTGTCGCCCTTGAGCCGGGCGAGCATGTCAAAGAGCTTCGGGTGCACGTGGAATGTGTCGGCGATCAGCTCGCAGCTGACGCGCGGGTCCGTCAGCGCGGCGCCCACGACGCCCGGATCCCGGTGCATGAGCGGCGTCTGAGCGTTGAAAAGGTGTGTGACGTTGCGGATCCCCGCTTCGATGGCGGCCTGCGCCCCGTCAAACCCGGCGTTTGTATGGCCCATCGAAATGAGCGCCTTCCCCGCCATTTGGCGCACGCAGTCCATGTTGCCGGGCATTTCCGGCGCGATGGTGAACACGCGCAGGATGTCCGCGTACTCCATCAGAAACGCCGCGTCGCCGGGCCGGATGTTCTCCCCGGCCTGCGCGCCCCGCCGGGCGGGGTTGATGTACGGGCCTTCCGCGTTCAGCCCCAGAATGCGCGCGCCCTTCCAGTCCGGGCCGGCGCTGTCCCGCATGGCGGCGCGAATCTGCCCGAAGGCGGCGCGCAGCGCGGGCTCGGACACGGTCATCGTGGTGGGCAAAAACCCCGTCACCCCGTTTTTGACAATGCCTTCGGCTATGACGCGAAGCCCCTCGCGGGACCCGTCCGAAGCGTCCTCGCCCAGATATCCGTGGATGTGCATATCCAGAAGGCCGGGCAGCACGTACCGCCCGCCTGCGTCCAGAATCCTTGAGCCCGCGGGCACGCCCTCGGGATCGGTCAATCCCAGAATTTTGCTGTCAAAGAGCAGCGCGGGGCCCTCCTCAATCCGGTCGGGCAGTACGATTTTTCCGTTGACGATGGCGTTCATGTGCGTCGCTCCTTTCGCGGGATCCGTTATCCTGGCGGCGGGCGGCCTTATTGTCGATGTCGCGGGGCGCGATGCTGCGGGAAAATTCGGATGGCGTCATGCCGTACCAGCGCTTGAACAGGCAGGAGGGGCATGCGTTGACCGCGCCTTTCACGATGGCCACGGAGAGCTTTCCGCAGAGGTTGGCCGCGATGTGGCGAAGGGCCCGGTCCACTTTCGACTCCCTTCGCCCGCGAGGCGGACGATTCCCCACGGCGCGGCAAAATACCGTTGAAACCCGTATTTATATTATTTCATGCGCGTCAAAAACACAAGCGCTCACTTTTACGTCCGGAAGGGCAGATTTTACCTGTTTCTTATTTTCTGCGGCCCGGCCGGGCGGATTCTTGCCCCAAATTGCACCCAAAGCCCTTGCCGCGCAACCGTCATGGATATGCGCCCTGCACGTTGTGCTTTTTACGTTGAGTTCCGTTTGAATCTCCACCGAAATTCTTGTTGACACAACAAATTGGTCGTCGTATAATACAGCAATAAATTCATTCGATGGGTGTATTAATTATGAGCGGGGGCTTGCCGCGCGTGAATCGCTCTGTTCAGGCTGATGGTTCCCAGCTGATCCGGGCGATGAACCGCGCCAAGGCGCCCAACTGCATCCGGGCCCACCCGCAGCTTGTGGACCCGCTGACGTGCCGCACGGTGGATGTCGGCACGGCGATGGCGCGCGTGGGCCAGCTTGAGCACCGCGCAATTCGGGAGGATGGCGCATGAAAAGGAGCGAGCCGTCGGTCGGCGCGATCTTCTGCAGCGGCATGGCGCGGCCCCGCATGGCTGCGGACGAAATGCAGAGGGGGGTTTGAACATGGAAAAGCTTCAGTGGGGCGTACTGGGCGCGGGCGGCATCGCCGACCGCCGCACGCTGCCGGGCATGGCGCTGGCCGGGAACGCAAGGCTTCGGGCGGTCATGGAGATCGACCCGGCGAACGCCGAGGCGCTTTGCCTAAAGCACGGCGCCGAGGTTGCCTACACCGGCGAGGACGCGCTGCTTCGCGATCCCGGGGTCCAGGCCGTCTACATCGCCTCGCCGGTCGCGCACCACGCGCGCCAGTGCGAAAAGGCCATTGCGGCGGGCAAGCATGTGCTGGTGGAAAAGCCCATCGCGATGAACGCCGCCGAGAGCGCGGCGCTGTGCGACCGGGCCGAAAGGGCCGGGCTCCTCATGGCCTCCGGGCTGATGATGCGGTACAATACATACCATCAGCGCATGAAGCGGATGATCGCCGAGGGGGCAATCGGGCAGGTAGTGTCCTGCCACGCGCAGTTTACCTGCTGGTACCCCGACATGCCGGGCGCATGGCGCCAGTACAAGGCCAAGGCGGGGGGCGGCGCGATGACCGATATGGGCATCCATTGCCTGGATCTGATCGAGTACATCACCGGCCAGAGAATCCGGGAGGTGGGCGCGCTCTCCGAAACGCTGACGTTCCACTACGACGTGGAGGACTCGTGCTCCGCGCTGATGCGGCTGTCCGGCGGCGGCTTTGCGACCGTGGACACCAACTTCAACATCCCGGACGATGCGGCCAAGTGCAGGCTGGAGATCTACGGCACCGCGGGCAGCTTCCGCGCCGAGGGCAGCATCGGCCAGAACGACGGCGGTGAAGTGTTCGTGGTCCTTTCCGACCCCACCAGAGGGTACGACGCCATGCAGCGGCGCGGCGAAAACGCCGATGCGAAGATGGAGGGCGCAGGTGCCGACCTGTACGCGCGGGAGATCGAATCCTTCGGCGAATCGGTGCTGCGGGGGGCGCCGCTGGTCGCGCCCGCGCGGGACGCCGCCCGCGTGCAAGCCGTTATCGAGACGATTTACCGTTCCGCCGAAGCGGCCCGCTTCCTCCCGGTCCGATGACGCCCTGCCGAGCCCGAGTTTGCGGATCGAAAAGGAATCCGTCCCACCCGACGGCATCGGGTGGGACGCTGTTTTTGCAGGCGTTTTTTGGACAAAGCGCCGCGGCCGCGGCGGAAAAAAGTTTTTGAAACGGTATCGATTACAGATCGTTTAGGATATAAAAAAATCAAACAGCACAAAATAGTAAGTAAAAAAAAAGCGAAACGCACAAATGAATAGGGCGATTGCATTGAATTTTTATATTGACAAATGCGGATTGATCGATTATACTCTAGGAAAATGTAAGCGGTTACGTTTTCCGCTGCGGAAGGCGCGACATCTATGGCAGTAACGATTCAGACGATCGCACGGCTGGCCAGGGTCTCCACGGCGACGGTGTCGCGGTATCTGAACTACCCGGAGTCCGTGTCCCCGAAGAAGCGCGCGCTGATTGCCGAGGTCATCAAAGAGCAGAACTACGTCCCCAACGAGCTGGCCCGGGGCTTGACGCGCAACAGCTTCTCCACCATCGGCGTCATCATGCCGGACATCAACAACACCTTCTTTTCCGCGGTTCTGCTGGGCATCGAGCTGGAGCTGGAAAAGAGCGGGCTGAGCACGCTGGTCTGCAACACCCACGGCCAGATTGAGCGCGAGAAGCGATACCTGGAAATGCTGGCGAGCCGGCGGGTGGCGGGGATCATCTTCGTGGGAACCCGGCCGCTGGCGGCGGAGGACAACGCCCATGTCGTCGAGCTGGCCCGCCGGGTGCCCGTCATGCTCATCAATGACCGGCTGGACAGCGAGTACGTCAGCTTTGTGATGACCAACGAGGAGCAGGGGATGGGCCTGGCGGTGGAATACCTGTACGGCCTCGGCCACCGGAGGATCGGCTTTCTGAACGGCAACCCGCCCTTTACCACCTATCGCTACAAGCTGGACGGCTTTACCGCCGCGATGCAGCGGTTGGGGCTTGAAATGTGCGAAGGCTGCGTGCAGAGCGTGGAGCCCTACGAGAAGGGCGGCTACGGCGGAATGCGCCGGCTGGGGCAGCTCCCCTGGCGGCCCACCGCCGTTGTGACCGCCAACGACCAGGTCGCCATCGGCGCGATGTGCGCCGTGTTTGAAAGCGGGCGGACCGTCCCGCGGGACATGTCGGTGGTCGGGTTTTCCAACACCCCGATATCGGCGGAAATCTACCCGCGCCTGACCACGGTGGACCAGTTTCCCTACGATACGGGGAAGAGCGCGGCGCAGCAGCTGGTGGAGCAGATCGACCAGCGCAATACCCGGCACTCGGGGCTGCGCATCGACTGCAGGATGATCGTCCGCGCCTCCTGCGCGCAGGCGGCACCGTGAGGCGTTTTTTCAGCCACAAAATGTAAGCGGTTACATTTCAAAAAAATCGGGAAGCCGCGCAAAACCGGCGCGGTGCAGCGATCGGGAGGGGAATTTTGCATGAAGGCGGTCGTCTATTCGGAGCCCAGGAATTATCAGGTCGGGGAGATACCAAGGCCGGTCATCGCGCCCAACCAGGTGTTGATCCGGGTGCACAGCTGCGGCGTGTGCCGCACCGACATCCACCTGCACGAGGGCGAGTTTCTGTCGCGCTATCCGCTGACGCCGGGGCACGAGTTTGCCGGCGAGATCGTGGAAGTGGGCGGGGAGACCCAGGGCTTCAAAGTGGGCGACCGCGTGACGGCGGACAACACGGTGCTCTGCGGCAACTGCTACTACTGCCGGCGGGACGAGCCGCTGTACTGCAAGGAATTCTATTCGCTGGGCTGCAACGGCCCGGGGGGCTTTGCGGAATACGTGAAGGTCAACTACGACAAGGTGTTTCCCATTGCCGACCACCTGAGCTACGACGAGGCGTGCTTTGCCGAGCCCACCGCCTGCGCGATCCACGGCATGGACATGATTGACGTGAAGTGCGGCGACGACGTGCTGATCTTCGGCGCGGGGCCCACGGGCATCATCCTGACGCAGCTGATCCGAAACGGCGGCGCGGCCAACGTGGTGGTGTGCGCCTCAAACCAGATGAAGCTGGACCTGATCCGCAAAAACGGCTACGCCGACGTGGTGAAGATGGACCGGGAGGATTACTCGAAGCACACCCGCGAGATCAAAGAAAAGTACCCGGAGGGGTTTGACATCGTGATCGACGCCACCGGCTCGCCCGAGGTGCTGGAGCAGTGCCTTGACTTTGGCAAGATGGGTGCCAAGATCGTGGTATACGGCGTGGCCAACGAGGCCGACCGCATCCGCGTGAGCCCGTACCAGATCTTCGCCCGGGAGTACAAGCTGATCGGCTCCTACGCGCAGACCCACTGCTTTGACCGGGCGGTGAAGTTTCTCGAGCTGGGGCGCGTCAAGGTGCGCGACCTGGTCACCGACCATTACGACCTGGACCACTTCGGCGACATGCTGGACAAGATGTTCCACGGCCGCGACAACATCAAGATCATCGTGCATCCCACGCGGGAATGACGCGGCGCGCCGCCGACTTCACCGGACAAGGAGGAGCCATGGAAACAGTACTGGAAATGCGGGGCATATCCAAGACCTTTCCCGGCGTGCGGGCGCTGGACGGCGTCGATCTGACGCTGCGCGCGGGCGAGGTGCACGGCCTGATGGGCGAAAACGGCGCGGGCAAGTCCACGCTGATGAAGATCCTCCTGGGGATCTACGCCGCGGACGAGGGCTCCATCCGCCTTTTTGGAAAGCCCATCTGCTTTCGCGGCCCGCGGGAGGCCATTGCCGGCGGCATCTGCATGATCCATCAGGAATTGAACCTGATCCCGGAGATGACCATCGCCGAAAACATCTTCCTGGGGCGCGAGCCGCGGAAGAACGGCTTTGTGGACTACCGGCAGATGAACCGCGATACCCGGGCGCTGCTCGACACGCTGAACCTTTCCATGGACCCGACCATGAAGCTGGGGCGGCTGACCGTGGCCGGCCAGCAGATGGTGGAGATCGCCAAGGCGGTTTCCTACCACTCGCGGGTGCTCATCATGGACGAGCCCACCTCGGCCATCTCCGAGGAGGAGGTCCGGCGGCTCTTTGACATCATCCGCTCGCTGAAGGCCCAGGGCGTCGCGATCGTATACATCTCCCACCGGATGGACGAGATCTACGAGATCTGCGATTCGATCACCGTGCTCCGGGACGGGAAATTCATCCTGGACAGCCGCTGTGACGCGCTCACCCGGGACGAACTGATCCGCGCGATGGTGGGCCGAACGCTGGAGGACTACTACCCCAAGGTGGCCGCCCCCAAGGGCGATGTGCTGCTCCGGGTCGAGCACCTGTCCAGCCCCGGCAAGTTCCGGGACGTGTCCTTTGAGGTGCGCGCGGGCGAGGTGGTGGGCTTTGCCGGCATGATGGGCGCGGGGCGCACCGAGGTATGCGAGACGATCTTCGGCATGCGCAAAAAATCCGCCGGAAAGGTCATCGTCGGCGGGCGCGAGGTGGTCATCCGCAGCCCCGTGGACGCGGTGCGCCACGGCATCGCGCTGGTCAGCGAGGACCGCAAGCAGTATGGGCTCAACCTGATCGGCAGCGTGCGCGACAACATTGTGCTCAGCGCGCTGGCGCAGGTCAACCCGTCGGCCTTCGTCAGCGAGCGCAGGCTCAACCGCGCCGCCGACGAGCGCATCGCAATGCACGGCATCAAGACGCCCGACCGCGCGACGCCCGTGGAATCCCTGAGCGGCGGCAATCAGCAGAAGGTGGTCCTGGCCAAGTGGATGCTGACCCATTCACGGATCCTGATTCTTGACGAGCCGACCCGCGGCATCGACGTGGGCGCGAAAAGCGAGATCTACCGGCTCATCAACCAATTGACCGCCGAGGGCATCGCGGTGATCATGGTGTCCTCCGAAATGCCGGAGGTGTGCGGCATGAGCGACCGCATCCTGGTGTTCAGCGAGGGCGCGCTCAAGGCGACGTTTGACCGGGATGAAGTGACGCAGGAGACCATCATGCGCTATGCGTCTCCGAAAAGGGAGGGAGTACCGTCATGACCAGTTCCAGCCGTGCGCAGCAGGATTCGCTGCAAAAGAGGACGACCCCCGCGGCCGTTTTAAGCCGCTTCGGCGTGCTCATCGCCTTTGCGATCATGCTGATTTTCCTTTCCTTTGCCACAAAGACGTTCCTGACGCCCAAGAACCTCATCAACGTGGTGCGCCAGGTGTCGGTCAACGGCATCATCGCGGTGGGCATGATGCTGGTGCTTCTGACCGGCGGCATCGACCTTTCGGTGGGCTCGGTGGTGGCGCTTTCGGGCGTGGTGGCCGCAAGCTTCGCCCAGAGCGGAACCTACCCGATCATCGTGCCCGTGGCGATGGGCCTTCTGGTGGGCGTGCTGGTGGGGGCCGTCAACGGCTTTCTGATCGTCCGGGTGAAGATCGTGCCCTTCATCGCCACGATGGGCATGCTCAGCATGGCGCGGGGCGTGGCGCTGGTGTATTCCAACGGGCGCCCGATCTCAAATCTGTCCGACAGCTTCCGCTTTATCGGCAGCGGCAGCCTGCTAAACGCGCTGCCGGTCATCAGCCTCATCATGCTGGCGTGCTTTGTGGTGGGCTACGTGGTGATGAACAAGACCCGCTTCGGCCGCTATGTCTACGCCATCGGCGGCAACGAAAAGGCGTCGCGGGTGTCGGGGCTGAAGGTGGACCAGGTCAAGTACCTGGTGTACATGCTCAGCGCGGTGTTCGCGTCCCTCGCCGGCGTGGTGCTGGCCGCCCGCATCAACGCCGGCAGTCCCGCCTCCGGCGAGGGCTACGAGCTGGACGCCATCGCCGCGGTGGTCATCGGCGGCACCAGCCTGAGCGGCGGCGTCGGCACCATCTGGGGTACGCTGTTGGGCGTTCTGATCGTGGGCGTGCTCAACAACGGTCTGGATCTTCTCAACGTGTCGTCCTACTACCAGCTCATCACCAAGGGCGCGATCATCGTGCTGGCCGTCGCGATGGACACCCGCAACAAGCGAAACGCCTGATCCCGCGGCCCGTTGAAGCCTGTTTTCTCCTCGGGAGAAACGCAAATACACGCACAGGAGGGAACCCCGTCATGAAGAAACTCACCGGCATCCTGCTCGCGCTGCTCCTCGCCGTGCTGCCTGTTCTGGGCCTTGCGGAAGCGCCCGACACCTTCTCCATCGGCGTCGCCTGCTTCAGTCTGCAGGCGGAATTCCCGGCCACCATCAACGAAACCATCCACGCCTACATCAAGGAACTGGGCCTTGAGGGCAAGGTGGAGATCATCTCCGTGGACGCCCAGGCCGACGCCGCCACCCAGGTGGGCCAGGTGGACAACCTGATCGCCCAGGGCGTGGCCGGCATCATCCTCCTTCCGATGGACGCCGACGCCCTGGTGCCCGCCGTCGAGGCCGCCAGCGCCGCGGACATCCCGCTGGTCACCTGCAACGGCATCGTCAATTCCGACCTCGTGTCCGCCAAGGTGCTCTCCAACGACGTGGTCGCCGGCGAACTGGAGATGAAGTACATCGCCGAGAAGATGGGCGGCAAGGGCCAGATCGCCATCCTCCACGGCCCCAACGGCATTTCCGCCGAGATCCTGCGCCGCGAAGGCTATGAGAACATCCTGAAGGACTACCCGGACATCCAGATCGTGGCCGAGCCCACCTGCAACTGGAGCCGCGAGGAAGCCATGAGCACCACCGAGAACCTGATCCAGGCCAACCCGGACCTGGCCGCCATCGTCGCGCAGAATGACGAAATGGCCATGGGCGCGCTGACCGCCGTGAAGGACGCGGACATGCTGGGCAAGATCATCGTGGGCGGCATCGACGCCATCGCCGACGCCTGCGCCGCCGTCAAGAGCGGTGAGCTGGACTGCACGGTCTTCCAGGATGCCGTGGGCCAGGGCAAGGGCTCCGTGGACGTGATGCTCAAGCTGATCGCCGGCGAAGAGGCCGGGGACATGGACATCCCCTTCATCCTCGTGACCCAGGAGAACGTTGACCAGTACATCAACTAAGCCCGCAGCCCCCTCGTCCGCCCGGGCGGGGCGCGCCTTCGCGGCGGCTCCGCCCGGGTGTTTTCGCGCCCGGAAGTCGATGAACAAGGAGGATCATTCCATGAAATCCAGGGGCATCATTCATCCGCAGCTCATGGAGGCGCTGACAAGCCTCGGCCACACGGACAGCTTTCTTCTGTGCGACGCGGGCTTCCCCATCCCCGCCGGCGCGCGGCGCATCGATCTGGCGCTCACGCCGGGCATGCTCCCGCTGAAGCCCTGTCTGAACGCCATTTTGCGAGAGGTGGTGGTGGAGGGGTATTCGGTGGCCGCGGAGATGCGGGAGATGAACGCCGGGACGTTCGAATACCTCGCGGCGCTTTTGCCGCGGCAGGCGCGTAGGGTGATCCCGCAGCGCGAGTTTCTGGAGGAGGCCCGCGGCCGGGCGCGGTTTTTTGTGCGCACCGGCGAACTCAGACCCTACGCCAACGTGCTTTTGACGGCGGCTTCCGGGGTCGAGCGGTTCCACCGGGACTTTATCGTGGACCCCGCGCTGTTTTCGGAGGACTGAAGGGTGCAAGGCCCCGGAGTTTTCCAAAGGCCGGATCAGCCCAGGTTCTCGCAGCCGCCGGGCCAGTAGCGGCAGGAGATCAGCGACTGGTCTGTACGACTAGCAGTCTTGTCTAACATCAGGAGGATATGATAAACTGATGTTGGAGGAGATCGCTATGGCAGAAAAAATCGTGGAAAAGGACGCTACAGTAGGGCTTCCTCAACAATGACAAATTCTCTCCACGCCATCCAATTTCCACCGCCGGGAGAGCACATCCCAAGCGTTTTGCATCCGGCGCAAAAGGCGCAAAGCAAGTGCCCGTACCCTGCAATCCAGGTTCAGGAGCAGAA
>JARKQG010000132.1 GCA_029974035.1 Eubacteriales bacterium | reverse complement strand
CTCCGCTCCCTTTATCCAGTCATTCTGTAATGGATAGAGTACTAGCTGGGCGCCGGCCCAGTACCCGCCTATTCGGATGGCAGTGCGAGGCTATCGGCAAGGCCGGCTTCCGCATCGCCAGAGGCTCCATGTCAACCCCTTAAGCTGAATATTTCCGGCCGGCTACTGCTTCGCTTTCTGTCCGTTATTTTAACATAGACCCATCCGGCGCAGAACGCGGGTCGCCGGTGCCTTCTTGGACGGCAACGCCCCTCTGATGTTTGTTTACGCCTGTCTGCGCCACGTTGCAGACACGGCTTATCATAATTGAGCCCCTCCCCTGAAAGCAAGGGGAAGGGCTCGTCTTACACCTGGAGAGCGGTGCTTATAGCAACTTTCAAAATAACGGGCAATAACCATCTTTGGCGAACCAGTCTCGACAGTCCTTAACGGAGACCAAGGCGAGGGCTTTGAGGATCATTTTCGGAAGAAGGGCGTAAACACGGACCTTCCATTTGCGCAAGATAGCTTTTAGTTTTGACCATAGCATCTCAATGGGATTCAAGTCCGGACTATAAGGTGGCAGATACAGTGCCTCATGGCCGCTGTCAGCGAGCACCTGAGCAACCCTCGCAACATGATGTGATCTCAAGTTGTCCATGATAATGATGTCTCCCGGCCTCAGCGCGGGCAGCAACGTGTCTTTCAGGTAATTGACAAAAACATCCCCAGTCGTTCCGCCTTCATAGGTGGTTGGAATGATTGTGCCATCCACTCGAATCGCCGCAAGCACCGTTTGCGTGCGCGGCGTATTCAATGGTGTCGAATCGACAACCCGGCAGTTTGACCGCGCACGACCGTATCGCCGCGTCAAGTCAATGTTGACGCCGCTTTCATCAAGAAAGACGAGGTGATTGACCATGTCGGGCGTCAGGGATTCTCTCCACTCTGTACGTTTGTCCTGCACATCGGGGACGCTCCTGTTCGGATGCATGAAGAGATTTCTTCTTTATCCTGAATCCCAGTGCAACCACGACCCTTTGAATGGTGGCAATACTGGCCGAAAGTTGGAGCTTTTCCTTGATCTCGGCTAATGTCAGATCCGGTTGCTTCTCAATGGATTCACGAATCTGTTGTCTCTCTTTAGGGCTGACAACAGATTTTCGCCCGCGGTTATGCAGTCGGAGCGCGACAGAACCCGTGGCTCGTTTCCTCTCCGCCATATGATACACGGTCCACTTGCTGATTTGAAAATCCCTCGCAACTGCCTTCGCATCATGCGTTGCCTTGTATGCTTCCACCGCCAGTTCCCGCGCTTCGTTATGCAACATTCTCATTTCTCTTTCGCCTCTATCCTATTTTCTCACCCTTGTCAAGCGCTGCCTGCTTTTTTGGGAAACGCTATAAGAAGAACAAGGAGGAAATGTTCTCAAGGCTTTTCCGGTATCTGTTACGACCTGATATCTACTACCTCGCATATGGCAATCTGTATGCCAACAATGGTGCGGCCACCAGAGGTGTGAACAATGATACCGCAGACGGATTCAGCGAAAAGAAGGTAGAGCGTATCATTCAGTCTTTGAAAGATGGCAGCTATACGCCTTCTCCCGTGCGCAGAACGTACATCCCCAAACGGAATGGAAAGCTGCGCCCGCTGGGTATCCCGACGTTCACAGACAAGCTGGTACAGGAGGCATTGCGTATGGTGCTGGAAGCGGTTTATGAACCGATATTCCTGCCTTCATCGCACGGCTTTCGTCCGAATCGGAGTTGTCATACGGCGCTCAAAGACATCAAGCACGGTTATCCGGGTATCAGATGGTTCGTTGAAGGCGATATCAAAGGCTTCTTCGATCATATCGACCACACCGTATTGGTGGATTTGATTGGCAGAAAGGTAAAGGACGCCAGAATCACACAACTACTCCATAAAATGCTGAAAGCCGGATATTTGGAGGATTGGAAATATAACCGAACCCTTAGCGGCACGCCGCAAGGCGGGATCATCTCTCCTCTGCTCGCAAATATCTACCTACATGAGCTGGATAAGTTCATGTTGGATATGAAGGCTGGCTTTGATAAGCCCAAAGACAGAGTGTTCACCCCTGAATACACACATGTCGCGGGCAAAGTACACCATATCAGCCGACTGTTGAAGAAGGAAACTGACCCTGAGCGGATTCGGGCTCTTCTTCAGGAACAGAAGGCATTGCGTGCGCAGATGCTGCGCCTGCCTGCGAAATCGCAGACGGATAAACGCATCAACTATGTACGCTATGCGGACGACTTTCTTATAGGTGTAGTCGGAAGCAAAGAGGATTGTGTAAAAATCAAAGCTCGGATTAGGGCTTTCCTGTCCGATAAGCTCAAGCTGGAGTTGAGTGATGAAAAGACACTGATTACCCACAGCGCCGAGTATGCGAGATTCCTCGGTTATGATGTCCGTGTCCACAGAAACAGCCAGATCAAGAATGGAGGTCAGGGATACAGCTGCCGAACCCTTAGCAATAAGGTGGAGTTGAACGTGCCTTTGACCGACAAGATTGAAAGATATCTGTTTGACCGAAAAGCCGCAAAATGGGCAAATGGAGCCCTACGCCCCGTACACCGGGGAGCCCTTGTTACGATGACCGACCTTGAAATCCTGATGGTTTACAACGCAGAACTTCGAGGCATCTGCAATTACTACTGCATGGCAAGCAACTTTGTAAAGCTGGGTTATTTTGCATATCTGATGGAATACAGCTGCCTGATGACGCTGGCTTCCAAGCATAAATCCTCAACCGCCAAAATGCGAGAGCATTACAAAGACGGAAGGGGCGGCTGGTGCATTCCGTATGAGACCAAGAAGGGTACGAAGCGGATGTACTTCGCCAAATATCAAGACAGCAAAAAAGCCAAAGTCGCAAAGGACGAAATTCCGCACGCCGTACCCCAGACGATTAAAACGAGAAGTTCGTTTGAAAGCCGTCTGCTGGCAAAGCAATGCGAGTTTTGTGGCAGTACGGACAACGCAAGCTACGAAGTTCATCATGTTCACAGGCTGAAGGATCTCAAGGGTAAGACGATGCTGGAACAGGTTATGCTGGCACGCAGGCGCAAGACGATTGTGCTCTGCGAGCAATGTCACCACAATCTGCATAACGGCAGAGTCTGAAAGATGTATTGCCAATGGAGAGCCGTATACATCGAAAGGTGTAAGTACGGTTCGGGGAGGGGCATCGCGGAAACCTACATCTGAAAAGATGCAAGGCGCTGCTTGCCTACTCTACGGGTTTGCCTCTGCACCCTTTGAAGTCAAGCGTCCTGTGCGCGCGTCCCGGCCGGGCGGGGCCGGAAAGGCCCCGCCCGGAATCGGATCAGAAGGGCGGCAGTACGTCCGCCACGATCCGGCGGTGGATTCCATCGCCCTGGGGTTCGTACGCGTACTTCCATTCGCCGCTTCCGCGGACGAGGCGCGTCTTTTCGATCTTCCGTCCGTTTTCGGTGACGGACGCGCCCTCGGCGAAGGGGAGGACGATTTCCGCCTCGGCGCCGAAGGGCACCGTCACCTCGATTTGGAGGCGCCCGCCCTCATACCGCCAGCCGGAGGACAGCATGCCGTAGGGCGTGCGGATCGAAGCCTTCGCGTACCCCAGCTGATCGTTGGGCAGCGGCGCGATGCGCGCCTTCCGGAAGCCGGGCGCGCCCTCCACGGGGTTGATGCCCGCGACGTACCGGTACAGCCACTCCGCAATGGAGCCGTAGGCGTAATGGTTGAACGAGTTCATGCTGACCGGGCCGAAATCGCCGTTTTCATCGATGCCGTTCCAACGCTCCCAGATGGTGGTGGCGTCGCGCTCCACCGCGTACAGCCAGCTGGGCCGGCCGGTGGACAGAAGCAGCGCATAGGCGTACTCGTTCAGCCCGTTTTCGCTGAGGGCCGGGCACAGGTAGGGCGTGCCGATAAACCCGGTGCTCAAAAGATTCTTGTCCTGCCGGATGCGCTCGGCCAGATGCCGCGCGATCACGGGGCGCTCGGCGTCCTCGCACAGGCCAAAATGCAGCGTCAGCGCCTGAGCGGTCTGCGTTTCAGACAGCACGCGGCCGCCGGGGGTCATGTATTCCCTGCGGAAGGCGTCGCGCACGCGGCGGTACAGCGCCTCGTACCTTTGGGCTTCCTCCGGCCTTCCCAGCACCCCCGCGGCCTTGGCGACCAGCCTTGCGGAATGGGCGTAATAGGCCGTGGCGATGAGGTCGGTGGGCGTCGCGCCGAAGAGGTTAAAGGGGTCGGCCGTGTCCTGCGCCAGCCAGTCGCCCAGATGGAAGCCCTCGTAGCGGTCCACGCCCCCGGCGTCCTGGCCGGTCATGTAGTCCACCCAGGCCTTCATGCTGTCAAACTGGTCCTCCAGCACCGCCCTGTCGCCGTAGTACAGGTACAGATCCCAGGGGATGATGGTGGCCGCGTCGCCCCACCCGGTCGTCGGGAAATCCCACAGCCCGGAGCCGTAGATGAAAAACGGTATGACCACCGGCACGTAGCCGTGCTTCATCTGCTCCTTTTTGAGGTCGTAGAGATACTTGCGGTAGAAGGCGTCAGACTCCATGTTCATGCAGGCGGTGGCGCAGAACACCTGGGCGTCGCCGGTCCAGCCCATGCGCTCGTCCCGCTGCGGGCAGTCGGTGGGCACGTCGACGAAGTTGCCCTTCTGCCCCCACAGCGCGTTCATGAACAGGCGGTTCACCCGCTCGTCGGAGCATTCAAACCAGCCGGTGCGCTCCATCTGGGAATAGACGACCTCCGCGATAAAGTCCTCCGGCCGCGCTTCGCCCGGCCAGCCCGTCACGCGGATAAAGCGAAAGCCCATAAACGTCATGTACGGCGCGTACTCCTCGCCGCCGCCCCGGCAGATGTAGCGCTCCTCGGCCAGCGCGGTGCGCATGTTTTCGCGGTAGAAGTTGCCGTGCTTGTCCAGGTACTCGCCGGCCTGCAGCAGGATTTCCGTACCCGCCGGCGCGTTTACGCGAAAGCGCACCCAGCCGCTCATGTTCTGGCCGAAGTCAAGCACGGTTTCGCCCGCCGGGGTCAGGATCACCTTTTCGCAGGCGCGTCTTTCCATCACCCGCAGCGGCGGGCTGCGCCGGGCCTCGAGCGCGCCCTTCGGCGGCGCGATCCGCACGGCGCGCTTCCACGCGGCGTCGTCAAAGCCCGGCCCGTTCCAGCCCTTTTGAACCATCCGGGCGTCAAAGTACTCGCCGTCGTAGATCTCGCTGCGCAAAAACGGGCTTTCGGCGGCCTTCCAGCCCTCGTCCGTGGCGACGACATCCACCGAGCCGTCCGCGTACTCGACGACGAGGTCGCAGATCAGGCCCAGCGCGTCGCCGTAGAGCTGCGTGCGGGTGGGAATCCCCGGCCAGTTGACGCGGCCCTTGTAATATCCGTTGCCGAGGAACGCGCCCAGCGCGTTTTCGCCCGACTGAAGCATGTCCGTCACATCGTAGGTCTGGTACTGAATCCACTGGTCGTAGGCGTTGATGAAGGGGGCCAGCACGTCCTCGCCGACGCGCCGCCCGTTCAGGAACAGGCAGTACACGCCCACGCCGGAGGCGTACACCCGGGCGCGCCGGATCGGTTTGTCCAGGCGGAATCCGCGCCGAAGCTGCGGAAAGCCCTCCCCCTCCCCGCCGATCCAAACGCCGCGCCAGGCCTCCCCGTAGCGCGCGGTTTCAAAGTAGGCGGCTTCGCTCCAGCCGCTCTCGGCGCCCGCCTCGTCCCACACCCGGACGCGCCAGAAGTAGCGGGTGCGGGGATCCAGGGGCATCCCGAGGCGCACGCCGACGCTCTCCGCGGAGGCGACCCTGCCGGTGTCGTGGCACGGCGCGGAAAAATCCGGCGACAGCGCCACCTGCACCTGGCAGGCGCTCTGGCGCCTGTTTTCGCCCTCCGCCTCCGTGACCCAGGAGAGCGAGGGCCGATCAAAGTCAAAGCCGACCGGGTTTTCCATGTAGTCGCAGCGCAGCGTGGTGATCTTCATGGGTTTGCTCCTTTTTCCGCGTATTCGCGGCAGAGCCGCAGATACGCTTTGTAGTTTTCCAGGGACACGTCCGGGGGCGTCTGGTGGTCCACCGACGGCACGAAGCCGCCCGCGCGCATGGCGGGCAGCAGCCGTTCGAACTCGGCGCGCATCGCCGCCTCGCCGTCCTTCATGACGGTCTTGTCGTAGTGACCGAGAAAGAGAAAATCCGGATGCGCCCGCCGGAGGCGCGCCACATCCACGCCCGCCTGCCGCTCAAGGGGCAGGATGCCCTCGAAGCCGGAGGCCTTGAGCCACGGGATGAGGTCCGTCACATCGCCGTCGGAATCGCAGAACACGCGGATGCCCCGCGCCTTCCATTCCGGCAGCATCCTCCGGTAGAAGGGCGCGAGGAACCGCTCAAAGAGCGCGGCGGAGAGCATCGGGCCGTGGTTGTAGCTCATGTCCTCGGCGACGGTCATGAAGTCCGGCGTCGCATAGCGGCAGAACTCGTCCATCGCCCGCAGGTTGTAGTCCGCCAGATCGCGGTTGATCCTGTCCATCAGCTCCGGCTCGTCGTAAAACGCGTACAGGTGGTTTTCGATGCCCAGCAGGGAACGCGGACCCCAGAAAGGGCCCACCACCGTCGTCCACAGGATGGCCTCGCCCGCCTTTTGCAGCCGCGCCGCGGCCTCAAGCCGCGCGCGGTCAAAGGGCGCCTTCGGGTACAGGAGCGGCCGGAGCGCCTCGTACTCCGAAAGGGATTCCACCAGCGGCGCGCCGTGCCGTGCGGGCTTGGGCGCACTGTCCGGAATCGCGTCCATCCAGAACTGCATGTCCAGATCCAGCCCCAGCGCGCGCTTGATCCCGTCGCACTGGGTATAGGGCGCCTCATCCGGAACCTCCAGCCCCTCGGCCAGCCACCGGTCGACGGTCTTGTCCCACCACACGGCCCACTCGATCACAGGCAGCCGGTCGGCGCGCTCAAAGGCGAGCGCCCGCCGGAACCGCTCCCGGGCGGTCACGCCTTGATGGCCCCGGCCACCATGCCGGAGACGATCTTCTTGTTGAAGAAGATGAACAGGATCAGCGGGGGCAGCGTGATCAGCATCACGTCGGCAAACAAAAGGTTCCAGTCGCTGCCGTACTGGCCGTTGAAGTTGTACAGCGTCTGCTGCACGGTCGCGTTCTTGGTGCCGGGCAGGAAGTAGAGGGGGTTGACGAAGTCGTTGAAGATGTTGACCGCCGACAGGACGATCACCGTCGCGGTGACGGGCTGCAATAGCGGCAGCACCACCTGCCAGAACATCCGAAAGGGGCCGCAGCCGTCGATGACGGCGGCCTCGTCCAATTCCCTCGGAATCGAGGCCATGAACCCCCGGTACAGGATGCAGGCAAAGGACAGGTTGAGCGCCACCTCGATGAGCACCATGCCGCCGATGGACTTGTAGATGCCAATCCCCTGCATGACCCAGATGGTCGGCACGATGGCCGGCGGAATCATGAGGCCCGTCAGCACGATGAAATTGGCCACCGTGCCCATTTTGTCGCGCTTTCGCTGCAGCACATACCCCGCCATGGAGCACACCGCCACCATCAGCACAATCGAAAAAAGCGTGATGGCCACGGAATTTCCAAAGGCCCGGATTACGATGCCGTTGTTGGTTTCCAGCACCGTCCGGTAATTTTCGACGATGTTGAAGGTGCCGGGCCAGTCGATGTTCATCAGCGACGCTTCCTGCCGGGTTTTGAAGGAGTTCAGGATCACGAAGTAAAAGGGCACGCAGTAAAAGACCGCCGAAAGCAGGATGGCCGCCGCGTCAAAAACGAGCCGCTTCGCGCCGCGCCGGCGCCCGGCCGGGTTTTTCGCCTTCACAGGTCCACCTCCCGCCGCGTGATATAGTAGTACAGCGGGAACGCCAGCGCCGAAATCAGCAGGAACATCAGCACATTTCCCAGGGTCGCGAGGCCGTAATAGCCCGCGGAATACTGCTTGTATATGATGGATGCCAAAAGGTCCGTGGCAAAGCCCGGGCCGCCCTTGGTGGTCACCCAGATCAGGTCAAAGGTTCGAAGCCCGCCGATGAACGCCAGGATGATGACCGAATTCATCGCCGGACGGCAAAGCGGCAGCGTGATGTGCAGGAATTTGTCCCAGGTGGAGCCGCCGTCGATGGAAATCGCCTCGTAATACTGCTCCGGAATCGACAAAATGCCGGCGATGTAGATCACCGTCGCAATGCCCACGCCCTTCCAGACGTCGATCAGGATCACGGAATAGAGGGCGAGGTTCACGTTGCCCAGCCAGTCCGGGCCGGCAATGCCCATGGCGCCGAGGGCGGCGTTGATGAGCCCCCGGGTTGGATGCATCAGCGAGCGGAACGTGATGCCCACGGCCAGCGTGGAGATCAGGTTGGGGAAAAACAGAATGGAGCGCAGCGCGTTTCTGCTGCGCAGGAATGTGGAGGACAGCACCGCGCCGAGCACCAGCCCCAGCACCACCTTGAAAAGGCAGGTCAGCGCCGCGTAGATGAGCGTGTTTTTAAAGCCGATCCGAAGGGATGTCTCGCGGAAGAACATTTTCAAATTGTCCAGCCCGGTAAACGTCCAATCCGTCAGCGTCCAGGTGGTCATGCTGAAGAAAAAGGACATGATCGTGGGCAGGAGGAACAGGACAAAGAATATGATCCCGGCGGGCGCCAGAAACCAGCCGGAATACATGCGTCTGAGCGCTTTGGGCAAGGGCCAACACCTCCGTATGCGGCGCCGGCAAGCGGCGCGGGAAAGGAATCGCGGGTTCTCCAAGGCCGGTCGTACGGCCCGGTCCGGACCGCAAGCCGGCGGTTGTGCCGCCGGCTTGCGGGGCCGTTTATCAGGCGGGGCTTACCAGGCGGTTACCACCCGGCAAGGCCGAGCTGCTTGGCCTGCTTCTCCACGTCGGCATCGTACTCGGCGGCGCACTCCTCGGGGGTGCGCAGGCCGCCCATGCACTCGATGCAGATCTGCGGAGAGTTGGGGCCCTTGACGGAGGTGATGAACTCGAGGGCCGGCGCGGTCTTGCCCGCATCAAAGTAGGGCAGCATTTCCTTGACGGCCGCGAAGGAATCTTCGGGCATCTCGACGCCGGACACCACGTAGGGGCCTTCCGCCGAGGTGGCGGCGGCGTAGGCGGCCAGGCCCTCGGGGGAGACGAAGAACTCAATCCACTTGAGGGCGGTTTCCACGTTGGCGCCGTTTTTGTACACGTAGATGGAGTTGGGGAGCCACACCGTCAGGCCGTGGTCGTCCGCGTCGTCGCCGGGCTGGCCGAAGAAGCCGATGTTGTCGGCGGCCTCGCGGCCGTAGTTCTTTTCGATGTTGGTGATGGCGTTGGTCAGCATCGGGTAGTGGACCCCGTCGCCGTTGACCAGCATCTGCAGCGCGTAGTCGTAGGTGTTGGTGTTGTAGTCGCTGTTCAGGAAGCCCTTCTCGTAGACTTCCGCCATCTTCTTGAAGGCCTTGAAGGCGGCCGGGTCGGTGGCGTACTTGGCCTTGTTGGCGTCAAAGTCCGCGGCAAAGCCGGGGTTCTCCTTCTGGACGTTGTAGTAGTCGGCCAGGAGGATCAGCTGGCTGGACCAGTCGTCGCCGAAGGACGCGATGACGGCCGTCTTGCCCGCGGCCTTGATCTTTTCGCAGTTGGCCATCAGGTCTTCCCAGGTGTGGGGCACTTCGAGGCCCAGTTCCTGATAGGCTGCCTTGTTGTACAGCCAGCCGCCGCAGAAGGACGAGCCGGAGGGCACGCCGTAGATCCGGTCGTCCACGGTGACGGTGATCTTGTAGGAATCGGAGAAGGTGGACATGTAGGGCATGTCGGTCAGATCCACAAAGTTCTGGGCCGGGTTCAGCGTGGACAGAAGCGAGCCGGAGTTGAAATAGCACAGATCGGCCATTTCGCCGGCGGCCAGGCGCGTCCTGACCACGTTCTCGCCCTCGGCGCCGCCGGGGCGGACCTCGATCTCCAGGGCGATGCCGAGCTTCTCCTCGATCACCTTGGCGACGGCCTCAATGCCCGTGGTGGGCGTCGTGTTGTCGATCAGAAGCGTCAGCGTCGCGCCTTCCGCGACGGCGGGAATACTCGCGGACGCAACAATCAGCACCATCGCCACGAGCAAAACAAACAGTTTTCTCACCGGATAAACCACCTTTCCATATATTTTATGACTTTATCATAACATATATTTAAAGGGCGTGTCGATGGATAATCCAGCAAGGCGCATGGATTATCCGGTCCGATCCCGGCGAGTCCGGCTATCCCTTGCCCCCGTTTTTTCCGCGCCGCCGGCATGAACGCGCAAATTCCGTGGGCGTAAGGCCGGTCCTGGCGCGAAACACCCGGCTGAAGTAGAGGGGATCGGAAAAGCCGGCTTCCCCGGCAATCTCCTTCATGCGGCGTCCGGGCTCCCGCTCGATCAGGCTCCGCGCGCGCTCGACGCGCCGGCTGGTCAGGTATTCCACAAAGGAGCACCGGGCGTAGACGCGGAACTGGCGGCTCAGCGTGGACTGGGACAGGCCGTTGGCCCGGCACACCCCCTCCAGCGTCAGCTTTTCGCCAAGCCGCCTGTCGATGTAGGCGGTCAGCGCCTCGAAGTCCGCCCGGGCGCGGTCCGACTCCCGCCCGCGGGCGCGCTCCTCATACTCGGAGAGCAGCAAGTTGACCTGCGCGCGCAGTTCCACGGGCCCCGGCGCATCGGAAAACACCCCTTCCCCGCCGGCATCCGCCTGCGCGGCCGCCGCGCCCAGCGCCTTGCGCGCCCTGCGCGAATATTCCAGCCGCAGCGCCACGCGCTCGAGGCATTCGGCCAGCTCCCGCGCCTTTACGGGCTTGAGCAGGTAATCCGATACGCCAAAGCGCAGCGCGGTCTTCGCGTATTCGAAAAGCTCGTATCCGCTGACGATGACCACCGGAATCATCGGCCATGAGGTACGCACCGCCTCCGCCAGCTCCAGCCCGTCCATCACCGGCATTTTGATGTCGGTCACGACGATGTCGACGCGCTCCTGGCGGATGATGCGCAGCGCCTCTTCGCCGTTCTCCGCGATGCCGGCCACCTCCATCCCGGGAAGATCCCGGCGCAGAACGCCGGCCAGGTATTCCGCCGAGGCCGGCTCGTCCTCAACCAGAAGAATGCGGTTCAAACGCACGCCCCTCCTTAAGCGGGGCGCGGATGACGACCCGCGCGCCGCTTTCCGTATTTTCAATCGTCATCTTGCAGGCGGGCCCAAAGCGGTAGTGGAGCCGCGCGTAGGTGTTGACCAGCCCCATGCCGCCGATCGAAAGGCCCGCCCGCCCGGGCCGGAAGGAGCCGTCCCGCACGGCGGCAAGCTTTTGCTGAAGGCCGACCATCACCTTGTCGTCAAAGCCTTCGCCGTTGTCGGTCACCTCGACGCGCCAGTATTCCCCGTCCGTCCAGGCCCGGACCTCGACGCGCATCGCGCCGCCCTTTCGGGCAAACCCGTGCTGGATCGCGTTTTCCGCCAGCGGCTGCAGCGTCATCTTGGGCAGCCTCAGCGCCAGCATATCCTCCGGGATGTCGACGGCGTAGACCAGCCTGTGGCGGAAGCGCTTTTTCATCAGCGAAAGGTAGGTGTCCAGGTGCGCCTTCTCCTCGCCCAGCGTGGCGAGGCGCCGCTCGGTGGCGGTGGAATAGCGCAGCATGTCCGCAATGCCCTCGCAGATGGCGAGGATCTCGTCGTCGCCGATTTGCATCGCGCGGTTCATGATGACGTTCAGCGTGTTGTACAGAAAATGCGGGTCAATCTGCGCCTGCAGCGCGTCCAGCCGGGCCTCCAGCTCCAGCCGCTGGGCGCGCATCTTGTCATCCACCGCGCCGCCGAGGCGCTCGCAGAGGCGGTTGAACGCCTCGTTGAGGTTCTTCAGCTCGTCCACGCTGTGGGGCGCGGCGCGGGTGTCCAGGTTGTCCAGCGCGGTTTCATCCATCGCCTCCTGCAGCGTGCGCAGCGGGCGCATCAGGCGGCGGGTGGCGTAGTAGATGTAGAAAAAGGAACCGGCCAGCGCCACCAGGCAGATCATCGCGATCTGAAGGACACCCGGCGCGAGATCGGCGCGGACCGCGGCGGAATCCAGCGACAGCCGCGCGTAAAGCCCGTAGCGGTTGGGCTCGCTGGTGACCTGAATGGCCCCCTCCGGCGCCGCCTCGCCGCCCTGCGGCGCGTAGAACAGCCCGCCCTCCCCGACGAGCTCGACGCGAACCCCTTCAAAGCCGCCGAGCGCCAAAAGCTCGTCCAGCTCGTCCAGCGCGCGCTGCACCTCAATGTAACAGGTGACGCCGGAAACCGTCTTCAGCGCCCTGGCCGCGCCGTAAACGGTCTCGCCCCGGCCGCTCCAGGGATCGGTGTAGGGCGGAATGAGCAGCAGCTTCCCCTGGCGCAGCGCGGCCGCCTCCCTCCATTCGATGCCCGCCGCCATCTCGGCGACGCGCTCCGGCGTGGGCGTCGCGGTCCGGAAGTCGCTGGTGAAAAAGTCCCCGGCGTCGTCAAAAAGCACGATCTGGTGAAAGTGCTTGTCCACGACATAGCTTTTGAACAGCTGGTTGATGGCCGAGGCGCTGTCCGCCAGGATCAGCCGGTTGCGCTCCGCGTTCCGGTCCGGCATGGTATAGATCGACAGCGCCGAGAGAAAGTCCGGATCGGAGAGCACGAACAAAAGCGCCACGTCGATCTGCTGGATGCGGGACTCCACCTGCAGCGACAGCTTTTCGGACACGGTGTACAGCTCGTTTCTCGCCTTTTGCAGCGCCGCGCGCTCGTTGTAGCGGAAAAAAATCACCCCGGTCAGCGCCACCAGTACGACGACCAGCGCAAAGCTGAGCAGCAAAATTTTGACGTGAATGCGCAACAAACGCCCTCCTCACGGCTTCAGGGCCGCCCCGCTTCGATGCGCCTGCCGCGTCTTCGCCCACGGCGAGGGCGGTTTCCGAAACGCCCAAACCGCGGGCAAGCCTTTCAGAGAAGGCGCGGGGCAAGCGCCCGCTTGGCTGCATCGTAGCGCAAAGGGGGCCTCACTGTCAAGAGCGGGCGGAAAGTGCCCCCGCGCCCATGGAGGCGCGGGCTATCCCCCCGGGCCGATCCGCAAGGCCCGATGGTTTATGCTTCCTTCGCCTTGCCCTTGCGCCGCAGCCCAATATATAATAAGACAGCGCCGACGCCGCCTTCCCGCATACAACCCCGAACGGACGGAAAACAACGAAAGCAGGCCTGTCTATGATCAAGGAGCGGAAAAGCTGGTTCTACAACTTGCCCTTTACCGTCAAGCTGATGATGTTCTTTGCGCTGGCCTCCATTGTGCCGGTCATTGTCGTGGGGGCCGTTTCCCTTCGGATCGCGTCGGCCAATACGCTGGAACTGGGGGTGCAGGACAGCCTGGCCCGCCTGGAATTTGTGAACTACCGCGCCGGTGAAATCATGAAGGCGAAGCACCAGGCCACGCTGCTCACCGCGTACAACTCTTCCGTGCGCGCGTTCTGCGAGCTCCGCCCCGAGCGCACGGCGGAGGAGCAAACCCTGCTTGAAGACCGCACGAAGCGCCAGGTCATGAGCTTTTACAACAACATGGACGCCACCTCCGTGGTGCTGGTCTGCGAAAGTGGCATCGCGCTCTCCTATTCCTCATCGGAATACTCCGCGGTACGGAAGATGGACGCAAGCGCTTTTGCGCCGCTTGATCCGTCCGCCTTCGAGCTGTTTGACCGCTGGGACGACGCGACCTTCGATCGGGGCGAAATGGTGATCCCCTATGAGCGCGTCGTGCTGGGCGCGGGCAGCAGCGAACCGGTGGCCAGGCTGATCGTCAACATCAAGGAGAGCGTATTCCGCGCGCTGTACAAAAACTACGAGGCCGCCCGGAATACCCGGTTCTACATCGTCAAGGAGGACGGCGTAATCCAGTCCTGTTCGGACGAGGCGCAATTCTCCCGGAACGTCTCCGACGCGCTCGGCTTTGCCGTTTCGCAGTTGACCGGGGCCGACGGACACCTCTTCAGCGGACAGGATCTGGTCGCCTACCGCCACGACACCCAACGCGGGCTCTATTTTATCGAGTGCACGCCCTCCGCGCGCCTCAACGCCAGCTTTTTCGCCATTTTGCAGTTTACGCTGGTCGTGGCGCTGATCTGCGTGGTGGGATGCGTGCTTCTGGGCGCCCTCCTCTCCATGAGCCTGACCAAGCCGCTGCGCAGCCTGATCGACCGTCTGAGCAAGGACGACGCGGGGAAGCCCTTCGGGAAGGCGCGGCGCAATGAGTTCGCAATGATCTCGGACAAGTACTCGTCGCTGGTCGCCCAGCTGGAGAAGGTGATTTCCGATTACTATCTGGAGCAGCAGAAGAAGAAAGAGGCTCAGATCCGGGCGTTGGAATTCCAGATCAATCCCCACTTCCTCTACAACACGCTCTCCGCCATCGTCTGGATGATTGAGGCGGACGAGCCACGCACCGCAATCCGGATCACAAAGGAGCTGTCGCAGTTTTTCCGAATCTCCATCAGCAAAGGGCGGGAATACATCTCCATCCGCGAGGAGATCACGCACGTCGGGCTGTACATCGACATCCAGAAAGCGCGCTACACCGACAAGTTCCTCGTCTGCTTTGACGTGCCCGAAGCCATCAAGGATTACTATACGCCAAAGCTGGTGCTGCAGCCCCTGGTGGAGAATTCCATCGTCCACGCGATGAAGACGCGCGCGGACAGGCAGTTCCGCATCACGGTGCGCGCCTTCCTCGACAGGGACGACGTGGTGCTGGAAGTCCGCGACAACGGCGAAAGCGCCACGCGCGCGGCGCTGAACGAGATGAACGAATTTCTGGAGCACCGCGATACCGCGGGCGCGAAGGACGCGTATGGGATCGGGATTTCCAATGTGCACGACCGGGTGCGGATGTGTTTTGGCGCCGGCTACGGCCTGAACTACCGCAGAGAAGGCGACGAAACGGTGGCGTCGATCCGAATTAAGGCGATGGCGGGAGAGGAATGACATGGACAGACTCCTGGTTGTGGATGACGAGGAAATGGCCTGCGAAGGGATGCGGCGCACGCTGAGCCGGCAGGGGCTTTTTGACGTGCTGGTGGCGCACAGCGGCGTCGAAGCGCTGGAACTGATCCGGCGCGAAACCATCAGCGCGATGCTGCTGGACATCGAAATGCCCGATATGAACGGCATTGAGCTGATGCACGCGCTGGAGCGGGAGGGGCATCGGCCGCTGATTATCATCGTCAGCGGCTACGAGAAGTTTGACTACGCCCGCCAGGCGCTGAACTACGGCGCGACGGACTACGTGCTCAAGCCCGTCGATTCTCTGGATGTGATGGAGATCGGCCGGAAGCTTCACGGACTCCTCGAGGAGCGCCGCGGGCGCGAGGCGCATGTGGAGAAGCTGCGCGCGTTTGTTCACGAACACCTGGATATCATCCGGCAGAAGCTCCTGTACGATATCCTGAACAGCCAGGTCGTTCCCGTTTCGCTGGAGGAAATCCGCGCGACCTACGGGATCGACTTGAGCGGCAGCCACTTTATGGCCGCCATCGTGCTCATCCGCCGGGCGGACGAGCGCCTGGACGAGGTGGAGTTCCAGGTGTCCCTCAAGCTGGTCGAGGACATCCTGAACGAGCTGGTTTTACGGGAGAGCGGCTTCAACCTGTTCAACATGGAAAACGCGCGCTACGTGCTCCTGGTGAATTCCGACGGCCCGATTGACCGGCACCGGATCGACGCGCTTACCGAGGAGCTCATGCGGCGCGTACGGGACGTGCCGGGCATCGAGTGCTACGTGGGCGTGGGCGACGAGGCGCGCGCGCTGTCAGGAATCGCCAGTTCCTACAACAACGCGAACAACGCGCTCGACTACCGCGCGCTCTTTGGCGCCGGTTTCGTTTACGACATCGGCGACTACCGCAAGGAAGAGGGCGCGCTGGCGCTGGACCGCCTCTGCCAGCAGGTGGACACCTCGCTGCGGGCGATGCGCTACGACGAAACGCAGAAGCTGCTGGGCGAGTTCTTCGACGATCTTGAGCGCAGCGCGGCCACCGTCACGCCCCATCAGGCCAATTTTTACGCGACAAAATGCATCCTGCTGCTGGTGGGCGTCCTCACAGAAAACGCCGTGAATGCCATGGATGCCTTCGTCCGCGAGATGGCTTTTTTGAAATCCGGCTCCGCGAAAGTCCAGCGATCGCAGCTGCGCGCCTTTGCGTTCAAGCTGATGGAGATGGTCCGGCGCGAAATTGCGAGCGGCTACGTGGAGCGCCACCGCCGGATCGCCGCGATGACCCGCCTCGCCATCGAGCAAAACCACGCGGACAACCACCTGTCCGTCAACTGGCTGTCCGCGCATCTGAGCTACTCGGCCAACTATCTCGGCGCCGTATTCAAGCGCGAATACGGCCTGACCGTCAGCGACTACATCAACCAATACCGCATCGAGCGGGCCAAGGCGCTGATGGATGAAACCGGCCTGAAGATTTACGAAATCGCGTTCCGGGTGGGCTTCAACGATCAGCACTACTTCAGCAAGACATTCAAGAAGTTCGCCGACTGCTCTCCCAGCGAGTACAGGGAGCGCCATCCGAAACGTCATTGATTATTCCACCATGTTGTTGGTTTGTACATTCCATCCGCGTTTTTTCGTCGTGTATACTATATCCGTTGGCCGAAAGCCAACCGTTTCGGCCCAATCGTGCGCTGGCCGACGTAAAGATACTGTAAGGAGGATCTGCCATGAGAAAGACGCTCGCCCTGTTGCTCGCACTGATGATGATTCTATCCATGACAACCCTTGCGCTGGCGGAGTCCAAGGACATCTCCGAGTACACCGTCGTGATGATCGTCAAGCAGTCCGACCCTTGGTTTGACGACATGGAGGCTGGCGTCAACAAGCTCAAGGAAGACACGGGCCTGAACACTTATGTGCTGACCCCTGAAAGCGGCGACCCGGCGCTGCAGATCGCCATCATGGAAGACCTGATCTCGCAGGGCGTCGACGCGATCTGCATTGTGCCCAACGACCCGCAGGCGCTGATCCCCACCATCAAGAAGGCGCGGGAGGCCGGCATCGCCGTGGTGACCCACGAGGCGCCCGGGATCGCCGACAGCGTGGACATGGACGTCGAAGCCTTTGTCAACGCCGACTTCGGCGCGCTGATGGGCAAGGCCGTGGTGGATGCCACCGGCGGCAAGGGCCAGTTTGCCGGCTTTGTCGGCGGGCTGACCATGGATACGCACATGGCTTGGTACAACGCCGCGGTGGACTACATCACCAAGAACAGCGAGATGACCAACGTCTCCTCCGAGCCCTACGAGGACGGCAACAGCATTGAAGGCGCTTACGACAAGACGGTGGAACTGCTCAAGGCCTATCCGGACCTGACCGCGATCTTCGACTGCTCCGCCCACGGCGGCGGCATTTCCCAGGCCATCAAGGACAAGGGCCGCGAAGACATCAAGGTCGTCTCCCTGGCGATTCCCTCCATGTCCGCCACCTACATCAAGGACGGCTCCATGGTGCACGGCCAGGCGTGGCGCCCGGCGGACGCGGGCTATGCCACCTGCTACGCGGCCTATCTGATCGCTTCCGGCCAGGGCGTCGCCACCGGCACGGATCTGAAGGCGCCCGGTTATGAGAAGATGACCGTCGAGGGCAGCATCGCCTACGGGTACGCGCCGCTGGTCTTCACCAAGGACAACATCGACGATTACGCGTTCTAAGCGACCGCAACGGCGAAACCGAGAGTGCTGTCTGGCGTTCGACGGACAGCACTCGGGCTATCGGGACAGGATTGCCAGGCGCCGACAGGAGGTTTTTGTAGAAATGGGAGATGTGATCCTTCGCGCGCAGCACATCAACAAGGCGTTCATCGGCGTTCAGGCATTGTCCGACGTCAGCGTGGACATTCGATCCGGGGAGACGCTCTGCCTCGCGGGGGAGAACGGCTCCGGGAAGTCCACCTTCGTAAAGACTGTTTCGGGAATCTACCAGCCGGACGGCGGCGAGATCCTGATCGGCGGCGAATCGTACCGGCACCTGTCGCCCCAGCAGGCCATCCGGCTGGGCATTCAGGTGATCTATCAGGATCTGTCGCTGTTCCAGCACATGACGGTGGCTGAAAACATCGCGCTCAACCGCATCCGCCAGGAAGGCCGCAGGGTGATCGACTGGAAGGAAGTCTACCGGATTGCCCGGGCGCAGACCGAGCGCATCGGCGTAACGCTGGATCTGAACACCACAATCATGGAAACATCGATGGCCAACCGCCAGTTGGCCGCCATCTGCCGCGCGCTGGCCCAGGACGCAAAGATCCTGTTCATGGACGAACCCACCACCGCGCTGACGCGCCAGGAGGTCGCCCGGCTTTTGCAGGTGGTCGGCGAATTGAAGACGGCGGGGCTTGCGGTTGTGTTCATCAGCCACAAGCTGGACGAGGTCTTCCAGGTCGCCGACAGGATCGCCATCTTCCGCGACGGCAGGAAGATCGGGGACTTCCCCAGCGGGGAGCTGGATCAGAAGAAGCTGGCGTTTTACATGACCGGGCGCGATGTGGAGTACCCGCGCTACGTTCGCGCGGAGGCGGACGACGCGCCCCTGATGGAGGTGCGCGGCCTGACCAAGGCGGGCAATTTTGAGGACATCCATTTTACCGTCCGGCGGGGCGACATCTTCGGGCTGACGGGGCTCCTAGGCTCCGGGCGCACGGAGCTGGCGCTGTCGCTGTTCGGGCTGAACCCGCCCGACCGCGGGGAGATCGTGTTTGAAGGCCGGCGCGTGACGATCCATTCGCCCTCCGCCGCAAAGCAGATCGGGATTGCGCTCTTGCCGGAGGACCGCTCCACGCAGGGCATGTTCCGGGATCGGTGCGTCCGCGAGAACCTGTCCTCCGCGATGGTCGAGGAGATCTCAACGCGCATGGGCGTGCTCGACCGGGCGCGGGAAGCGGCGCTGGCGGAAAACAGCGTGAAGCGGCTGCGCGTGCGCACGCCTTCCGTCGAAACGCCCATCGGATCGCTGTCCGGCGGCAACCAGCAAAAGGCGATCGTCGCCAAGTGGGTCAACCGCTCACCCAAACTCTTCATCATGGATACGCCCACCGTCGGCGTGGATATCGGCTCCAAGGCGGAGATCTACGAGCTGATTCAGGGCTTCGCCCGGGACGGCATGGCGATATTGATGATTACCGACGAGATGGAGGAGCTGCTCGCCAACTGCAACCGCGTGATGATCATGGCGGCGCACCGTCAGATCGCCGTATTGGACGAGGAAGCGCTCGCCCGCCCGGATGCCGCCGCCGTCATACAGCGCCTGATCAGCGATACCGCGGCGGAAAGGAGGCAGGCGAAATGAAGAGAAAACCGGTCAACGGTACGGAAGCCATCCTGATGGTCATTATCGCGCTGTACAGCGTCATGGTTGCGGCGGTCAACCCGGCGTTTCTCAGCTTTGAAACCGTTTTTGACATCATTCGTTCTTCCTCCACCACGATGATCGTGGCGCTGGGCCTTCTGGTGGTGATGCTGTCCGGCGGCATTGACGTGTCCTTTATGAGCGTGGCGCTGTTCGGAGGATACGTGTCCACCTATCTGATGATCCGCAGCGGCATCGACAACCTCGCGTTTGCGCTGACGGCATCCGTGGCAATGGGCGCTGCGCTGGGGCTCGTCAACGCCCTGCTCATCAGTTGGCTGAAGCTGCCGCCCTTTATCATCACGCTGGGCACGCAAAACGTGTTCCACGGGGTGATGACCACTTTCATTTCCAACAAGACCTTTGGCGCGGGCGTGCTGCCGCCCTCTCTGACCCGCTTCGGCTCGTCAACGCTGTTTCAACTCAACACGCAGATGGGCGTCATGGGGCTGACGACAGCGGTCATTCCGGTCATTCTGGCGGCCGCGCTCACCTGGTTTCTGATCAACCGCACGATGATCGGGCGCGGCGTGATCGCGCTGGGCAATTCAGAGGAGTCCGCCATCCGCGCGGGCTTCCGGCCGCTGACGATCCGGCTGTTCACCTACGCCTACATCGGCGCGCTGGCCGGGCTCATGGGGGTGGTGTACATCGCCCAGGTGAACGCGGCCTACCCCAACAAGCTGGTGGGTGACGAGCTGATGGTCATCGCCGGCGCGGTGATCGGCGGAACCAAGGCCACCGGCGGCCAAGGCAAGATTCTGGGCGTGATCCTGGGCACGGTGGTCATCTATCTGCTCAACTCCACGCTGATCTTCCTGGGCCTGTCCTCATCCTGGAACGACCTGTTCGTAGGCGCGCTGCTGGTGGCGTCCGTAGCGGTCACTTCGTACCAGAGCCGCGTCCGGAACAGCAGAAACCTGATCTTCACGGAATAGGAGGTGCCGGCATGAACGCAATCTCGAAATCCCTCAGCCGCGACAGGAAGCTGATGATTCTGTACGCCGTGACGCTGTTTGTGGCGCTGGTCTTTGCGCTGGCGATGCCCGGCGCCATGTACTCCGGCCGCAATCTGACCTCCATGGCCTACCAGATTCCGGAGTTTGGCTTTATCGCCCTGGCCATGATGCTCTCGTTTCTGATTGGGGGGATTGACCTTTCGATCGTCGCCATCGCCAACACATCCGGCATTTTTGCGGCGATGATCCTTTCCGGGCGCTGGCTTCCGGGGCTTGGCGGCGCCGCGGCAATCTGGGTGGCCGCGGCCGCGGCCATGCTCTCGTCCGCCGCCTTCGGGCTCTTCAACGGCTTTCTGGTGGCCAGGCTCTCCGCGCCGCCCCTGATCGCGACGCTGGGCACGATGACCCTTTACACGGGCATCGGCATGGCGCTGACCGGCGGCAAGGGCGTGACGGGCCTGCCGGAGGCGTTCACGGATTTTGGCATCATTGAGGTATACGGCGTGCCGCTGGTCTTTTTGCTGTTTCTCGCGGCGGTGCTGATCCTTTCGCTCGTTCTGAACTGGACGGCCTTCGGCCGAAAGGTATACCTCTTTGGCAGCAATCATACGGCAGCCCGCTTCTCCGCCATCAACAACGAGCGCCTGACGCTGGGCATCTTTCTGGTGATTGGCCTGCTGGCGGGGCTGGCGGGGCTGATCATCATCAGCCGCGTAAACTCCGCCAAAGTCGGCTACGGCGACGCCTACCTGCTGCAGGCGATGCTGGTGTGCGTCGTCGGAGGCATCCACCCGGACGGCGGCCGCGGAAAGGTCGCCGGCGCGGTGTGCGCCATTTTGTTGATGCAGCTTTTGTCCAGCGCGTTTACGGTGTGGAAGTTCTCGCCCTACGCCAAAAAGCTGATCTGGGGCTTCATGCTCATTATGGTGATGGGGCTCAACTACGCGTCGGACAAGCGCATGCAGCGCGTGAAATATCGAAAAAAAACAGTGCAGGAGGGATAGACATGGGCATGGATGTCGGCACCCGCTACAGGGAGCTGTTCAGGACGGTGCAGGACGAGCATGAAGCGGTGTTTGAGCGGCAGGACATCGCGGAAATGGAAGCCTTCATGGAGGCCATCATCGCCGCAAAGCGCATCTTTGTCCTGGGCGTCGGCCGGGAGGGCATTGCGGCGCGCGCGTTCTCCATGCGGCTGATGCACCTGGGCAAGGAAGTCCACTGGATCTGGGACGATACGACGCCCGGCATGGGCAAGGGCGATCTGTTTGTCGCGGTCAACGGTTCCGGCCAGATCGGCCACATCCATTATGTCGTGGAGCAGGCCAAGAAGACGGGCGCGGCCATCGCCGTCGTGACGGGCACGCCCCTGCAGAAGACGCCAAAACTTGCGGACCACATTCTGTTCGTTCCGGCGCACGTCTTTAACGGCACGGATGCGCGCTGCGTCCCTTCCGTGCAGCCCATGGGCGCGCTGTTTGAGCAGCACTGCTTCCTGCTGTACGATATTCTCATCGTCCTGCTGGAGGAAAAGATGCAACTGAGCCACGAGGCGATGGAAATGCGCCACAGAAACATCGAATGAACCGGCCGCGTGCGCGATGCGCGGGTCATGTACCACCGGGAAGCCGGTGGCATGATGAAGCCCTATAGGGGCCTGATACCGGCGGCGCCACTCGCGCTCTGAAAACCTGACAGCCGCACCAATTTCTCTGGCGGCCACCCTTACCGGCTGGCGCCCCGCGCGGCGTATGCCCCTTGCGACGGAAGGCCTTTCGTGGTATCCTCATCATGACGGGAGGACGGAACCTGCCTGGGAGGAAACGCGGATGAAAAAGAACGTCACGGGCAACTCCGAGCTGATTCGCAGGATCAACCGGGGCCTCATCATGGATGCCATCATCGAACTGGGCTGCGTTTCGCGCACGGAACTCGCGCGCAAGGTCGGCCTGGCGATGCCCACCGTCATGCGCATCGTGGAGTCCCTGATCGAGGAAAAGATCGTGATTGAGGTCGGCCAAGGGAATTCGTCCGGCGGACGCAAACCCACGCTTTTCAAACTGGACCCCGACTGCATGTATTTTATCGGCGCGTGCATCCAGCGCAAGCTGAAGATCGTGCTGTCCGACGCCGCCGGCGGCATCGTCTGCCGCGACGAGATGGTGGGCAACTACAACAATCTCAGCGACGGCGTGCTGGACCAGCTCGTCGAAGGCATCGAGCGGGTGATTCATCGCAGCGGCGTGCCCCGGGAGAAGGTTGCGGGCGCGGGCATCGGCACGCCCGGCTCGCTGTTCAAGCACTGCGAGCTGATTCAGGACTACCCGTTTGTCGACTGGGCGCAGTTTGACATCGCCGCCTGGTCCCGGTCGGAAAAACTGCACTACCCTGTGGAGTTTGAAAACATTCCCAAGCTCGGCACCCTCGGCGAAATGCGCTTTGGCCATGGCCGCGACGTGCGCAACTTCATCTACGTCTACGCGGATTTCGGGGTGGGTTCCGGCATCGTGGCCGACGGCAAGCTGTACATGGGCTCCAGCGGCGTGGCGGGCGAATTGGGCCACGTGATCGTGGAGGCGGGCGGCCGCCCCTGCTACTGCGGCAACCGGGGGTGCCTGGAGATGTACAGCGCCTCCCCCGCCATCGTGCGGTCGCTGCGCGCATCGATGAAAGCCGGTGCCCAGACCATTCTGAGCCGCATTGCCCCGCCGGAGGCGCTGAACTTTTCCCATGTGCTGGAGGCCCTGCGGCGCAACGACCACCTGACGGCCGCCGCCTTTGAGCAGGCGGGAAGGATGCTGGGGCTGGGGCTGGCCAACCTGATCAACCTGTTCAACCCGGAGATGATCATCATCGGCGGTGAGCTCTCCGACTGCCGCGTTTACGTGGAAGCCGCCAGGCGGGCGGCCGCCGAAGGCATCTTTTTGCACAAAGCCAACGACGTGCGCATCGTCACCAGCCAGCTGGGCGGGGACGACCTGCTCAAAGGTGCGATTTCGCTGGCCATGCGGAAGATGTTCAGCACCGTCATTCTCTGATTTTGGTTCGTGACAACATATAAAAGTCAATTCCGCGGTTTTTCGCGGGATTGGTTTTTTATGTAAAAAATTGAGGTCGGCGCGCCGGAAACACCCGGCGTCCGCGAATTCCCGCCGCAAAAACCCCCTTCTTGCCGCGTGTAAAAATTTACTTTACATACTGTAAAAATATTTTCAATTTTCAATGCACATATATTGCAATTCTCCTAGTTTTACGGTATAATCCGATATAGTTACTAACACACAGACAATAAGTAAGCGCGGTGGAACGCCATTAGCCGGATCGTTCCGGTTAAAATAACGTTGTCGGAGGAGCATATGAAAAGGATTCTGGGGTTGGTTCTCACCATGGTGCTTCTGTTCTCGCTGTGCGTCGGCGTGCCGGCGCTGGCGAACGAAACGCCGAAGTTCGGCTACGTCGTCAACGACATGTCCCATGAGTGGTATCAGAACATCGTCAAGGGCGCGCAGGCCCGCGCGGAGGAATTGGGCATCGAGCTGAAGGTTGCCGACGCCGCCATGGACGTATCCAAGCAGGTCAGCCAGCTGGAGAACATGCTCACGGACGGCGTGGACGTGCTGATCATCACGCCCGTGGACGTCAAGGCGCTGGCGGTCATCATCAATGAAGCCGCGGCGGCGGGCGTGCCGGTGGTTTCCGAATCCAATGTCATTGAAGGCGCGAAGACCTACGTGGGCATTGACAACCTCTCCGGCGGCAAGAAGGCCGGCGAGTGGTTTGTCGAGTACGCCAAGGCCAACAACATTGATCCGAAGATTCTGATCGTGGGCCTGCCCGCGTTTGAGGACTGCCGTCTGCGCGTTCAGGGCTTCAAGGAAGCGATGGATGAGGCGGGCTTCAAGTACGAGATCAAGCAGGAGGTGGATGGCCAGGGATCCAAGGAAACCTCTCTGAAGATGGCGCAGGACGCGCTGACCGCCAACCCCGACGTCAACGTGATCTTCGGCATCAACGACAATTCCACCACCGGCGGCATGGCCGCCTATAAGGAAGCCGGCCTTGACGAATCCAATCTGACGGCCATCGGCTTTGGCTTTGAGGGCGTGGTGGGCCGGGAAGCGCTCCTCAGCGGCGGCCCCTACAAAGCGGCGGTTGCCATGTTCCCGGACTACATGGGCGTCAGCCTCATCGACGCCGCCTACAAGGCGTACAACGGCGAGGAACTGCCGACGAACTATGAATCCGGCACCGTCGTCATCACCCAGGACAACTTTGCGGACTTCTACACCCAGGAAGGGGATGCCTACAAGACCAACTTTGACGCCATCCGCGCGCTGATGAGCAAGTAATCGCGCCTTCCAGGCGGATGCGGGGCTGCCTCGGCCACCCCAGGCGGGGTGCAGCCGCGGCAGTCCCGGATTCTGAATCGTTCATTCCAGTCAGCAAAAGAGGGAGCGGTACGATGTCCAACCAATCGAGGAAGACGGGGAACGCCATCGCCGAGAAGGTCAAGCAGTCGGACATACTGGTACTGATCCTGGCGCTGGTGGCGCTGTGCGCGATCACCTACTGCCTGAAACCGGTATTCCTCTCCGAGCGCAACATCATGAACACACTTCGGCAGGTATCCCTGACCGCGATCTGCGGATTCGGACTCACAATGATCATCCTGGTGGGGGAAATCGATCTTTCGGTCGGCTCGCAGCAGGCGGTGGCCGGCATCATCACCGTGTCGGTGCTAAATGCCACGGGATCAATCGCGCTGGCAATCCTCGCGGCACTTCTGGCCGGCGTGGTCGTG
Source organism: Eubacteriales bacterium (assembly GCA_029974035.1). The sequence continues at coordinate 9,944 of JARKQG010000132.1, read as the reverse complement.
GGCGGGCTGAACGGGATCCTGGTCACCAAGCTCAAAATCAATTCGATGATCGTGACGCTGGGCACGATGGCCATCTGGCGCGGCGTATCCATGGTGGTGACCAACGCCGTATCCATCCAGTCGGAAGTGCCGGAATTTTTGGGCCTGGCCACCGGCTTTGTGGGCCAGGTCCCCAATGCCGTCATCATCGCGGCGGTGCTGTTCGCCCTGATCTACTACGTGCTGGGCCACACCACCTTCGGCCGCTATATCTACGCCATCGGAGGCAACAAGGAAGCCTCCCGCTTTGCGGGCCTCCCGGTGGACCGCATCAAATTGCAGGTATACATCATCGGCAGCGTGCTTTCGATGCTGTCGGGCGTTTTGCTGGCCTCCCGGATGGCTTCGGCACAGCCCACCGCGGGCACCGGGTTTGAGATGATTGTCATCGCTTCGGTCATCCTGGGCGGCGTGTCGCTGTCCGGCGGCATTGGCACCATCACCGGCGCGCTGATCGGCATGCTGATCCTGGGTGTGCTGCAAAACGCGCTGACGCTGATGGACGTGTCCTCTTTCTGGCAGGACATCACCCGGGGCATCGTCATCATCCTGGCCGTGGGCATCGACAGTCTGCGCAAGGACAGCGTGGCCAAGCGGCTTGTGCGCGCCCAGCAGCAGAAGGAAGGCCAGTAATGGACCGGACGCAGCCCATCATCGAAATGTGCGGCATTCACAAGTACTTTCCCGGCGTACACGCGCTGAGGGGTGTCAGCTTTGACCTGTACCCCGGCGAGGTACACGCGCTGGTGGGGGAAAACGGCGCGGGCAAATCCACGCTGATCAAGCTGATGTCCGGCGTATATCCGCTGGACGAGGGCGCCTACCGGTTTGGGGGAACGTCCGCCCGGATCACCTCTCCCCACGACGCTATCCGGCGGGGTCTCAGCGTGATCTATCAGGAGCTGAACCTAGTGGGCAGCCTTTCGGTGGCCGAAAACATCTTCTTCGGGCGCCTGCCCTCCAGCGGAGGAAGGGTGCTGTGGAGAAAACTGTACGAGGATACCCAGGGGTATCTGGACCGGGTGGGGCTGAAGACCCGGCCCGGCGCCAAAGTGCACCATCTTTCAGTGGCCCAGCAGCAGTTGGCGGAAATCGCCAAGGCCATCTCGCTGAACGCCAAGGTGCTCGTCATGGACGAGCCCACCTCGGCGCTCAGCCCCAATGAGATCCGGTACCTCTTTGACGTGATCCGCCAGCTGAAGGCGGAGGGCGTGGCCGTCATATATGTGTCCCACAAGCTGGAGGAGGTGTTCACCGTCGCCGATCGGATCACGGTGCTCCGGGATGGGGCCGCCATCGGCACGGTGAGCGCCGACCAGGTGGACCAGGCGACGCTGATTGAGATGATGGTCGGCCGGAAACTGACCGATATGTTCCCGCCCAAAAACCGTACGCCCGGCCGGGTGCTGCTGGATGTCGGGCATCTGTCCAGCGAAAAGGTGACCGATCTTTCGTTTACCGTCCGCGCCGGAGAGATTGTCGGCTTTTCCGGGCTGATGGGCGCCGGACGCACCGAAATGACCCGGGCGCTTTTCGGCATCGACCCGCGCACCGGCGGCACGGTCACGCTGGACGGCAAACCCGTCCGGAAGGATTCTCCGGTGGCCGCTCGGCTGGCCGGGCTGGGCCTGGTGACCGAGAACCGCAAGGAGGAGGGCATCCTGCCCACGCTGTCGGTCAAGAAAAACGTCAGCATCGTGTCGCTGAACCAGGTGTCCCGGCTGATCAACATCAGCCGCCGCAGGGAGACCAGCGAGGTCAAAAAAATTGTCGGGGCCATCCAGATCAAGACGCCTTCGATCGACCAGCTGGTTTCAAAGCTCTCCGGCGGCAATCAGCAGAAGGTGCTGCTGGCCCGCTGGATGATCAAGGAGGATTTGAAGCTGCTCATCGTGGACGAACCGACCCGCGGCATCGATGTGGGCGCGAAGGCCGAGATCTACGAAATTTTAAACAACCTCGCGAGGGATGGGCTGTCCATTCTGATCGTTTCCTCCGAAATGCCGGAGATCCTGGGCCTGTGCGACCGGATCTACGTGATGAAAGACGGCCGCATCACCGGCGAATTCAAGGCCGGAGAGGCCAGCGAAGCGGCCCTGTTGGCCAAAGCAATCCGCTGAGAGGAGGGTGCCTTCGTGATTTCAAGAGAGTACGTCCGAAGCGCCATCGACCGCCGCGCCGCGCCCGGAAGCGCCTTATGGGTGGGCCATCCCACCGACGACGCCAAAGCGCTGTACTTTGGGCGGGCGGGCATAAAGGCGCGGGCGATGACCGGGGACGAGATGAAAAACGCCGAGGCTTCGGTGCTGCTGGCCAAGTCCGCCGGGCAGGAGGAGATCGACTTCTGCCTCGCCGTCGGCAGCGACATGGTCTGGCTCTCCCCGGAACTGGACATGCGCTGCTGGCGGCACCCCGAGGGAAGGCCGATGTGGGACTGCTTCCCGGAAAGGCGCGCCAGCCTCAGCGAAGGCGGCGTGTTCGCGGCGTGCGAGGACATCGGCACGGTGGAGTCCTTTGACTGGCCCAACCCGGAATACCTGAACCTCGAACCCGTGCTGGCGGACGCGCGCTACGCCTACGAAAAGGGGTTGGCAGTGTTCGGCGGCATGTGGTGCCCGTTCTTTCACGTGATGGCGGATTTCTTTGGCATGGAGAACTACTTCTGCAAGATGTACACCCACCCCGAGGTGGTGCACGCGGCCACAGAGCGCATTGTGGACTTCTACGTTCGGGCAAACCGCATCGTGCTTCGGGAGACGGGAAAATACCTTGAAGCCGGCTTTTTCGGCAATGACTTTGGCACGCAGCTCAGCCTGATGATCAGCCCGGAGTGCTTTGACGAGTTCATCCTGCCCTACATCCGGCGCATCGTGGAAACCATTCGGGAGGCGGACCTCAAGGTGGCCATGCACTCCTGCGGCTCGATCGACCGGATCATTCCGCGGCTGATCGACCTGGGCGTGGACATCCTCCATCCGCTGCAGGCCCAGGCAAAGGGCATGGACGCGAAGAACCTCGCTCAGTTTAAGCGCGATCTCGTCTTCATGGGCGGCGTGGACACGCAGCGCCTGCTCCCCTTCGGTACTCCGGAGGAGGTTTACGGTGAGGTGATGCGGCTGCGCGACCTCTTCGGCGAAGGCTACATTGTCTCGCCCAGCCATGAAGCGCTTCTGCCCAACGTGCCCTACGAAAACGTGCTCGCGATGGCCCGCGCGGCCAAAGCATAGCGCCTCGCTGCGCGCGGCGCCGTCGGATGCATCCGGCGGTTTTAAAACCCGGCGCTGCGCCGGCTTTGTGCATCTGCGCCATTCTGAAGCGCGCCGAGAAAAGCCATGCCGCACGGCGGATCAACACAGAGGGGATGTTTTCATGCAAAAAGACCATGAGGTTCTGCGAAATCTGGCAGGCCGTCTGTCGGAAATCGCGGCCCTGCCCGTTCAAAAGCAAAAGCGCGCGCTCTGGACCAGCAACAACGATCTGAAGCCGGTGCGTCCGTTGGTGCTGATGGACCAGCTGCCCTGGCACGAGTTGGCCGGAAGCGACGAGATGGCGCTCCAATGCGCCGACCCGTTCCTGCGGTCTGTCGAGCAGTCCATCCGGGAGCTTCTGTACCGCTGGGCGCACTTTCCCTGCGATATGGTGGTGGAAAACCGCCTCGACGTGCCCAAGACGGTGCGAAACCTGGACTACGGCATTCACATCCTGGAGGAGATCCGCTCCAGCGACCCGCAAAACGATATCGTATCCCACAAGTACGAGGATCAGCTTCAGACCCGGGAGGCCCTGGAGGCGCTCCGGGAGGACGCGGTAGAGGCGGACGCCGCGCTGGACCAGCGTCATCTGGACCAGCTGAACGACATCCTGCGCGGCATCCTCCCCATCCGACTGAGCGGCGTGCAGATCCACGCCGGCGTCTGGGACCGGATCGCCCAGATGCGCCCCGCCGAGCACATCCTTTGGGATCTGGCGGACGACCCAGAGCTGATCGAAGCCACGGTAAAAAAGTTCGTGCAACTGACCCTGTCCACCGTAGATCAATGCGAAAAACTGGGGCTCCTGGATCCGGCGCTGCAGTACGTGCACTGCACCGGCGCGTACACGGACGATCTGCCCGGCGACAGCTTCACCGGTGAGAAGGCCTCCGCCAAGGATTGCTGGGCGTTTGGCATGGCGCAGCTGTTCGCCACGGTATCGCCCGCCATGCACGACGAATACGAAATTGAACTGGTCCGCCCGCTCTACGAGCGGTTCGGGCTCATGTACTACGGCTGCTGTGAGCCGCTGCACGACCGCATCCATCTGATCCGCAAGATAAAGAACGTGCGCAAGATCTCGGTCAGCCCCTGGGCCAACATCGACGTGGCGGCCGAACAGATCGGGGGGGACTATGTGTTCTCCTGCAAGATCAACCCGGCGTTCATCGCAAACGGCTTTGAAAGGGAGGCGATTGCGGACCAGTTCTCCCGGGCGCTCACCGCCACCCGCCGAAACGGAACGCCCGCCGAATTCATCCTGAAGGACGTCTCCACGGTGGGCAGCCATCTGGAGCGCCTGGACATGTGGGCGGCGCTTGCGGCGCGCATGGTGGACGCCTGACCGGCGGGCCCGAAGGGGATTTCACAGCATTTGGCGCCTTGCGGGCCGCAAGGCGCCAAATGCTGTGAAACGAACGGTCCTTTCTATCATTTAAAGCGAAATCCAGCACGGTATGCGAGGGGCGTTCCCCGCGGTTGCGGTATCCCCTGCGGGGATGCTCCGTGTTGAAGTGGATGAGCCGGCAATCCAGATCCTCCTGAAGTGCCTCCACAGAAATTCTCCCCCAAATAGGCGATGCGGACGCATTCCTTCGGCATCCGGCACGCCACATCTTTTGGGCAAATTGCCGTTTGTGTCTTGAATTATTCTGGTTTTATGGTAGTATTGTGGATGGCGGCGGACGCGCCGGGCGCGGCCGCAGCGCCGCAGGCATCTACCAATGCGAAGGGCGGAGATCGTCAATGAAGGGCATCATCCTTGCCGGAGGCGCGGGCACGCGGCTGTACCCGCTGACGATGGTGGCGTCCAAGCAGCTTCTTCCCGTGTATGATAAACCCATGATCTACTACCCGCTGTCCACGCTGATGCTCGCGGGCATCCGGGAGATTCTCATCATCTCCACGCCGGAGGACACGCCGCGCTTTGAAGGCCTGCTGGGCGATGGCAGGCAATTCGGCCTTTTGCTTCGCTATGCGGTGCAGCCGTCTCCGGACGGGCTGGCGCAGGCGTTTCTGATCGGCCGGGATTTTATCGGCGGCGAGCCGTGCGCGATGGTGCTGGGGGACAATATCTTTTACGGCAACGGCTTTTCCACGCTGCTGCGCGGAGCGGCGGAGTGCGCGAGCGCGGGCCGGGCGACCGTTTTTGGCTATTACGTGACCGATCCGGAGCGGTTCGGCGTGGTGGAGTTTGACGCGGCGGGCCGCGCGGTTTCCATCGAGGAAAAGCCCGCGCATCCCAGGTCCAATTACGCGGTGACGGGGCTTTACTTCTACCCGGCGGGCGTGGCGGAGCGGGCGGGCACGATCCGCCTCTCGGCGCGGGGAGAGCTGGAGATCACCTCGCTCAACGACCTGTACCTGGCGGATGGGCTTCTGGACGTGCGGCTTCTGGGCCGCGGCTACGCATGGCTGGATACCGGCACCTTTGACAGCCTCATGGATGCGGCGGACTTTGTGCGCATGATCGAAAAGCGGCAGGGCATCAAGATATCGGCGCCGGAGGAGATCGGCTTTAAAAACGGCTGGATTGACCGGAAAACGCTGCTTCTGTCCGCGGCACGATACGGGAAATCGCCCTACGGCGTGCATCTGAAGGCGGTCGCGGACGGAAAGGTGATGTACTAAATGAACCGGATTGAAACGGGCCTCGCGGGCGTGGCGATTCTCGAACCCAAGGTGTTCGGGGACGCCCGGGGCTGGTTTATGGAAACCTACTCCGAAAAGGTTTTTGAGGCACTGGGCATCCGCTGCCGCTTCGTGCAGGATAACCAGTCCTTCACGGCGCGAAAGGGGACGCTGCGGGGGCTGCACTTTCAGAACGATCCCTCGGCCCAGGCCAAGCTGGTGCGGGTAATCCGCGGCGCGGTCCGGGATGTGGCGGTGGACCTGCGCAGGGGTTCGCCCACCTACCTGAGATGGGTGGCGGCGGAGCTGAGCGCCGAAAACCGGCGGATGCTGTTCATCCCCCGGGGGTTTGCCCACGGCTTTCTGACGCTGACCGAGGACGTGGAATTTGTCTATAAGGTGGACAGCCTCTACGACCCGGCGCGGGACCGATCGGTGCGCTTTGACGACCCGGCCATTGGGGTGGACTGGGGCGTGGCCGATCCTGTGCTGTCAAAAAAGGATATGGAAGCGCCGTCGCTTCGGGATAGTGACTGCAACTTCGTCTACGGGGAGGGGCATGAATGAACGTACTGGTCACCGGCGGCGCGGGCTTCATCGGCGCAAATTTTGTGTACTACCAGCTTAGGAAGCACCCGGAGGACCGGATCGTGTGTCTGGATAAGCTGACCTACGCCGGCAACCTCGGGACGCTGGAGACGGCACTGGCGCGTGACAATTTCAGGTTTGTGCGGGGGGATATCGCGGACGCGGCGTGCGTCGGGAAGGTCTTTGACGAGGAAGCGCCGGACATCGTGGTCAACTTCGCGGCGGAGAGCCACGTGGATCGCTCCCTCGAGGACCCGGGGCTCTTTTTGAAAACCAATGTCCTGGGCACCCAGGTGCTCATGGACGCCTGCCTGAAGCACGGTTCGGGCCGGTTCCACCAGGTGTCCACCGACGAGGTGTACGGCGACCTGCCGCTGGATCGGCCGGATCTTTTCTTTACCGAGGAAATGCCCATCCGCGCCTCCAGCCCCTATTCCGCGTCCAAGGCGTCGGCGGATTTGATGGTCATGGCCTATCACCGCACGTTCGGACTGCCGGTCACCATTACCCGCTGCTCCAACAACTACGGGCCCTATCACTTTCCGGAGAAGCTGATTCCGCTGATGATCTCCCGGGCGCTGGGCGACCAGGCGCTTCCGGTCTACGGCCGGGGCGAAAATGTGCGGGACTGGCTGTACGTGGAGGATCACTGCGCGGCCATCGATTTGGTGGCGCGGCGCGGCCGGGCGGGCGAGGTGTACAACGTGGGCGGCCACAACGAGCGCACCAATCTGGAGGTGGTCCGCACGATCCTGCGGGAGCTGAAAAAGCCCGAAAGCCTGATCGCCTTTGTGAAGGACCGCCCCGGCCACGACCTTCGCTACGCCATTGACCCCGCGAAGATTTCCGCGGAACTGGGCTGGACGCCTGTCACCGCCTTTGACGAGGGCATCCGCAAAACCGTCCGGTGGTATCTTGACCACCGCGCATGGTGGGAGGACATCCTAAAGGGCGACTACCGGAACTACTACGAGCGCATGTACGCGCACAGGGGGCAAAACGCATGAAGGTGCTTGTAACGGGCGCGAACGGACAGCTGGGGTACGACCTGATGCGCCGCCTGGAGGCGCGGGGTATCGCGCATCGCGGCATCGACATCGCGGACTGCGACCTGACCGACGCCGAGGCGACGCGGGCATACCTGCTGGCGTACGCGCCGGACAGGGTGATTCACTGCGCCGCCTATACCCAGGTGGACCGGGCCGAGAGCGAGCCGGAATTGTGCCGCCGGATTAACGCGGACGCCACCCGCACCATTGCCGAAGCCTGCCGGACGATGGGCAGCGCGATGGTCTACGTCTCCACCGACTACGTGTTCGGCGGCGAGGGTGACGCGCCCTTTGAAACCGATTCCCCCAGAGACCCCAGAAGCGTATACGGCCGCACCAAAGCCGAGGGGGAGGACGCGGTCATGGCCGCCCTCAACGCGTACTATATCGTGCGCACCAGTTGGGTATTCGGCGTAAACGGCAAAAACTTCGTGCGCACCATGCTGCGGCTGGGCGCGGAGAAGGATTGCCTGAACGTGGTGGATGACCAGATCGGCTCGCCCACCTACACCGACGATCTGGCGCGGCTTTTGTGCGACATGATCGAAACCGACCGCTACGGCATCTACCACGCCACCAACGAGGGCCTGCTGAGCTGGGCGCAGTTCGCGGCCGCCATCATGGAAAAGGCGGGCCTGGGCTGCCGCGTGCACCCGGTCCCTTCCAGCGAATACCCCGCCGCCGCCGCCCGCCCGCTCAACTCCCGGCTGAGCAAAAAGAGCTTGGACGACGCCGGTTTTTGCCGCCTTCCCGCCTGGGAGGACGCGCTGGACCGGTTTCTCGCCCAGGTCATGCCCCGGTAGGGCGCGAACCCTTTCAGAGAGCGGCCGTGGGCGCGGGCTGGCATAAAATAAAAGCGGCCAAAACTTGCGGGGATATGCAGGTTTTTGTGCTTGTTCGATTGATTCCATATGTTACAATGTAAACGTAAATTGCCGCCCTGCTTTATGCGCTTTGCGCTTTTCTGCCGTTGGGGAATCGCGACAGCCGAGCGCCCCGGACGAAAGGAGCAAAATTATGAGGGCCTACATATCCGCCATTCGCCTGCCGGGAACCCATGCAAAAGACGGCAATCCACCCCCGCTGTTTCGCTCCCCCGTCACGGACAAGCCCTCCACGAGCGACGGAACGCTGACCGGCGAAGAAATGCAACGTCTGGGGGGCGAAACTGATTATCGGGTGCTGCCCTACCGGCTGTATGACAAGTATGACCGCGACAAGCGGACGATTGAACTCAAGACGGCCGTCCTGTAAAACGACCGGATGCGCGTGGAATTCCTTCCGGAACAGGGCAGGCGGCTCTACTCCCTGAAGGACAAGGCGACGGGGCAGGATTGCTAAATCCTGTTCCCCGCTTTCAGCGAATGAAGCGCAAGGAATAAATGCGAAAAAGATGTTTCCTGCTAATATGTTCTGCTATCCTGCATTTTTACAGCACGGGTTATCAAAGGCATGTTTAACAAGCCCGAAACGGATAAGATGGTTACAGGACATATGAAACAGGGGATGCCCGAATGGATATCTGATTTTCGTGAAGTGTTGAAAGACGGTAAAGCATTGGGAGCGAATATGCCCATCTGGAAATCATATCAAACATTTGTTGATGGCGGTATAATTAGATTAGGCTTTGAGACATAAGGCTGATCCACGAAAAACAGGTGAAAATCAAATGGAGTTTATGGTTTTTGGCAACGAGCACAATCCACTATTTCTGTTTTATCATGCTTCTTGCTCACATTGGTCATGGTATCAGGACGCCATCGAGAAGTTAACAGAACAGTTTTTTGTTATTGTACCCATACTTGATGGGTACAACGGGGATTATTCCAGTGATTTCTCATCTGTGGAAAGCACCGCAACAGAAACAACTGCATATTTACTGGAGCACGGTCATAAGGAAATTGACTTCGTATATGGCCTGAGTATGGGGGGAGGCATGGTCTTATACATGCTTGCCCAGAATCAAGTATCGGTCAAAAATGCTGTCGTCGACGGAGGCATTACCCCTTATAATCTCCCGCGAATCGCAACGTTCTTAATTGCAGTCAGGGATTACTTGGGAATAAAGCTTTTACGAAAGAGCCCTGCGCTGATTAAGATGGCATTTCCTCCCGACAGATGGCTTTTATCCACTCAAACAGAAGAGGCTTATCGTGATATGCAGGGCTTTTTAAAAACGATGTCGAACAAGACGATTTGGAACACGTTTTATTCAGCAAATAATTATTGTATGCCGCTGCCTTTCCTGTTTTCGGTAAAATAGGGAACGAGCAAAAGGGCGCCAAAAAGTGAGCAGCGGCGAGTGGCAATGAAAAGAGCCATTGTCAGCACCCCGAAGATGCGCTACCCTTAGTTTGCAAGGACTAAGGAGGTAGCAGAAAGGTGC
>JARKQG010000115.1 GCA_029974035.1 Eubacteriales bacterium | reverse complement strand
GCAGCCGCAGCCGGCGGGATGATCCACGGAATCCATGTACTTGATCAGCTCGACGACCTTGTTGGAATAGCCCCACTCGTTGTCGTACCAGGACACGACCTTGACGAAGTGATCGGTCAGCGCGATGCCGGCCTTGGCGTCAAAGATCGAGGTGCGGGGATCATGGATGAAGTCGGAGGAAACGACCGCGTCCTCGGTGTAGCCCAGGATGCCCTTGAGCTCGCCCTCGGCGGCTTCCTTCATGGCGGCGCAGATCTCGTCGTACTTGGCGGGTTTGGCCAGGTTGACGGTCAGGTCGACCACGGACACGTCGGCGGTGGGCACGCGGAAGGACATGCCGGTCAGCTTGCCGTTGAGCTCGGGGATGACCTTGCCCACGGCCTTGGCGGCGCCGGTGGAGCTGGGGATGATGTTGAACGCCGCGCCGCGGCCGCCGCGCCAGTCCTTCTGGGAGGGGCCGTCCACGGTCTTCTGGGTGGCGGTGGTGGCGTGGATGGTGCTCATCAGGCCGTCGGTGATGCCCCACTTGTCGTGCAGAACCTTCGCGATGGGCGCGAGGCAGTTGGTGGTGCAGGAAGCGTTGGACACGAAGGTCATGTCGGAGGTGTACTTGTCATTGTTGACGCCCATGACGAACATCGGGGTGTCATCCTTGGAGGGCGCGGACATGATCACATGCTTGGCGCCGGCATCGATGTGGCCCTGGGACTTTTCCTTCGTCAGGAACAGGCCCGTGGACTCGACCACGTATTCCGCACCGACCTTGCCCCAGGGCAGTTCGGCGGGATTCTTGATGGAGAACACCGGAATTTCCTTGCCGTTGACGATGATGGATTTGTCCGTGTAGTCCACGGTGCCCTGGAAGCGGCCGTGCACGGTGTCATACTTGAGCATGTAGGCCATATAATCCGGGGTGATCAGATCGTTGATGCCGACAAACTCAACGCCCCCCTGCTCGAGGCCGGCGCGGAAAACCAGACGGCCGATGCGGCCAAAACCGTTGATGCCAACTTTGATCATGTTCTGTTTCCTCCTCTTTTTGCTTCCATAGTATTTTACCCCAATCCCAAATCTTTGACAAGCACAAAGCCCGCCAAAAAGGAAACGGCTATGTTAAAACTGTCAGACGTTGTGTTATGGAATTGATCTCGTCCGTCGAAACGCCGATGGACGCAAGGTAGCCCCGCGCGTCGCCGTAGGCCGCGGCAAAGCCGTCCAGAAAGCCCTCGATGAAGTCCACCTTGGGGATGATGATGTAGGCCGGCAGATCCGGATCAGCTTCGAGGAATTTCCGGATCGGTTCGCGCATGTAGGCGGCGGTCAGGATGTAGTCCGCCATGATCTCCTCGCGGGGCACGCCCGCCAGCATCAGAAGGATGGCCGCCACCACGCCGGTGCGGTCCTTGCCCGCGGTGCAGTGGAAAAGAAGCGGGCCGCGGGCGGCCGCGATGAGGCCGAAGATGCGCGCCATCGGCCCGGTCTGCCGCGTCATCTCGAGGTAGGATTCGGCCACCCCCGCCTCGGTCTCCGGCAGCATCTGCATCGCGGCGCAGAGATCCACGTGGTGGTATTTAAAGCCCGGCATGTTTTGAAGCGCGCTGGGCCGGCGCTCCACTTCCTCCAGCGTGCGCAAATCGATGTGGGTGGTGATGCCCGCCGCGCGAAGGCGGCCGACATCCTCCGCCGTCAGCGAAACCGGCGCGTCGCTGCGGAAGGTACGCCCCCACACCGTCGCGCCGCCCGGCACCGGGTACCCGCCCAGGTCGCGGGTATTGGCCGTGCCGGAGAGCAAAAACCGCCGCATCACAGCGTCAGGGCCGCCAGGCCCACTTTTTTGCGCACCTTCAGCAGGGTGCGCCCGGCCAGGCCCCGGGCGCGCTCGGCGCCGGCGGTCATCACTTCGCCGAGGTACGCCTTGTCGGCGACGATCTCGTGGTAGCGCGCCTGGATGGGCGAAAGTGTCGCCACCACCGCGTCGGCCACCGCGTCCTTGAAGGCGCCGTAGCCCTTGCCCTCGAAGTCCCGCTCGATGGACTCAAACGTCTGGCCCGTCAGCGTGGACAGGATGCTCATCAGGTTGGACACCCCCGGCTTCGCCTCGGGGTCAAAGCGCACGGCGCCGTCGCAGTCGGTGACGGCGCGGCGGAGCTTTTTGCGGATGACCTCCGGCGCGTCCAGCATGGCGATGTAGGTGTCCTCCGGGTCGGACTTGGACATCTTCCGGGTGGGCTCCTGCAGGCTCATCACGCGGCCGCCCACCTTGGGGATGTACGCCTCCGGCACGGTGAACACCCGGCCGTAGACGCCGTTGAAGCGCTCGGCCACGTCCCGCGCCAGCTCCAGGTGCTGCTTCTGGTCGGCGCCGATGGGCACCAGGTCCGACTGATACAAGAGGATGTCCGCCGCCATCAGCACCGGGTAGGTGAACAGCCCCGCGTTGATGTTGTCGGCGTGCTTTTGGGATTTGTCCTTGAACTGGGTCATCCGCGACAGTTCGCCCATGTAGGTGTAGCAGTTCAGCACCCAGGCCAGTTCCGCATGGGCCGGCACGTGGGACTGGAAGTAGATCAGGCTTCTTTTCGGGTCGAGACCCACGGCCAGAAAAAGGCTCATCGCCTTCAGGCAGGCCTTGCGCAGCTCCGCCGCGTCCTGCCGCACCGTCAGCGCGTGCATGTCCACGATGGAGTACAGGCAGTCGTATTCGTCCTCCAGCAGCTTGAAGTTCCGAAGCGCGCCGATGTAGTTGCCCAGCGTCAGGTTGCCGGTGGGCTGTATGCCGCTGAATATGATTTTGCGCTTCGCGCCTTCCTGGTTTTCCATCTGTCGGTCCCCTCTCCGGTTCAAGTCCGCGATATCCATCGCATCATTCTATCATTTGGGCGCCGGATCGTCAACCTGCGCGCGGCGCTCTTTTTCGTCGATCAGCCCCATGATCCGGTCGGCGATCAGCCGGTCGGCGCCGGCGCGCAGCGCAAAGTGGGTGGCCAGCCGGTACAGCGACTGGCTGTCCGACGGAAAGTCCGCCGCAAGCTGCTCCAGAAGCCGGGCCTCCTCCTGGAACGCCTCCCGCTGCGCGTCCAGAAACTGATCGTAGCGCGCCCCGTCGAGCGGCGCGCCGCCCTGGGTGATCAGCTTTCTGACCGACTCGATGGGCAGCACCCGCTTGAGGGTGCACGCCATCGTCAGCGACGCCAGGTGCGCCCGGGCGTATTTTTTCCGCTCCGGCCTGGGCACAAACCCGGCCTTCACGTAATTGTTGATGATCGACGGCGTGACGAGGTTCTCCTCGGGAGAATCCTGAAACGGCGCCAGCTGCCGCTTGAGGTAGGTGATCACCTGGTCCATGTACAGCTCGAGATCCGGCATTTCGTCCCAGCGCGCGCCCCTGTGCCCGCGGAGAAAATCAATCAGCGCGTCCAGCGCCCGGCTCTGCATCGCATACGCCCCTTTCCACGGGAGCATGATATCATTTACTTTCAAAAACGTCAAGATATCTTGCGGCTTAAGCCTTGACATAATCACTGAGGTCTTATATAATGGTTTTCAAAACGAGATGTGCGAGGGGCGGTTTCATGCAGTACGCGGGCATTCAGGTATGGGGTGACTCGGTGCTCAAGGGCGTGGTGTACGACCCCGCGCGGCACCGCTACACGCTGCTCAAGGACAGCGCCATTTCGATGCTGTCCCGGACCTTTAAGGTTCCCTTTGAAAACCTGTCCCGGATGGGCCGCACCGCGCCGGAGGCGCTTGCCGCCATGAAGTCCATGGACGGGGCCGCGTTCCGGGACAAACTGGTGGTCATCGAATACGGCGGCAACGACTGCGACTTTGACTGGGCGGCGGTGGCCGACGCGCCCGACGCGCCCCACGCGCCCCATACGCCGGTGGACCAGTTCACCGCGGCGCTCCGGGAGATGGCCGCCCATGTGCGCAAGATGGGTGGCACGCCGCTTTTGTGCAGCCTGCCGCCGCTGGACCCGCGCCGCTACCTGAAGTGGATTGTGAAGGACGGGCTGGACGAAGGCCGCATCCTGCGGTTTCTGGGGGTGCCGGAGCGCATCTACCGCTGGCAGGAATACTACTCCGCGCTGGTGATGCGGGTGGCCTCCGAAATCAACTGCCGCTGGCTGCCGCTGCGGGAGGCGTTTCTGGCCGTGGTCCGGGGCGAGGATGTGCTGTGCGAGGACGGCATCCACCCCAACGACCAGGGGCACCGGCTGATCTATGACGCCGCGGTGGCCTTTGAGAAAAACTTTCCGCTGGACGGCGAATAGGTTCTTGCAAAGGCGCACCCCCGCGCTTATACTGGCTGCGGGGGTGTTTTCATGCTTACCATCGGGATCTGCGGCGCCAGCGGCAGCGGCAAAACCACGCTGGCCCGGGCGCTGGCAGCGTCGGTCCGCGGGGAATCGGCGCTGATCAAGCAGGACTGCTACTACCGGGACCACAGCTACCTGCCGCTGGAGGAGCGGGCCAAGATCAACTACGACGAGCCGGACGCCTTCGAGCACGACGTGCTCCGGGAGGACATCCGCCTTTTAAAGTCCGGCAAAAGCGTCACCCGCAAGGGCTACGACTACACCATGCACCGCCGCGCGGATTCGGGCGAGCAGATCCATCCCTGCGACGTGACCATCATCGAGGGCATCCACGCCTTTTACGACCCGCGCACCCGCGACATGATGGACTTCAAGCTCTTCGTCCACGTGGACCCGGACATCTGCCTTCTGCGCCGCGTCCAGCGGGACATCCTGGAGCGCGGCCGGGACATCAACGGCATCGCGCGGCAGTACCTTTCGACGGTCAAGCCCATGTACGAGCGCTACATCCGCACCTACATCGAGTTTGCGGATGTGATTGTGGCGGGCGGCGGCTTCAATAAGAAGATCGTGGACATCCTGGCCTTCTACATCAACAGCGGCCAGCTGCCCGAGCGCCCCGCGGACGCGCCGCTAGACCTTTGACACGTGCATCACAAGGCCGCTGGGCAGGATCTTGGCCAGCACGCGGTAGAGCTTCATCAGGGGCAGCGCGGTGTATACCGCCCGCCCCTTTTTCGCGGCGGCGAGGGATTTCACCGCCATGTAATCGGGCTTCACCCGAGGCAGCATGTCAAAGGTTCTGCTATGGATGCCCGCGATTTCCAGAAATTCCGTGTCCATCGGGCAGGGGCAGGCCGCCAGCACGCGGACGCCCTTCCCCTTCAGCTCGAAGCGGATGGCCTTCGAAAGGGCCGACACGTAGGACTTGGTGGCGCAGTAGACCGCCATGCGCGGCGTGGGCGCGAAGGCCGCGATGGAACTGACGTTGACCATCACGCTCCCCCGCCGCATGTGCCGGAGGGAAATGTTGGCCACCGCCGTCACCGCCCGCACGTTGACGTCCGTCATCGCCGTCTGGCTGCGCCAGGAGCCGTCGGCAAAGTCGCCCATCCAGCCCAGCCCGGCGTTGTTGACGAGGAGCGCAATCTCCGCGCCCGCCTCCTCGAGAAGTCTCTGATATTCGTCAAAACTCGCCGGATCGGCCAGGTCCAGGGCGATGGTGCGCACGCTTACGCCCGGCATGTCCGCCCCCAGCGCCTCCAGCCTGTCCGCCCGACGGGCGATGAGCCAGTACTCCCGAATTTCCGGAAAGATCTCCATGGCCGCCAGCGCGTAGGCGCGGCCCAGTCCCGATGAAGCGCCGGTGATGACTGCGATGGGCATGTCCCGTCCCCCTTTTCGACATTTAAACGCCCCGGATCGGGCGCTAATGGGCCTGGAAACCCTCGCCCAGCGCCTCGCGTACGTCGGTGGCGATCATGAAGGCCTCCGGGTCGATGCCGCTGACCAGCGTCCTGAGCCGGAGGGTTTCGCGCCGGTTGATCACGCACAAGAGCACCGAGCGCGCCTCGCCGGTGTACATGCCCCGGCCCGCCAGGCTGGTCACACCCCGGTCCATCGTCTTCATCACGGCGTCGGCGATCTCCTCCGCCCGGCCGGAGATGATGAAATAGGCCTTGGCCATGTTGGGTCCTTCCAGCACCCGGTCCAGCACGCGGGCCATGATGTAGGTGGAGATCAGCGCCAAAAGCGCGCCCTTGACGTCAAACACCACGCCGGCGGCCACGATGACCAGCGCGTCCACCATGAACACCGCCGCCGACACCTTGACCACCTTCAGCCTTTTGTGGATCAGCATGCCCAGCATATCGCTGCCGCCGGTGGTGGCGTCCCCCAGCATGATCAGGCCAAAGCCCGCGCCGCCCAGCACGCCGCCAAAGACCGCCGCCAGAAGCCTGTCGTCGGTCAGCGGGCCGAAGGGCAGGTAGTCGATCAGCATCGAAAGCGCCGCCGACGCAAAGAGCGACCGGACGCCGAAGCGCAGCCCCATCGACCGCAGCGAAAGCGCGAAGAGGGGCACGTTGAGCGCCAGCGCCACGGTGCCCACGTTCCAGCCGAAAAGGGCGTTCAGAATCTGGCCGATGCCCGTAAAGCCGCCCGGCGCCACCTCGTTGGGGACCAGAAACAGTCTGTAGGCGAAGGCCCCCAAAATCAGCCCCGCCAGGATCCTGCCCCAGTCCACAACCTCCGCGCGCCAGCGATCGCTCAAATTGCCCGCTTCCTTTTTTGCCCGATTTATCGGCATTATAGCACATATTCTGCCAAAACTAAAGCGCGTTCATCCGCTTTCGCGGCCGCGCGAAGGTCGCCGGCGATCAAAGCTCGACCGCCAGGGAGATCCGGATCGCCCGGTTGACCTTTTCCATCGCCTCCGGCGGCAGCATGCCGATGCGCTCGCGGAGCCTTCGCTTGTCGAGGGTGCGCATCTGCTCCGCCAGCACCACCGACGGCCGGGCAAGCCCCGAACCCGAAACCAGCACGTGGGTGGGCAGCCGCGCCTTGTCGATCTGGCTGGTCAGCGCGAGCACGACCACGGTGGGGCTGAACCGGTTGCCCACGTCGTTTTGCACCACCAGCACCGGCCGCGTCCCGCCCTGCTCGG
Source organism: Eubacteriales bacterium (assembly GCA_029974035.1). Next base: position 34,584 of record JARKQG010000115.1, on the reverse strand, counting down.
AGCCGACGACCGGGTCCAGGTCGGCCGTGTACATTTCTCCCCGCACAATCATGCTCAGCCCTCCCGCGGCATACTATGCGCGGCGGCGCGGACGCGCGCGAGGTTTGACAGGTCCGGGCGCATGTTGTACAATAATTCCGTATAAATTGCGCTTTTGTGTGGAGGCAACGCCCTTGATCAGGATAAGCATCTGCGGCGACCTGGTGCCCACGGCCTCGAACGCCGCGCTGTTTGCGCGGGGCGAGATCGAGGCCGTGCTGGACGAGCCCCTTCGCTCGGCGCTGATGGCCGCCGACGCGCGCGTGATCAATCTGGAAGCGCCGCTGACCGACAGCGGCGCGCCCATTTTGAAGGCGGGGCCGTCGCTGGGCGCGGAGGCGGCCTGCGCCCGGGGCATCGCGCGGCTCGCCCCCATCCTGTCCCTCGCCAACAACCACATCCTCGACAGGGGCGCCGAGGGCCTTGAAAACACGCTCCGGGCGCTTCGGGCCGAGGGCATCCCCACCTTCGGTGCGGGCGCGGACCGGGCCGGGGCCGAAGCGCCCCGGATCATCGAAAAAAACGGCCTTTCGGTGGGCCTTCTCGCCTGCTGCGAGCGGGAGTTTTCCGTGGCGAAGGCGGACGCCCCCGGCGCCAACGCCTATGACCCGCTGAGGACCCCGGCGCAGGTCCGCCGCCTGAAGGACCGGTGCGACCGGGTGATCGTCATGTACCACGGCGGCCTTGAGCACTACCGGTATCCGACGCCGGAGCTGCGCAAGGCGCTTCGCGGCCTGGCCGAAAGCGGGGCGGACCTCATCGTCTGCCAGCACTCCCACGCGGTGGGCTGCTTTGAGGAACACGCCGGCGCCACCATCGTCTACGGACAGGGAAATTTGCTGTTTGACCGGAAAAATGATGAATACTGGCGCACGGCGCTGGTGGTCGAGGCAACTTTTGACGGGGATCTGTCCGTCCAATACCTGCCGGTGGTGCACGAAGGCGGCCGGGCGCTGCTGGCCCGGGACGACGAAGCCCGCGCGATTCTCGACGGCTTCCGCGCCCGGTCGGAGGAGATTCTCGCCCCCGGCTTTGTAGAATCCGCCTTCCGCCGCCGCGCGCGCCAGGCGCTGCCGGACGCGCTCTATGCGCTCTCCGGGAAGGACCGCCTGCTGACCCGGATCGACCGCCGGCTGGGCGGCCGGCTCACCCGCCGCGCGTTTACGCGGCGGCGCATGCTGGCAATCCTCAACCTGATCGAATGCGAGGCGCTGCGCGAGCAGCTGGCCGAGGGCCTCCGGGACCGGCTGGGCATCTGATATGAAGGCAACCGCAAAGGAGGCGCGGCCTTGAGTTCCGACCTGTACGCCCTCGTCGCGCTGGCCGCGCGCTACTGGTTTGCGGCGCTGATGCTGGTGCTTTTGTTCCGGGGCTGGCGCATGACGGTGGCCGACAACCGCCGCGCCAAGCTGCTGCGGGAATGGATGGGGCAGACCGGCTGCGTGGGTGAACTGATCGCCAATCCCGGCGCGAGAAACCGCGTCAGCTACCCGATCCCCCGGGAAGGGGTGCTGGGCAGCGGGCGCAGCGCCGACGTGCGCATCCGCCACCGGGATCTCCGGCGCGCCCACGCCCATTTTGAGCTGCGCGAGGGCGGGCTGCTCATCCGGCCGCTGGGCAGCGCCCGCCTGGCGGTGGGCGGCGGCCACAGCGGCGAGGCGGTTTTTCTGGAAAACGGCGACGTGCTGAACGTGGGACGGCTGGCGCTGATGCTGGTGCTGTTTGACGCGCCGGTTGAGGCCGAGGCGGACGAGTGGTTCGAGGTGGCGTCCGGTGATGCGGCGGGCGCGGCCCGCGCGGCCGATGTCGGAGACGGCCTGTACGGCGACGCCTTCGGAAGCGCGCCGGAGCCCCGGGCCCGATCCGCCGCGGGGCGGGCGGCCGCGGAAAGCGGCGCCCCGGCAAAGGCGCGCGCTCCGCGCAAGGCGGGCGCGCGGCGCGGCGCGAAGGCCGCCCCGGTGTCGCTTCCCTTTTCCCAGGCGAACGGGGCCGACCCCATCGACGATTTTTTTGACGAGGACGAGCTATGGCGAGACCGGTAGAATCCGGCGCGCTGCGCCGCGCGGTGCTGCGCGCCAATACCCACCTGCTGCTGACGGGCGTACTGCTGTTTCAGTTCACCGGCATGCTGCTGCTCGCCATCAAATCGGATTCCCTTGACCTGCAGGCCCTGGCCTTTGCCGCTTTGATGCCCATTGTCACCTTTCTGGTGGTCAAGCTCTTTTCAAAGCTCTGGCCCATTGACCGGGCGCTTCTGATCCTGACGCTCTTTCTGTGCTCGATCAGCCTGGTGACCCTCAAGGACATCGCCCGCTCCTCGGTGACGCCGCTCAACCAGGCGCTTTACGTTCTGGCAGGTCTTGTGGCCATGGCCCTGGGCATAGGAATCATACGGCATGTGCGCACGTGGGACAAATGGGCGCTGCCGCTGGCGGCGGTGACATTTCTGGCGGTGGCCTCGCCGCTGGTGATCGGCAGCTGGCAGTACGGCGCCAAGAACTGGCTGGACATTGCGGGCATTTCGGTGCAGCCGTCGGAATTCGGAAAGCTGGCGCTGATCTTCGTTCTGGCGTCGCAGCTTTCCAACCGGCCGCGCTTCCGCAGGTGCCTGCCGTCCCTGATCTTCGCGGCGGCGCTGTGCGCGCTGCTCTTGGCCGAGCGGGACCTGGGCGCGCTGCTGCTATACTTTCTGACCACGGTGATGATGTTCTACGCCGCCACCTCCAACCTGCCCATCACGCTGGCGGGCCTGGGCATGGGCGTGGGCGGCGCGCTCGTCGCCTACCGGCTGTTCCCCTACGTGGCCAAGCGGTTCGAGATGTTCCAGAACCCCTGGAGCGACCCCCTGGACTCCGGCTGGCAGATCATCCAGGCGCTGATCGCCATCGGCTCGGGCGGCATGTTCGGCATGGGGCTGGGGCTGGGCTACCCGCGCAACATTCCGCTGTACCATTCGGACTTCGTGTTCGCCGCGATCTGCGAGGAATTCGGGCTGATCTTCGCGCTGGCGATGCTGGGCATCTACGTACTGATCCTGATGCGGGGCGCGTCGGTGGCGATGAACGCCCGCACCAGCTTTCACGCCCTCGTGGCCTTCGGCGTGGTGGCGCTCATCGCCGCTCAGACCTTCGTGATCGTGGGCGGCAACATCAAGCTGATCCCGCTGACCGGCGTCACGCTGCCCTTTGTCAGCGCGGGCGGCAGTTCCATGGTCAGCATGATGGGCGGGATGGGGATGCTCCTGGGGGTGTCCTCGCTGAACGCCGGCGACGAGGCGGAGGACCTCCGACGCCTCGAGTGGCGGGAGGGCGTGCTATGAAGCAGATGCGGCGCGCCATCCGCGTGGTCACGGTGCTCCTGGTGGTGATGTTTCTGGGGCTGGGCGGGTGGCTGGGCTACACGGTCTACTCCCAGGGCTCCCGCTGGACCACCAGCCAGCTCAACAGCCGGTTGAACGTGGCCAGAAAGACCAACGCCATGGGCGACATCATCGACCGCAACGGCCTGGTGCTGGCCACCACCCTGGACGACCGCACCCGCAAGTACAGCGGCGACAAGTCCATCCGCCGCGCGGTATCCCAGACGGTGGGCGACGCGATGGGCATGTCCGGCACGGGGGTGGAGACCTTCCACGCCGGGACGCTTCTGGGCCTCTCCGGCTCCATCATCGACCGCACGTGGCAGGTGCTTTCCGGCACTCAGGTCCGGGGCGACGACATCCGACTCACCATCGACGCCGAGCTCTGCGCCTACATTTCGGAGCAGTTCCCCTCGAAAAAGCAGGGCGCCGTGGTGGTGCTGAACTACAAGACGGGCGAGATTCTGGCGATGGTTTCCAAGCCCGATTACGACCCCGCCGCGCTGACCACCCGCCAGTCCGGCGCGGACGAAACGGGTTCGGGCTACCTCAACCGCGTGCTGCAGGGCCAGTACCCGCCGGGGTCCACCTTCAAGATCGTCACGCTGGCGGCGACGTTGGAGAACCTGCCCGGCGCCGCGGACCGCACCTATGTGTGCGAGGGGACGCGGGCGTTCGGCAACGGCAAGGTGACCTGCTACGGCGGCGCGGTGCACGGGGAGATGTCGCTGCTGGAAGCCTTTGAAAAGAGCTGCAACATCACCTTCGCGTCGCTGGCGGTGGAGATGGGCGGCGATAAGCTGGTCGCCGCCGCGCGGAAGATGGGCTTTGACACCAACTTCAGCTTCCGCGACCTGGTGCTGTACGAGTCCTCGATCCCCGACGCCATCGGCGACGTCAGCGAGCTCGCCTGGACGGGCGTGGGCCAGGGAAAGCTGCTGGTCACCCCGCTGCACATGGCGCTGATCGTCAGCGCCGTCGCCAACGACGGCGTGATGCCCACGCCGCAGCTGATCAAGCAGGTGACGGGCGTGGGCGGGTTGCCCCGGCTGCGGACTGCCAGCGGCGCCTACGGGCGCGTGATGACTTCGAGCCAGGCGGACTTCATCGGGCGGTACATGGCGCGGGTGGTCAAGGCGGGCACCGCCTCCAAGGCCGCCATCAAGGGCTACACGGTGTGCGGAAAGACCGGCTCCGCCGAGACCAGCGACGACAAGCGCGTCCCCACGGATGCCTGGTTCGTCGGCTACCTGGACGATCCGGCCCACCCCTACGCCGTGGCGGTGGTGGTGGAAAAGGGCGGCTCCGGCGGCGAAACCGCGGCGCCGCTGGCGGCAAAGGCGCTGAAAAAGGCGATTGCGCGCAACATCACCGGGTGATCGCCATAAATTCCCCGGATATCTCTTGTGTGCGCGCGGTTTTTATCGTACAATGGAACCAATGCTGTCCGACAACATCGAAGGAGGCGCTTGTATGTCCATCATGCAGGCTTTTTGGCTGGGGCTCGTGCAGGGATTGACGGAATTTCTGCCCATCAGCTCGTCGGGACACCTGGATCTGATCCAAAAGCTGTTCGGGCTGTCCACCGAGAATTTCATGACGCTGGACGTGCTGCTCCACGTCGGCACCCTGGCCGCGGTGATTGCGGTCTACTGGAGGCGGCTCTGGAAGATGATTCTGGACCTCGTCAAAAACCCGCTCAAGAGCGAGGTCTGGCTGCTGGTCATCGCGACGATTCCCGCGGTCATCGCCGCGCTGGTCTTCGATGTTGACGACAAGACGTTCTCCACCCAGTTTCTGGGGTTTGCGTTTCTGATCACCACGCTGATTCTCTGGCTCGCGGACCTGGTCAGCGGCGTGGCGTTCGAGACCAAGCAGGTCAAGTGGTGGAACGCGCTGGCCATGGGCATTATGCAGGCGGTGGCCATCCTGCCGGGCATTTCGCGCTCCGGCGCCACCATCTCCGGCGGCATTTCCACGGGCCTGTCCCGGAAGCGCTCGGCGGACTTTGCGTTTCTGATGTCCATACCGGCCATACTGGGCGCCATCGTGCTGGAGCTCAAGGACAACGGCGCCGCGGTCTTCGACGGCACGCTGATCGGCCAGATGGGCGGCGCGCTTCCGCTCTTGGCGGGCGTGATCACCAGCGCGGTGTTCGGGTTCCTCTCCATCAAGTTCATGCTGTCCATCGTGCGCCGCGTGCGGCTCACCTGGTTTGGCGTGTACACGGGCGTTCTGGGCATCGCAATCCTGCTGGACCAGTACATATTCCACCGCTTCTTCTGAGGCGCCCGGCGCCGATGCGACATGCGGCCCGGAGATCCTTCCCTGAAGGACCTCCGGGCCGTGTTTTTCCGCTGTCCGGCGGGCGCAAAGGCTTATTCTGCTTCCTCGGGCCGCCAGCCCTTGCAGGCGTCCGCCCAGCCCAGGGCCTTCGACGCGGCATACAGCTCGTCGGGCGTCAGCGTCACGGCGGACTGATCGTTGCCCGCGGCGGGCAGCACGGTATCAAAGCGCCGGAGGGATTCGTCCAGATACACCCGCGCCGCCGGACCCACCGCGAAGGGGCATACGCCGCCCACTGGGTGCCCGGTGAGCGCGAGCGCCTCGTCCGGCGAGAGCATTTTGGCCTTGACGCCGAAGGAATCGCGAAAGCGCCGGTTGTCCACCCGGGCGTCGCCCGCGGCCACCAGCAGGATGCAGCCGTCGCCGTCCTTGAACGAGAGCGTCTTGGCGATGCGCGCCGGCTCGACCCCCGCCGCCTGGGCGGCCAGCTCCACCGTGGCGCTGGACTGGTCAAATTCGCGAACCCTGTCCTCCAGTTGAAACCCCTTCAGATATTCCCGGACCCGTTCGACAGACATGCGAAAAACTCCTTTGATGGGCGAATGGCTACGCCAGTTTGGACTGGATGTCCCGCGCCACGACCACGCCGGTGGCGCTGGCCTGGATGAGCCCGCGGGTCACGCCCGCGCCGTCGCCGATGGCGTAGAAGCCGGGGAGCGCCGTTTCGAAGTGCCGGCCCACCGTCAGCTTGGACGAGTAGAACTTGACCTCCACGCCGTAGAGCAGCGTGTTGCCGGAGTAGAGCCCCGGCGCCACGTTGTCAAAGGCGCGCATCGCTTCGATGATGCTGGTCAGGTGCCTGTGGGGCAGCACGAAGGAAAGGTCCCCGGGCACCGCGGTCTTCAGCGTGGGCTCGGTGGTGGACTTGGCCAGGCGCGAGGCGTCGGTGCGCCGGCCCTTTAAAAGGTCGCCCAGCCGCTGCACCATGATGCCGCCGCCGGTGAGCATGTTGCCCAGCTGCGCGATGTAGCGCCCGTACTCGATGGGCGAGCTGAAGGGCTTTGTAAAGCGCGTGGACACCAGCATCGCAAAGTTGGTGTTGTCGGTGTGCAGCTTTTCGTCGTGGTAGCTGTGCCCGTTGACCACGGCGATGCCGCCCTCGTAGTGCTCCTCGCTGACCAGCCCGCCGGGGTTCATGCAGAAGGTGCGCACCTTGTTTTCAAAGGTATCGGCGTAGTAGACCAGCTTGGCCTCGTAGAGGTGGCGGGTCAGGTGGTCCATGATGGCGTTGGGCGCCTCGACGCGCACGCCGATGTCCACCTCGTTGTTGAGGGTCTGGATATCGTTGTCCTTGGCCACCTGGTTGAGCCACGCGGCGCCGCCGCGGCCGGGGGCCGCCACCACGCGGGGGGCGCGCACGAGGCTGGTGGCGCCGGAGGGCGCCTTCAGGTATACGCCGGCGGCGCGGCCGTTTTCCACCAGCACCTCCTCGGCGCTGGTGCGCTCGCGAAACTCAAAGTTGCCGGATTCCTCCAGCGTCCTGTACATGTTGCGCAGCACGGTAAACGCATGCTCGGTGCCCATATGCCGAACCGGGGAGGGCACCAGCTTGATGTTGTACTTGGAGCACTCGTACTTGATCTGGTCCACCTTGGGGTCGTTCAGCCCATGCACCTTTTCCGGCGCGCCGTGCTCCAGGTAGATGGAGTCGGCGTAGCGAATCAGCTCCCGCACTTCCTCGCGGGGCAGGTAGTCCACCATGTTGCCGCCGACTTCCTCGCTGAGGGTCAGCTTGCCGTCGGAAAAGGCGCCCGCGCCGGCCCAGCCGCTCATGATGTTGCAGGGCTTGCAGCCCACGCAGCGGCCCAGCGTGCGCGCCGGGCAGGTGCGCTTGTCGATGGACGGGCCTTCGTCCACCATCAGGATGCGCGCGGCCGCGTTGAGGCGCCGGGTCTCCAGCGCCGTAAAGATCCCCGCCGGGCCCGCCCCGACGATGATCACATCAAAATCGAACATACACAACACCTTCCTTATCGTCCGCAACCTGATAATTTTAGAATGAAACGCCCTTTCTGTCAAGTCAGATTTCATATTAAATGCCGCCCCGGCACGCACACCGGGCGGCATCCGCGCGCGCCGGCCGCTGATCCGAACGATTTCATGCAAATTTCGTTGACCATCCGTCAAAAAGCATGTATAGTACTTAGGACACTACATTGGCTCGGGAGATGGTACGATTTGGAACTTCTCAGGCAGCGCATTCTCAAAGACGGCAAGGCGCTCAGCCAGCACATTCTGCTGGTGGATTCGTTTCTCAACCACCAGGTGGACGTGGAGCTGATGCGGGAAATTGGCGACGAGTTTGCCCGAATCTTCGGGGATTCCGGCGCGACCCGCGTGATGACGATCGAATCCTCCGGCATTGTGCCCGCCGCGATGACCGCGCTGGCGATGAAGCTGCCGCTGGTTGTGATGAAGAAATCCTCCTCCAGCATTCTGTCCGAGGACATCCTGCAGACCAACGTCTTCTCCTTCACCAAGGGCAGCAACTACCAGCTGACCCTCAAGACCAAGTTTATCGAGCGGGGCGACCGGGTGCTCTTTATCGACGACTTTCTGGCCAACGGCGCGGCGGCCTCCGGCGCGTGCAAGCTGATCGAGCTGGCAGGCGCCAGCGTGGCGGGCGTAGGCATCGTCATCGAAAAGTCGTTCCAGCCGGGCCGCGCGCTGCTGGAGGAGGCGGGCTGTCCCGTCACTGCGCTGGCCTCCGTCAAGCGGCTGGACTATGGCGAAATCGAATTTGCGGAGGAATAGATTATGCCCACCATCGCGGACGTCAGGCTGTTCCTTCTGGACATGGACGGCACCTTTTACCTGGGCGAGCGCATCCTGCCCGGTTCGCTGGACTTCATCGAGGCCGTGAAAAAAAGCGGGCGGGACTTCCTTTTTCTGACCAACAACTCCTCCCACAACGCCGGCTATTACGTAAAGCGCCTGGCGCGCATGGGCCTTGCGGTCGGCCCCGAAAAGGTGCTGACCAGCACCCAGGCCACCGCCATCAAGGTGAACGAGCTCTACCCCGGCCGGCGCGCGTTTCTCCTGGGCAACGAATACATGCTTGAGGAGATGCGCGAAGGCGGCATCGCCATCGACCCGGAGAACCCGGAGATCGTGGTCATCGGCTACGACACCACGCTGGACTACAAAAAGATGACCCGGGTGTGCGATTTGGTCCGCGCGGGGCTGCCGTACATCGCCTCCCATCCGGATTTCAACTGCCCCACCGAAACCGGCTTCGCGCCCGACATCGGCGCGATCATCGCCTTCATCGAGGCTTCCGCCGGCCGCAGGCCCGATCTCATCGTGGGCAAGCCCCACAGGGGCATCGTGGAAGCCGCCGTGGCCCGCACCGGCCTGGCCCCCGCCGAAATGGCCATGGTGGGCGACCGGCTGTACACCGACGTCGAAACCGGGCTCAAGCACGGCATGCTGTCGATCCTGGTGCTCTCGGGCGAAACCACGCCCGAGATGGCCGCCGCCTCCCCCATCAAGCCGCACCTGACCTTTGACCGCCTGGCCGATATGAGCGGCCTGATGTAGCCCCGATTGCAAAGACGGGAGGAACGCGCCGTGCGAAAACTGGTGATTGCGCTTCTGATCGTGCTGCTGGTCGCGCCGGCCCTGCTGTCGGGCTGCCGCTATCAGGTGGTGGAAAACGCGTCTCATGTTACGGTCAATGGGCCGTAAGCCCAATGCGCGGCGCTCCGGAGCGCCGCGCTCCACATTTGCGCCACATCCATTTTACGTGCATTCCCAGGTTGGATATGGTATAATCAGGCGAGTATTCCCATCGATGTCCTCAGCTTGAAGGAGTGAACCATATTGGCGCGCAAGCTGTCCCTTGTCGTGTTTGTCGTGGTGCTGCTGGCATACACGCTTTTCCCCAGCGCGGAAGTCGTCCGCCCGTCCGCCGCCTCCCAGGCCGCGTCAGCCTCCCAGGCCGCGTCGGCCTCCCAGGCCGCGTCGGCCGCTCCGGCCGCCGTCCCCGTTGAGGACGAGGCGGTTGATTTCGGGGCGACGGTTTCCGCGGCTGTCGATCCGTCCGCGGCGCAGCCCGCCTCCGCGGAAACCGACGTGGTGGTGCGCTACACGGACACGCCGATTGCGCCGGAAGATACCGCCGAGCCGACGCCCACGCCCTTTCCGACGCCGGCGCCCACGCCCATCGCGGTGGGCATGAGCGGCCCGTCGGTATCGGAGCTTCAGCAGAAACTGGTGATCTGGGGCTTCCTGTCCCAGAAGCCGGACGGCATCTTTGGCACCGCCACCGAGGATGCGGTGATGTCGCTGCAGGAATACCTGAACATGCTGGAATCCGGCGTCGAGCCCGCCGCGTCCGCCACGTTTGCGGACGAGAGCAGCTACGGCGACGGCACGGTAGAGGCGCTGTCCGGCGGCGCGGACGCGGCGACGCCCGCTCCGACCGCGGTGCCCACCCCCACCCCCGCCCCGGCCTATCCCGTCACCGGCGTCGTGGACGCCAAGACGATGCAGGCCATTTCCAGCGGCTTTTCCCTGTACCGGGAAACCATCACCTCCGGCTCCTCCGGGTTGGATACCCAGCGCGTTCAGCGCCGGCTGATGTACATGAACTACCTCTACAAGGGCGACGACGGCGTGTTCGGCGCGAAAACCCAGGAAGGGCTCGCCTACTTTCAGAAGGTCAACGGCATCCCCGAAACGGGCATTGCCGACGAGGTCACCCAGAAGCTGCTGTTCTCCGAAAACGCGCTGCCCTCCGACAAGCCCTACCACCCCTATTCCATCAAGGTGGACATCAGCCAGCAGCGGCTGTACGTGTACGCCTGGAGCGACAACGACAACGGCTATACCAAGCTGGTCAAAAAGGTCAAGTGCTCCACGGGTCTTCCCAAGACGCCCACGCCCACCGGTACCTTCCAGGATACCACCGGCCCCGGCAAGCGCTGGCACTATTTCAAGGACTTCAACTGCTGGGCCCAGTACGCCTTCTACGTGAAGGGCGACATCATGATCCACTCCGTCATCTTCCAGAAAAAGGGCGGCAGTCCCACTTCCGGTTCGGTGCGCAGCCTGGGCAGGCGCGCCTCCCACGGATGCATCCGGGTGCAGGTCAAGGACGCCAAGTGGATCTGGGAGAACTGCGGCGTCGGCACGCAGATCCTCATCCAGAAGTAATCCGCGGCGCGCGGTCTGAAAAGCGCGCAGCCCCGGCCCTCCCAAAAAACGCGGCACCGCGTTTTTCGAGAGGGCCTTTGTCAACCCAAGGGAAACCCCGGCTTTACCGGAGGGGCCCATCGTGGTATAATGCAGACGGCGCCCATGGTTATCTATTGGTAAGAAGCCGTCCCTCCGCGCGGCGTGATGCCGGGCCGGATGGACGCTCGGAAAGGGAGGAATGCATGGTGGATCGGGAAGTATTGGCGTTTGTCACTGAAAAGACGCGGGAGATGACGGCCGCGCCCTCCTGCTGCCATGAGGCGAAGGCCGCCGCGCAGGCATGGCTTGACGCCGTGGGCACGGAAAGAGAGGCCGCCGAAACCCGGAAGTACATTGCGGAGCTTGAAGAAGACATCGAACCCATCGACGGCCTGATCGTATTTGCGGCTTCCGACGCGGCTGTCGCCCACTTTGGGCAGGCCGGCGCGCAGAATCTTCTCGCCCATGCGCGATCGATCAAGGCGGCGGGCGCCACCCATTGCGACTGTCCGGCCTGCTCCGCCGCCGCGGCGATTCTCGCGAAAAAGCGGCAAATGCTCTAAGGCGCGTGGACGTCAAGCTGCTGATTCAGGCAACCGGAAAACTCCTGGCGGGGCTTATCCTGACTGCCGTTTTCCTGTTTGTCCCGGCCGGAACCCTGAGCTTTTGGAACGCATGGCTGTTCATGGCCCTGTTGTTTGTCCCCATGGGGTTTGCCGGGCTCGCGCTGTGGATCAGGAATCCCGAGCTGCTGCAAAAGCGCTTGAACGCAAAGGAGAGGGAACCTGAGCAGCGGGCCGTCATCTGGGGCGGGGGGCTCATGTTCCTCTTGGGCTTCCTCGCCGCGGGCCTGAATCGCCGCTTTGGCTGGACGGCCCTGCCGGATTGGATGGTCTTCGCAAGCGGCGCCGTATTTCTGGCGGCCTACGCGCTCTACGCCGAAGTTCTCCGGGAAAACGCGTACCTGTCCAGGGTCGTTGAGATTCAAAAGGGACAGAAGGTCATTGATACGGGGCTATACGGCGTCGTCCGTCACCCGATGTACACCTCCACGCTGTTCCTTTTCCTGACGGTGCCGCTCATGCTGGGGTCGCTGCCTTCCCTCTTGATCTTCCTCGCCTATCCCGCCCTCGTCGCAAGGAGAATCCGGAACGAGGAAAAGGTGCTGGAGGCGGGGCTCCCCGGATACGCCGAGTACAAAAAGCGAGTCCGGTACAGAATTCTTCCGGGCCTTTGGTAGCCCGCGCATTTTCCATGTGCTATCCGAAGCGCACCGATGGGCAGGGGCGAGAATCCGGATTCCCTCTCTCAGGAGAACCCGGCCCTCCGAATGAAAGCGCAATCAAGGCCACCGGCTAAGCCGATGGCCTGAGACAGCCGCGTACGTGGCTGTCTGTGTGTGCCCCAAATGTACGCCTGTCTGCCATTGGGAAGATGTGCCAAACGGATGCTGGAGGCGCTTGAGACGGCAGGAAAAGTTGTGGAGAAAAGCGCGGCGGCAAGGTTTTCAGGCTCATGGTCCGGAAGGGCTGAAGGACTTTTTGCCCGTTCTCAAATCCCAGCCCAACCAGGCCGCGCCGGAAACGCCCGGCCCGAAGCCGTCAGCCATGCCGCTTCATCATCCGGAGCAATTCCCGCTGGCGGGGATACATCCTGCGCTCTGGGTTGTCGCGCATGTAATTCGCCCGTATTTCGTTCAGCGTCTCCGGCGGGATGTATGGAATCAACACGGCGAAGGCGTATTCCGCCGCCACCATATACCACTCGGCCCGGCTCTTTGTGTTTGCTGGCTTGGCGGTCAGCATTATCCCTGCCGCCGTCCGGGCGCAGGCTCCCCGAATGGCGGCATCCTCCCGGCGCATCGCCTCCGCGAGCTCGGTGGAAAGGGCCTGAACACCCTTAAGAAAATCGGCGCAGATTGGCTCTGCGTTTGACGGGTCGGGGCTGTGAAACCAGAGGCCAAACAGCCCCGCCAGGCCGCTTTTTGCCGAGCCTGCGGCAGCCGCGGCAAAACCGCGGTACAATTCATCCAACTGTTCGATCAATTTCCAGGCTGTCATATCCTGCAGGTTTTCAGAAACGCTCAAGATGCTCCTCCTCCGCATGGCGGGCAGGGCGCCGGGATCTGATGCCGGAAAGCGCGCTCCACGGAGCCTTTTTTCAGAAGCTGAAAGCTCCCTATCCTTCCAGATGGCGAATCCCGTCCACCTTCGGCTGGGATGCGCAGCCCTGCTCAAATTCGCTCGTGAGAAATTCCTCCACCAAACGCTTCATAGGCATGATCCCAAGGGTGAAAGCGCCAAAGCAGGCGATGTTGCAGTCATTGCTCTTCCGCGCCCGCTCCGCCGAGTAAATGTCTGTCAACAGCGCCGCATAGGCGCCTTTAACCTTGTTGGCCGCCAACGATACGCCGATGCCCGTTCCGCAAATGAGGATTCCCCGGTCATACCGTCTGGCCGCCACCGCCGTTGCGACAGATGCCGCGACGTTGGCATAAATGACGTCATCGCTTCCAAAGTCGGTGACGGCGTAGCCCTTTTCCTTCAGGAAATCAATCATCTCCCGCTTGACCTGCGCCGCGTTCGGGTCGCAACCGATGGCAATGCTGTGCATTTCGCCACTCCTCTCCGTCTATTCCTGCAGCGCGGATTTCATTGCGTCTGCCATCGCGCCGAGAATCAGGGCACAGGATACGGCCCCGGCATCCAGCACACCGCGGGAGCGCTCGCCCAAGCGCGCGGAGCGCCCATACCGCGCGACGAGCTCCTTTGTCGAGTCCCGCCCCTTTTCGGCCGCGGCCTTCATACCGTCCAGCGCGTCGGTGAAGGGCGCGCCCGCATCCTTTGCCGCTTTCAACGCGGTGAGCGCCGGATAGAGCGTGTCCACCAGCGTCTTATCGCCCGGGCGGGCTTCCACGATGTCATACAATCCCTCAAGTCCGGCCTCCATCATATTGCAGAACAGGGGCAGATCAATTTTCTCAGCATCCTCCGCCCGATCGGACATTTCCATGAAAACTGTCCCGTAGATGGGGCCCATAGAGCCACCGATTTTATTGAGCAGCACGCTCCCCAAATCATAAAGGCCATCGGAGAAAGAGGTGTCGCGCGCGCCCAGCTGCTCCTGATACATGGTAAAACCCTTGTTCATGTTCGCGCCATGGTCGCCATCGCCAACCAGGCCGTCCACGTCGCTCAAGTACTGTTTGCCCTGCTGGACCGCCTTAACCATTGCAAGCAGGATCGGCCGCCCGCCGGCGTTCTCCACAAAAGCCATGCTCTCCCTCCTCAGAACTGCTTAAGCCCCATGGTGTCCACCGGCATGTCCATGAGCGCCTTAAGCTCCTCGTCCAGCTTCATGACTGTGAGCGTCGCGCCCATCATGTCAAGCGAAGTAAAGTAATTGCCCACATAGGAGCGGTACACCTTTATTCCCTTTTCTGCCAGCAGCGTTTCAACTTCGTTGTAGAGCACATACAACTCCATGACCGGTGTCGCGCCCAGTCCGGAAACGAGCACCGCCACCTCGTCGCCCGCACCGAAGGGATAGTCCGGCAATACGATGTTCACCATGCGCCGGGCCATCTCGGCCGCAGTTTCCAGCGGGCACACCTCAATGCCGGGCTCACCGTGGTGGCCGATGCCAACTTCCATCGTGCCAGACTTGATTTCAAAATTCGGGTGCCCGACGGCCGGGAGCGTGCAGGGGGTGAGGCCAATGCCGACGGAACGGGTGTTGTCAATGGCCTTCTGCGCCGTTTCAATGACCTCGTCCAGCGTGGCGCCCTGCGCCGCCTTGGCGCCGCCGCACTTCCACATAAAGATCTCGCCGGCTACGCCGCGCCGCTTTTCGCGCTGCTCCTTCGGCGCAGAGGCCACGTCGTCATTGGCGATGACCGTCTTGACAGAAATGCCTTCCCGCTTCGCCATCTTTGCGGCCATTTTGACATTCATGTTGTCACCGGAGTAATTCCCATAGAGGCAGGCAATGCCCGCGCCCCCATTCGCCGCGCGGAATGCCTCCAGGAAGGCGATGGCCGTGGGAGACGAGCAGATTTCGCCGACCGCCGCCGCATCGCACATGTTTTTCCCGACATATCCAATAAAGGCCGGCTTATGGCCCGAGCCCCCTCCCGTTACAATGCCGACCTTCCCCTGCACGGGGGCTCCCACGGCGGCAATGACGCCGCGCGGGCTGTCCTCGGACGTAATAACGTGTTTGACGATATCCCCGTGGTTTTTGACAAAGCCCGCAAGCATCTCGTCCACGATGCGGTCGGGATCGTTCAAAATGCGTTGCATAGGAAAACCTCCAAAGCGTTTATTTGATCGTAAAGCCGCCATCAACCAAAAGATTGTGCCCGGTAATCATCCCCGCGCCCTTGCTGCACAGGAAGGCGATTACGGCCGCGATCTCTTCGGGCTCCGCAAATCGTTCGGAGGGCATTTCCTTTTTAAACGCTTCGCCCACCGGCCCATCCCATGCCTTGTGTCCCAGTTCCGTCAGCACGACTGTCGGGGAGACGGCGTTGACGCGGATGCCGTAGCGGCCCCATTCCTTGGCCAACACCTTGGTCATTGCGATGATACCGCCCTTGCTGGCGCAGTAAGCCACATGCTTGTCGAGCGCGATTACGCCGGCCTGAGAAGCCATGTTGACGATGGAGCCGTTGATATGATTGTCGATCATGTATTTGCCCACCGCCTGTGCCATAAAGAAGCTGGCGGAGAGGTTGATGTCGATGGTCCTCGTCCAGTCTTTTTCGCTGATGAGTTCCGCGTCTTCAAGTGCCACAATGCCCGCACTGTTAACCAGAATGTCGATGCGGCCGAAAGCAGCGACACCCGCCTCAATCACCCGTGAAGGATATGCCCGGTCGCAGACATTGCCCGGCACGCCCACGGCGTTCTCCCCCAGCTTTTTTGCAATGCTCTCCACCTCGGGATTGAGGTCCGCGAGGACCACGTTCACGCCCTTTGCGTGGAAGAACTTGGCGGTGGCATAGCCAATCCCGGCCGCGCCGCCGGTAATGATTGCCGTCTTGCCCTCAAGGGAAAAATCGATATCCACACCTTCATAATGAAGCACAGCAAATCCCTCCCGATGAAATCTTAAGCGGTATCCGTCGCCTCTGCCGCGGGGCGGACGGTAAATCGCCCGCCCCGCATGGGATCATGGTGAAAGAAAGCCCGGCGGGCATTGGCCCCGCGAAATCAATACCTGCCAACGTACTCCGCGGCGTTCTCGGGCGTAATCATCTCAAAAGGAATCCAGTAGAACTTCTCGACCTTCTCGCCGTTCACAGCCTTGACCGCGGTCTCAATGGCGCCGGTCATCTGGCCTTCGGCATTTTGGAAGTCGCTGGCGATCATGTTGCCGCTCTGAATGGCCGCAACCGCGTCGGTAATGCCGTCGATGCCGATGCAGGGGATGTCCTTCCCGGCTGCGACGATGGCTTCGCGAGCGCCCAGCGCCATCTCATCGTTTTCCGCGATCACGGCGTCAATTTCATCACCGAAGGTGGAAATCCAAGTTTCCATCAGGCCCATGGCCTCGGAGCGGGACCAGTTGGCGGTGTTGCGGGCGAGTTCCTTGATGTTGGGATGATCGGCCAGCACGTTGGTAATGCCTTCGATGCGCTGCAACTGCGCAGACTGGCCCATCGGCCCCTCGATGATGACAATGCTGAAGTCATCCTTGCCGAGGTACTTGATCATGTAGTTCATGATGTCTTCGCCGGCGGACACGTCCTGAGAGCCGACATAGGAGGTGAGCAAATCGCTCTCCACCATGGTATTGACGCCAACCACCGGAATGTTGGCCTTGTGCGCGAGCTCCACGGCTGCCGCACAGGCAATGGCATCCTGCGGGTTGAGAATGATGGCATCACAGCCGTCGGCAATCATCGTTTCCACCTGGCTGAGCTGGGTTGCCGCGTCGTAGTTGCCGTCGTAGGACAGGAACTCAATGCCGTTTTCCTCGCAGTACTTCTTGCCGGCGTTGTCCATGCGCATGGTAAACTCGTTCTGCAGGCTGTAGTAGGTCGCGCCGATCTTCAGCGCGGAGGCGCTGGCGGCAAAGGCAAACGAGAGCATCATCAGGGCGACGAGGAGCGTAAGGATTCGCACGGATTTCTTCATCAAGGTACCCTCCTATCTATTGATTAACCGCTTTCGCGATTATCTCGTGGTTGCACGCATCTCAGTCCGGCAAGTGCGGCGCGCCGCAGGGTAAACAAAGCTTGGGGGCGCCCCTTTCGGTGCTCTGCGCCCCATTCGGGGCCGCGGCGTCGCGCTGCCACGGCATGAATGCTTTCAAAATGTTGCGTTCAGTGGTCGGAACTGAGCCCGTCGAGCATGACGGCACCGATGACGACGAAGCCTTTGATGATGAGCTGGTAATAGGCGTTGACCGCCAGCATATCAAGGCCGGTTGTCAGGCACTGGAGCAGCAGGATGCCGACAATCGTACCCCACAGCCTGCCGCGCCCGCCGGCCAGGCTCGTGCCGCCGATGACGACCATCGCAATGGCGTTGGTTTCGTAGCCATCGCCCGTGGACGTGACGCCGGAAGTGACGCGGGCCGTGGTGATGATGCCCGCCAGCGCGGCCAGAATGCCTGAAATCACATACACCGAACAGGTGATCATTCGGGTGTCGATGCCGGAGGCGTGGGCGGCATTCAGGTTGCCGCCGACGGCAAACACGTAGCGCCCGTATCGGGTTTTATAAAGCAGGATGAAGCAAATCAGCAGCACCACCGCCATGATGACGATCGGTATGGGCAGCCAACCCCAAATCTCGCCGCCGCCGATGCTCTTGAACGTGGTGTTCAGGCTTGGTATGGGCTTCGCGTTGGTCAGGAGGAATGTCATGCCCTTGGCGATGGACATCGCGCCCAGCGTACCGACGAAGGCCGGAACCTTCAGATAGGAAATGCTGACGCCGTTGAACAGGCCAATGACAAACCCCATTCCCAGGCCCACCAGCACACCCACGTACCAGGGATAGCCCATGCTGTTTTGCGCAAAGTATGCCGAAAACATGCCCGCGCAGCCCATGATCGCCCCCACGGACAGGTCAATCCCGCCGGTCAGAATGACAAACGTCATGCCAATGGCCAAAAGCCCGTTGATAGAGGCAATCCTGAGCACGTTCCGAATGTTGGTTGCGCTTAGAAAGTTGCTCTTCAGCACACTCATCAGCACGATGAGCAGCACCAAGGCGATCAGCGAGCCAAACGTGGATATAAACTGCTTGCGAGTCATGCCGGTGTCGCGGGGCAATGTCTGTGCCCGAATCTGCTTGTCCGTCATTTTGCTCTCTCCTACTCATCGCATGAAATTCGCCGCCGTACGCTACATGTACATGAACTGGTGCTGCACAATGCGCTCCTGGGAGAAGTCTTCCCGGCACATTTCGCCGCTTTTTCTGTGGTTGCTCAGCACGATAAGCCGATCACTCATCCCCATGGCCTCCGGCATTTCCGAAGAAACCATGATGACGGCGTTTCCCTTGGCGACGTAATCGCACATGATCCGGTATATCTCCGCCTTGGCGCCCACATCGATGCCGCGGGTCGGCTCGTCAAAGATGATAATGCGGGGTGCGGCGAGAATCCACTTGGCCAGCACGACTTTTTGCTGGTTCCCGCCGGACAGGGACTTGACCAGTTGGCGGGGCGATGTCAGCTTGATGTTCAGCGCGCGCACGCGCTCCTCCACCGCCCTGTCCTCCCGCCGGCGGCTGATCAAACCCCGATTGGTAAAGCCGCGCAGCGTTGGCAGCGTGGTGTTGTTGCGCACGCTCATCGGCATGACCAACCCCTCGCCCTTGCGATCCTCCGTCACATAGGCGATTCCGGCCTGAATCGCGTCCCGCGGGCGCCTGAAGCTGACTTCCCGGCCCTCGAGCAGTATCTGCCCGCTGTCGGGTCGGGTCAGGCCGAACAGGGAATGCATCAATTCCGTACGGCCCGAGCCCACGAGGCCCACAAAACCAAGGATTTCTCCGCGGCGCAGCGTAAAGCTGATGTCCTCGTACTGACCCGCCCGGGTCAGGTTTCTGACTTCGAGAATCGTGTCGGATATTTCGGACTTGGTCTTGGGAAACTGTTCTCTGATTTCACGGCCGACCATGCTGCGGATGATGGTCTCGTTGTCCACCTCGTCCGCACGCCACGTGTTGACGTTGGTGCCGTCGCGCAGCACGGATATTTCATCGGAAATTCTGAGGATTTCGTCCAGCTTGTGGGAAATGTATATGATGCCTGTGCCGCGGGCCTTTAAGTCCGCAATCATGCTGAACAGGCTGTCCACTTCGCGGTCGGTGATGGCGGAGGTGGGCTCGTCCATGATGACGATCTTTGCGTTCTGGGAGATCGCCTTGGCGATTTCCACCATCTGCTGGTCTGCCACGCGGAGACTTTTCATTTTGGTCCGGGCACTGATGGGTATTTTCAACTTGGACAGGAGTTCCTCCGTCTGCTGGTAGAGCGTCTTGTAATCCAGAAAACCCATGCGCCTGGGTTCACGCCCCAAAAAAATGTTTTCGGCAACACTCATTTCGAGCACCGGCGACAGCTCCTGGTGAATCATCGATATGCCCATCTCCCGCGCCTTCAGCGGAGAATCAATGGCGACAGGCACGCCCTCCAACAGGATTTCGCCCGCATCGCAGCGGTGAATTCCAGCAATCACCTTGACCAATGTGGATTTTCCGGCGCCGTTTTCCCCCATCAGCGCATGCACACAGCCCGGCCTGAGCAAAAAGTCCACGCCATGCAGTACTTCCACCCCATAGTAGCTCTTTCGGATGCCCTTGAGTTCAAGCAGACTCATGCTCATTCTCCTATCGGTTCAATGCGCAGCGGTGTCAGCGGAGGAAATGGGTCAGGGCCGCCGGATAGCCCGGATGGTCCAGCAGACGGCACAGTTCATCGTCCACGCGCATGAGGGTAAGCGTCGCACCCATCATGTCCAGCGACGTAAAGTAATTCCCGACATACGCCCTGTGAAGCCCGATTCCCCGCTCGTTCAGCATGTCGTAGACCCGGTCAAAGAGGATATGCAGCTCGCTGAGCATCGTGTTGCCCAGGCCGGACACGATGACCGCCACCTGCTCGCTCCGGGCGAGCGCCATGTCGCGCATAATTTCACTCAGCATAATTTCAGCCGTGGCATCCGCCGTCTTCAGCTTGCAGGTGTCGCTGCCCGGAAGGCCATGGTGCCCCACGCCAATTTCCATCGTGCCCTTCTCAATCAGGTAGTTGGGCCGCCCAACCTCCGGGATAATGCAGCTGGCGATGCCCACGCCGATAGAACGCGTATTGGCAAGCGCCTTTTGAGTCACCAGCGCGACCTCATCCTGGCCGTAGCCCAGCGCGGCGGCCGCGCCGCCGACCTTCCACAGAAACACCTCGCCGGTTGTCCCCCTGCGCGTCGAATGATCCGCAGTTGCTATATCATCGTTGGCAACAATGCTCAGCACGCGAATGTCCTCCGCGGCGGCAATCTGAATGGCCTTTTCAGCATTAACAATATCCTTTGGATAATTCCCGTAGATCAGCACCACGCCCCTGCCGGCGTCCGCGGCCCGAAACGCCTCGCAGAAGGATTCCACAGACGGCGGCGTAAACGTATTGCCAACGGCCACGGCATCAAGCATGTTCTTTCCTATGTAACCCATAAAAGCGGGATCGTGCCCCCATCCCCCGCCGCTTACCACGCCGACCTTGCCCGCGACGGGCGCCTTCACATACTTGAGCGTGCGGGCGCAAGGCGTATGGCTCACGACATCGGGATAGCATTTGACAAAACCAGAGATCGACTCATCCACCATGCTGTTCTGGTCGTTTACGAATTTCTGCATAAATCCTCCAAAGCAACCGTGCCTAATGTCCAAGCGTGGCGGTCGCCTTATAGTAGTAAATGTAGACGTCGATCTCGCGGTCACTGTATCGCTTGTTTTTTTTGCTGACCAGCACAAAGGGCCTCATGCGCCGGTAGGTTTCCATATATTTGTCCTTTTCAAGGAACTCGGCTTTCCCCTCGGCCACGGCGCTGATATGATTGAACAGCGCGCCGACGGCCAACTCTTCGTCGGTGATGAGATCGCCCAGGCGTATTTCGGACAGCACGAACTCTCCCATGCCCATCTCGCGCTCCTTTTCGGCGACCAGCTCCGTAAGGGCGACGTAGATTTTGATAAACGTCGTGATGCGCAAATCGTTGCTGCGATTGTACTTCTGGTTAAAACCGGCAGGGTCCCAGCCGACATGCATGCTGATTTCGGCGTTGCTTATCCCGTATCTTCCTGACAGCGTATTTATATGTGCGTATACGCAATCAACCAAGTAATCCTTGGTTATCTTTTTCAGCGCCAGCTCCTCAAATTCAGTCAAACAAACCTCCTGCCCGCGCATCCGCCCCCGGGCATCCGTTCGTGTGCCGCGTCATCTCCGGACACGGAAATGGGAAAACTTGATTCTGTAACAATACTACTTCTTTTTATGGATATAGACAATAAGTAAAAATGGCTATTTATGAGCTTATTCGCTAAGTGTGTTTATCGCATTGCCGTCTCCGGTAGGTTTTGGGTGTACCCACCGAATGCGCGCCTGCCGGCGTTCTCAACCTTCCCGGGCGTCTGTGAATGCCGTCCTCTGTTTGCCCGCATTTTCGCCCCGCAAGAGGCGCTGATCGCTCTCGGATATTCCCGCGGGAAGTGGGACGCGGACGGCGATGTGCGCTGCATCTTCGGGAAGTACGCCGAATCCGTCTGACTTTTTCACCATGCAAAGGCCCCCCGCCACGCGGAGAATGGCGAGGGGCCTTCTTGTCCATCGTGGAGGGCTTCGCTACTGTGCCCAAGCTACCCCAAAGACATCAAACAGGTTGGTCGCGCCGCCAAACGCCACATCCGAAATGCGGTCGCCGCGGTAGAGCACCACTTCCTTCTGGGTGGATACCGGGATGTTGACGGTGTTCTCCAGGAGGTAATTGATGAGCTCCGAATAGATTTCATTCACGACCGCTTCGTCGCTCGTGCCGAGGGTTTTCAGGCCTTTATCGATCATCGCCTGTCCATCCGGGAGCGCGAGGATGGACGGATACGCGCCGTCCATGCCGGAGAGAATGGCGTTGACCACGTTCTGCGGGTCATACGGATGCCCGTTGGTGGTGTTGATGCTGATGTCAAAATCCCCGGAGATGGTCGCCTGCGCCCAGAGCATGTACTCCATGGGGATTGTTTCCACCTGAATGCCCAGTTCGCCAAGCGACGCTTTGACGACCTCGGCCATTTCGGCGTTGAGCGCGCGCTCCTGGGGATATTTGAACGTGAGCGAAAGCGCGGCGCCGTCCTGATCCAAAATGCCGTCTCCGTCGGTATCGCTCCACCCAGCCTCCTTCAAAAGCGCGGCCGCCTGTTCCATGTCATAAGCCTGAACGGTGCGGATCTGGACGTCGCAGTACGGAAGGGAGGCGCTCAGCGGCTGATCTGCAACCGCTTCGTAGCCGTGCATGAACCCCTCCACGATGCCCTGTTTGTCCACGGCGCAGGCGATGGCTTTGCGAACCTTCGCGTCGCCGAGCGCTTCATTTGCGGCGTTGAGCACGATCACGCGGGTGCGCACGTCGCTTTCAGAGGTCTTGCCCGCAATGTTTTCCATGGCGACGGCGCGCTCGTAGTCGTCATAGCTGATCCAGTCGGAACCGAAGATCATGTCAATTTCCCCGGCCTCAAGCGCCATCAGCCGAGCGGCGGCGTCGGGGATGTTGCGGACGATCACCTCGTCGTACTTGGCGTCGCCGCCCCAGTATTCCGCGTTTTTCCGGAAGATCGCCGCGTCCTTTTCCGTATCGTAGTGGTCGTAGGCGTAGGGACCGGTGCCGGCGGTGCCGTTCATGGAATCAAGCTTCTCCATGTCCAGCATGGCGGGAGAAACGATGCCCATCTGCACGGGAGAGCAAAGATCCTGAAGCGCCGCGTAATAGAGGCTGGGATAGGTGACCGTTAGCGTATACGCATCGATCACATCGACGCGCTCGATCAGCGAAATGCCCTTAAAAAAACCGTACAGCGGGTTGGCGTTGGCCCAGCGAAGGTTTTTGGCCATCGCCTCGGCGTCGAGGGGTTCGCCGTCGTGGAATTTGACGCCCTTTCGCACATTCAGCGTCAGCACGGTTCCATCCCCGTTCCACGCCCAGCTCTCAGCCAGGCAGGGAACGATCTCCCCGTTTTCGTATTGGACGATGGTTTCGTACGCCAGGTTTGCCATGGTGGATTTGGTTTCATACGCGGTGGTCGGAGCGTAATTTTCCAGCGCGTGTCCAAAGCCGATGGTCAGCGTGCGCGCCGATCCCTCCGCCAGCGCGCCGGAAAAGGCGCCAAGCGCCGCCAGGATGGCCGCAAAAAGCGCGGCGAGAAACCGTTTTGTTCCCGTTTTCATGAAATAGCCTCCTTCTGCTTGACCCATGTGGTTTGAATCTTTCCGTCCCTCAGAAACAGGATTCTGTCCGCCAGCCGCCGGGCCGCGCCCAAGTCGTGGGTAATCAGCAGGCAGCCCAGCGCGTGCGCGTCGCGATAGCCGGCAAGGGTTTTCACCAGGCTGTCCCGGGCGATCAGGTCCAGCCCACTGGTGATCTCGTCCAGAATCAGATATTTGGGGCGCACCGCCAGCGCGCGGATCAGTGCCACGCGCCGCTGCTGACCGCCGCTCAAGCTGCGGGGTGGCGTATGGAGCGCGCTTTGTTCCAGCCCCAGCCGATCCATCAGCGCGAGAACTACTTCCTTTCTTTTGCGCGCATTCAAATGCCCCAGATTTTTGAGGCCCTCCGTCATGTTGGAAAGCACGCTCATGCCCGGATTCAGCGCGCCGCCCGCATCCTGAAATACGCCCTGCAGGCTTGCGCGCATCCCGCGCCAGCCGGCGCCGGAAAGGGAATTAATGTCCGTGCCATCCACCCAAATTTTACCCGCGTCGGGCTGCTCGATGCCCAGGATCAGCCGCGCCAGCGTGCTCTTTCCACCCCCGCTTTCGCCCGCCAGGGCAACAAATTCGCCCGGCGCGACGCTCAGGGAGAGATCGCGCAGCACGCAAAGCGGCGGCTGTCCGCGAATCTCGTACGCCTTCGAAACCTCTTGAATCACAATTCCTTCCAACCCGCGTTTCCCTCCTCTTCCGCTTTCATGGCCGCCAGGAATTTGGGGGCCCAATCGCTTTGCGCATCTTTCAGCACATGATCCGGCGTTCCGCGCGCGATGATCCGGCCTTCGGCCATCAGAAGCACGCTGTCGCTGCCTTTCAGAAGCGCGGGATCATGGGTGATCAGAAGGACGCCCGCGTCCGAGCGCATCGTTTGAATGAGCGTCCATACCGTCTCCCGGCTTTTTTCATCCAGCGACGCGGTGGGCTCGTCCGCAAAGACATACCGGGTTTTCAGCCCCGCGCAAATCGCCACCGCAACCCGCTGCAGCATGCCGCCGGACAGCGCGCGCGGATAGGAATCAAGCACCCGCTTCGCATCGGGAAGCCCCGCGCGCCTGAGCATCTTCTCCGAAAAACACGCCGCGTTTGTTCGCCCCGCTTGCCCTTTCAAAAGAAACGTTTCGGCCATTTGCCATCCGATGGTCTTTTGCGGGTCGAAGGCCAGCATCGGGTTTTGCGGAATGTAGCCAAAGCTCGTGCCGCACGCCGCGCGCCATTTCGCAGGGCATGCCGCCGAAAGTCCGGTTTGGTCCACGCCCATATAGTCGCAGGAAAGCCGATATGCCTTTGGAAGAATTCCTGAAATGGCCCGGATGAGCGTGGTCTTGCCGCATCCGCTCGCGCCCGTCAGCGCCACCATCTCCCCTTTTTTGAGCGTCAGGCTCACGCCGCGCAGAATCTCGCGGCCGCCCGCACGCACGCGGAGGTTGGAAACCGCAAGCATTACAAATCCCTCCCCGGGCCAATCCGCTCTCCAAGCGCGTACAGTGAAAACGTCATCAGAAAAATCCCGGCCGCGGGCGCCCATACCAGCAGGGGATTTTGCATCATGCCGGCGCGTCCGTCGGCAATCATGGCACCCCAATCAATGATGTCCGTACCCATTCCGATGCCCACGAAGGAAAGGCCGGTCATCAGCATTACCATGTCCGCGCCCGTCAGCGTCAGAAAGCCGAGCGCGTCCCCCAGGATATTGGGCAGAATGTGGCGCGCGAGAAGCCGCGCACGCCCCGCCCCGGCGGTCACGGCGCACAGCGCGTAGGCGCGCCCCAGCTCTTCCTCCGTGCGCGTCCGGATCAGCCGCGAAAGAAGGGCCCACGTGGAAAGGAAGATGGCGGCGATCATGACGGCCGCGCCGCCGCCCCACGCCCCTGCCATAAGGATGGCGTACAGCATCGGCGGGAATGCCGTAAACAGGTTGGTTACGACATCCAGCGCGCCGCGGAGCCGCCCGCCCGCCGCGCCGTGTATCAGCCCCATCGCCGTGCCGAAAGCAAACGTCAGAAAAAGGCCCGTCAGCACGACAAAAAGCGTGGTCCGCCCGCCGTACATCAGCCGCGAAAGAACGCACCGGCCGAGGGCGTCCGTCCCCATGGGATACAGGCTGCTTGCCCCCTTCAGCCGCATGGCGATGTGCTGCGCGTCCGGATCGTTGGGCGCGATTAGCCATCCGAAGGCCAGAAGAACAAGGACAACAACCGCCGCGGCAACGGAGATCCGCCGCGTTCGTCCGCGCCGCTTCATGCCGCTTCTCCCGCCGCGCGCCGCCCGCCCCGGCCCATAAACGCCCGCGCCGTCCCGGCCAGAAGATCCGCCGCCAAAACCGCCAGCGCGAGAAACAGGATGGAGGCGTTGATCACCGGCGCGTCATGGTGTACGATGCCTTCAATGATGAAATTGCCGATGCCCCGGTAAGAAAAGACCGTTTCCACGATCCCAACCCCGGCAAACTGTTTGCCAAGCATCTTGAAAAAGCTGGGGATCAGCGCGGAAACAGAGTGGGGCATGGCGTGCCCGAGCAGGATGCGCCGCTCCGAAAGGCCGCGCAGCCGGGCGTACTCCGCCCATTCGGAGCGCATATGGCGGCCGAGATCCGTCTTGAGCATTTTCCCGAAAAAGCATACGGGGATCACCGCCGCGCACAGGGCCGGGAAGATCGCCCCCGCCCCCAGTACGCTGGTGACGCGCAGGCGCATCGCAAAAAGATCCAGCATGGCAATCCCCGTGAGAAACGGCGGGATGGAAAGGCCGCACAGCGCGAGCAGTTGAAGCGCTTTCCCGGAAAACCCATCCCGGAGGAGGTACAGAGCGCTTCCCTGAAGGAGCGCGCCCGCCGCCTGCATCAGGGCGCTTAACCCCATCAGGCGGGCTGTCCGGGGAACGCGCAACAGAAACTCGTCAAAGACGGCCGACCCGGTTACAAAGGACGCGCCAAAGTCAAGCCGCGCCGCCGACCGAAGCCAGTTTGCGTACTGAACGGGCAAAGGATCGTTCAGCCCCAGCTGGGCGCGCGTCGCGCTGAGCGCCTCCGGCGTCACCTGAATGGTATGAAGCCGGATGTATGCCTCCGCCGGGTCAATGGGTGAGAGCCGCGTCAGCAAAAACGAAGCCACCGTCAATAGAAAAAGCGTCGCTATGCCGATGCCCGCCCTTTCAAAAATCCTCTTCACGGCGCGCCGAGCCTCCATTCCTTTGCGGCGTGCTCCCGCTCCCACAGCCTTTGGTATACGCCGCCGCCCGCCATCAGCTCCGCGTGGGTTCCGCAGGCGTCCGCGCGGCCGTCCGAAACGACCACAATGCGCGCGGCATTCTGAATGTGGGAGAGCGTATGGGCGATCATCACCACGGTTTTCCGGGCGGTCATGTTGCCGACGGCCCGCTGGATGGCCCACGCGTTTTCCGCGTCCAGGCTGGAGAACGCCTCGTCCAGCAAAATGATGGGCGCGTCCTTCAAAATGGCCCGGGCGATGGCCACGCGCTGCTTCTCGCCGCCGGAGAGGGTGTTGCCGCCCTCGCCCAGAGGCGTATCCAGCCCCTCGGGCAGGTTTTGGATCACATCCTCCAGATAGGCCAGCTTTGCCGCGCGCAGGATTTCCAAATCGGTGGCGTCGGGCTTTCCCATGCGGATGTTTTCCCTGAGGGTGTCCGCGAACAGGTATACATCCTGAAAGACCACGCCGACCGACTTCATCAATTCCGCATACGCGATGGAGGCAATGGGCACGCCGCCGATTTGAAGTTTTCCTTCGCTTGCGTCCCAGAACCGCGCGATCATGTGGAGCATGGTCGTCTTTCCACTTCCGGACGGGCCGACAATGGCGTTGAGCGCGTTGGGCAGAAGCGCCGCATTCAGGCCGCGGAGCGCATCCCACTTTGCGCCCGGATAGCCAAAATGCACATCCCGGAAGGCGATGTCCGTTCCCATAACGCGGGCCTTCCCCTTGTCCGGGAGCGGGGCATAGGCGCCCAGCTCGTCAATGCGTTGAAAGGCAATGCCCACCAGGTTCAGAACCCCATAATCCAGAAAAATTGCCTCGACGGGGGCGTAATACTTCTGGCTGATGATCAGAAAGAACAGATACACGTTCAGCGTTACCGCGTCCGCCGCATAAAGCGCAAGCCCGCCCACAAAGATCAGCCCCATTCCCGCGCGAACGCAAAGCTGGTAGAGCATCATGGGGTTGAGCGCCATCAGCTCGTAGCGCGCGGAGGTATCCCGGTGCGCGGCCAGCGCATTTTTCACCTTGTCCAAAGCGCCCTCGCCCACGCGATAGGTTTTGATCGTCTCCATGCCGGAGGCGTATTCGAGCACCGCACCGATGGCACCCTGCTGCGTCTTTTGCCGAAGCACGCCCGACCGTTCAAACAATCGCCGCGCATACCGGTAGACGAAAAGCGCCGGCAAAAAACCCGATACGGCGATCAGCGCCATGCGCAGGTCTACAAACAGCATCATCAGCGTGGCCACGATCACCATGGCCATGCCCGCCGTAAAGCGCGTGACGGTGGACATGCAGTACATCTCCGCATAGGCCATGTCGCTGGTGAACGCAGACAAGAGCGCGCCGAGGCTCTCCCCCAGAAAGCGCCCCATGGGCAGATGCCGGAGCTTCTCCGCCTCGCTGAGGCGGACACGGCCCATGATGTCATACCCGGCCGCGCTCTGCAGTCGGTTGACAAAGTATTCCAGCAGACAGCGTGCCGCGAAAAGCCCGAGCAGGATCAGCGACGCGCGCACGAGCGCCCCTTGATCCCAGATGCCTTGAAGCAGACTCGCCACCGTCCGGAAGATGATCAGATACACACCGCTTTCGCACATGGCCTCCAGCGCCTGCAAAAGCGCCGCCGCGCGCAGGTCGCGCCTCTTTTCCCCGGCCAGACCGTACAGCTTCCGAATCAGACGGATCATACGGAAACCTCCTCCCCCGCGCGCCAGCTTTGAACGCGCTCATACGCCGCCCACATGCGTCGGTAGACGGGGTTTTCAAGCAGCGCGCGGTGCGTGCCCTGGGCGATGATCTCTCCTTTTTGCATCAAAAGGATGTTGTCGGCGTTTCGCACGGTGTTCAGGCGGTGGGCGATCAGCACCACCGTGCGCCCCTTTGCTAGGTGCGCCAGCGCCTTTTGCATCTTGTCCTCGTTTTCCGCGTCCGCAAACGCCGTCGCTTCATCCAGAAGGAGAATGGGCGCGTTTTTCAGAATGGCCCGGGCGACGGCCACGCGCTGCCCTTCGCCGCCGGAGAGCCGCACGCCGCCCGCGCCCACCACGGTGTCATATCCCTTGGGCAGCGCGCGGACAAAATCGCCCAACTGGGCGGCGTCGGCCGCGGCGGCCACCGCTTCCATTGAGGCGCCGGGTTTTCCAAGGCGGATGTTCTCCGCAATGCTCATTTCAAAAAGCGTCGCGTTCTGCGTAACATAGGAAACAAGCCCGTTCAGTTCCTCGATGGGCAGTTCGCGAATGTCCGCACCGCCGATCGTGACCGCGCCCTCCTTCACATCCCAAAACCGCGCGATCAGCCTTGCGACGGTGCTCTTGCCGCCGCCGGATTCCCCCACAAGCGCGGTGACTTTGCCTTCGGGCGCGGTGAAGCTGACATCCGTCAGAACGTCCCTGTCCCCATAGGCGAAGCGCACATGCTCAAACCGGATGGCGTGCCCCGCGGGGCGGCGTCCGGACGGCGTGGCCGTCAGCTCCGGCAGGTTCAGAACGGATTGAATCCCTTCCGCCGCCTGGATGTTCAGGCTCAGTATGTCGAAATATTGGGTGATTTTCACCATCGGCTGCCCGATGTCCAGCGCAATGAATAGATACAGGATCAATTCCGGCAATGTCGCTTCTCCGCTCAGGTACAGAGAACCCGCCGCCGGAAAGACAAACGCCGCCACCGTGCCCACCAGCGCGGCGGAAAGCGCCATTTCCGGCCAGCACTCCCGAAACCAGTTCAGCGTAAAGCGCTGATACGCGCCCGCGGCCTCGCCGAGCCGCCCATAGGATTTCTCCTCGCCGGCAAAGATGCGGATCTCTTTCATCCCGGTGATGTATTCCGTCAGCCGGGCGTTCAGATTTTTCGAGGCGCGGAAAAACCCGGGAAAGTTGCGCCGCTGCTTTTGATTCATCCGGTTGACGGTCCAAAAGTAGAGCGCAAGCGGCAGAATCATCGCAAGGCCGATTCGCACGTCCAGAATCAGCGCCAAGAAAAGCATCAGCGCGGGCACGCCCAGCCCGCCCAGAATGTCGGGCACATGGTGGGCGTAAAACTGCTCCAGCGTTTCCACATCGTCAAAGACCATGCTCTTGACTTTTCCGGAAGGCATCTTGACCAGATACCCCATCGGCAATCGCGCAAGCTTTTCCACGAGGCGCACGCGGATTGCGTACAGCGTATCAAACGCCACTTGGTGGGACAAGCGCGTCGCGGCGCCGTGAAAGAGCGTTTTGAGAAGAATCGCCGCAAAGGCCGCGATGGCCCAGGGCATGGCCTTCATGGGCGCGCGCCCGGAGGCAAGCGCCTTTACGATTTCATACAGCGCAAATATGGGAAATACGCCCGCAAGGACGGACAGAAATTCTGCGGCGACCGATCGGCGCAGGTTTTTCCTGTCCGCCTTCCGGACGAGCGACAACAAAAGGATAAAGCCGTTTTTCAAGAATTTCAGCAAGAGAGCGCCCTCCGGTCCACGATGTATCCGGAGAGCATTGTACGTTAGTTTAGTCTAACTTCCAGGCCCCGAAAAGCACAAAAAAGACCGGAGGACGCACAAGCGCGCTATGGACCCGTCACGAAGAAAAGATCCGGCACTGGGAGGGAAGCATATCAAACCGATCCTGAAAGGTGGCGCGGAACTGGCTTACGCTTGTATACCCCACAAAGGCGGCGACGCTTTCCACCGACATGGAGCGCGCCATAAGCAGCGTGCGCGCGCGCTGCATCCGCATTTCCCGCAGGAAACCAAATACGGTATCCCCGTAAATCTGCCGGAAGCCGCGCTGCAGCTTGTTGCGGTTGAGGCCGAGCATCGCGGCCAGGCTGCCGACAGAGGGCGGGTTTGCCATGTTCTCCTCAAGGATGGTCCGCGCCCGGCGGATTTGGGCGGCTTCATACCCGTCCAGCAAAAGCGCGCCCGAATCCCCGGAAAGCTCCCGGGCGGTCAGCGCCAGAACCTCCATGAGCCTGGATTTTGCGAGCAGGCCGGGCGCGCCGCCGGATGAGAAAAGGCTTTCCGTTTGCCGGAAGGCGGCCTGAAGCGCCGCGGGGGATTCCGTTTTGAAAAACCCCCGCTCATTCAAAGGCGCGCATTGGTCGGCGGCCTCCGCCCAGGAATCGCCCGCGCCCTCTCCGAAGAGGCAGTCCGCGCACATGCCGCTGAAGGCGAGCGAAATGCCCCTGTACCGGCGCCCCGCAAGATACGCCATTTCGCCGGACCTTTCTTCGCCATCCCCGCCGGGCGCCAGGACGCACAGCTCGCCTTTGCCGAAATTGACCTCGAGCGCATCCGTCTCAAGCGCGCGCATCGCGCCGTCCATGCACAGGGATATCTCCGTATGGTCCCTGGGCAGCCGATAGGAAACCAGAAGCCCGTCGCGAAAGCGCAGATCGGAAACCATGACGCTCGCGTGCGGCGACAGGCGTACGCTGCGCAGCTCGCCCTCTCCGTATTGGGCGGAGAGCGTCATGCGCGCGCCGCATCCGTCCGTCACGCTTTTGTCGCACAGGCGGCGAAGCAGGCTTTGAAAGCCGTCCCTGGATTGAATCAAAGCCCTCAAAATCACCCCTCCCAATCCACGCGAGAAGATTGTCCGCCGGACGGCACTATTTCCTGCCGCAGATCAGGCCCATGTCCCCCGCCACCATGGACGTGCGGAGAAGCTTCGGCACAAAGTCGTTTTTCCGGGTGTCCACAAAGCGGATCTCGGCGACATCCCCCGACAGCGCCCGGACCATCCCCTCCAGATCGGGATAGTGCTTGCGGGAGAAGAAAACATCCTCAAGCGCAAACGGCGCGCCGGGCTTTAAGACCCGCAACGCCTCCCGGATCAGGGCCAGTTTGTCCGGCTGGGTACGCACCTCGTGGAACACAAAATTGCTGACCGCGGCGTCAAAGGTTTCATCGGGGAAATCCAGATGCGCGGCGTCCCCTTTTTGAAACGATGTCCGTTCGGCGACGCCCTCCAGACGGGCGTTTTGCTCACACTGCTCCTTGGCGTAATCCCACACCGCGCCCCAGTAATCCATGCCGACGCACCGGGCGGCGGGAAATTTCTTTGCCGCCTTGATGGTCATGGCGCCGCTGCCGCAGCCGATGTCCAGGAGCGTTCCGCGCCCGTCCCAGCCGAGATAGCGTAAGACGTTGTCCAGAATTTTGCCCTGCACGCCGCCGCCCTCGTAGGACAGAAGGCTTCGCGCCCGGGCCATGTAGGCCAAAAATAGGAGCACAAAAACCGCCGCCGCGCCCAGCACGACGCGCAAAGCAAGCAGCAGGGCTCCGCCCGGAAACAGGAAGCTCAGCACAAACAAAAGCGCAAACAGCGCGGCAACCAAGCCGAGGCTCGTCACAAGTTTTTTGGGAATCCAATTGGCGTAATCGGGTAAGCCGGTTCGTTTCATACGCTGTACACCACACTTTCTTTCGGATGTGATTCTGATATGCATTCGGCTGCTCTCATGCTTTTCGCCCCTGTTCCCCAACGAGCGCAATCCATCCGGATTTGCCGCGCGTAAGGTGGACGGCGGCAAAGCCGGCGCGCTCCAGCCGGGCCCGCAAATCCTCCCCCGCATAAATCCTCATGCCGTCGATGAGATCGGGCCATTTGCTATCTGCCACGTCATCCGACTCGCAGACCAGAAGAAACTGCCCGCCGGGCTTTAAGACCCGCAGGATTTCAGCGAAGCCCTTATCCAAATCCGGCCAGAAGTACACCGTTTCAAAAGCCGTGACCAGATCAAAAGAACCCGCCTCAAAGGGCAGCGCGCCCACGTCGCCCTGCCGGATGTCGCAGCGCCTGCCCAATTCCGCGGCGTTTTCCTTTCGGCTGAACGCGACACTCTCCGGAGCATAGTCAATACCATCCACAAAACCCTTGGGGCAGAGGGAAAGCAACCGGGCGACGTTCGCGCCCCCGCCGCAGCCCACGTCCAGCACGCGGGCATCCGGCGCGGGGCGGACCAGCGAAAGGCCCCAGTTCGAGAGCGGCGCATGGCCGCCGTTCATGGTGCGGAGCATCAGGCGGCCCAAAAGGCCCGTGGGCTTTCGGGTGTTCTGGAAGAATTTACGCAGCATCGGTTATCCCCTTTCGACAGGTAAAGGATGCGATGGACTTGACCGTACTGAATGCCACCTGGTTGTACATCCCGGAAAGCCGGGCTTTCAGGCTTCCCGCCGTTTCGTAGGGCGGGGTGAAGAAGCCCTTCGGCTCGTAAAAGCGGCGGATCCAGCGGTCTGTGCGGGGCGTTTCGTCCCGGATGTAAAAGCAGCCGCAGAAGGTTCCGCCGGGTTTCAGCACCCGATAGGTTTCCCGGTACGCAGCCTCCTTGTCCGGAAAGGCATGAAACCCGTTGAGGGACAGCACGATGTCAAAGCTCCCGTCCGCAAAGGGCAGCGCGCCCACGTCGCCCCGCAGAAAGCGGACGTTTTTCAGCCCGAGCAGCTTCGCCCGTTTCTGCGCGGTGGCCATCATCTCCGCCGAGTAATCCAGGCAGGTCACGTCCGCGCGGGGGAGATTCCGGTACACCGGCAGGGTCAGCACCCCCGTGCCCACGGGCACCTCCAGCAGTCTGCCGGAAAACCCCTCCGGGATGCCCGCCAGCGCCCGCTCAATATACCGGGCGTTTTCCGCCTTTCCCATGGCCCACACCAGGCGGCAGACGGCTTGACCAAAGGCCGTAGAGCAGGTGATCATGCCGTCGTAGGCGCTTGCCTCTTTTCCCAGCATCTGGTACGCCTGCCGGACTTCCTCATGTGCCATGACAGCGATGCCTCCTTTGAACATCCAGTCCTCCGGACTGTTGCCGGGGCGGACGGGGAATGCAGCGGTTCGTGCGCCGACAGTAGGCCGCGTAGGCCGCGCCGTAAGCTTTATTGAGCCATCTTTCCTCGGTGCGGCGCATCAGCACCGTGAGAAATGCCCAGTAGAGGGCGGGCAAGAGCAGCAGCCAAAGATTGCACCCAAACAGCAGCGCTCCGGCAGAGAGAAGCAAAAACGCCGAATAGATGGGGTTTCGCACCCAGGCGTATACGCCGTCGGTGACCAGGCGGTTTTTCCGGATGTTCGCGTCAATTTTGGCGTAAAAAACCGCCCGCACCCACAAAACAGCACCGGAGAGGATGAGGAGCACGCCGAGGATTGAAAAGGGGATGCGCAGCGCCGACACATGCCCGGATTCCAGCCGCCCGGCGTACGACAGCCAAAGCCCCGCGGCAGTCAGCGCAAAAATGACGGCGACATAGACCGGTCCCGGTCCGAACAGGGGAAGATGCCGCTTGTCTTTTTTCATGCACCACCACCGTCCCTTCATTTAAGCCGATCAGCCAGTCCGCCACCGTATCCGGCACCATTTGGGGAAACCGGCACAATGTCCTGCAGCCGCCCGCCGTTCCACTGGATCACCCGGTTCAGCTGAAAGCTGAAGTTTGGATCGGCGTTGAGCAAGCCGCTCCCCCGCGGGAAGGTGATTTCCGGAATTCCCATGTGGCGGCCTCCCTGCTGTTCATCGGACAAATGCTCTAAGTTAGCTTAAGCTAACTTACGCTCATTGAAAAAGCCGGCTGCGCGGACGGCTTTCTCCCCAAAGCCCCTTGGAGTATGGTCCCCGCCGGTTTACCGGTCAAGATGCATCGATTCCATTTTATCCTTCCCGAAGGCCCGCGTCAAGTACAACATGCGCCGATTGACAACAACCTCACAAAGGGAATCCCTTGAAACCCAATGATTCCAAGGGATTTGTGGTGGAGGTGGGGGGAATCGAACCCCCGTCCGAAAACCCGGGTACCCAAGCATCTCCGAGCGCAGTCTGCGTTTTGACGTTCCCTCTGCCGCACGCCCACAGACGGGCTTACGGTTTCAGTAGCTTCATAAAGTCCGGCCTAAGGCAAAGCTTATCTAGGCTGGTTCCCTGCTTTTAATGACGCCGGGTGGCTGCGCCGCAGGAGGCTCAGGTCCGACGAGCGGCCTT